>NZ_JBHUIW010000023.1:0-100315 GCF_042682915.1 Rhodoplanes azumiensis | reverse complement strand
ACCAACCGAGGCTCGCCGCATAAAGCACAATCCGTGCCGGACAGCCGTGGGCGCGACCCGGCCATCCACGTCTGGGCCACGCTGAAAAGACGTGGATGCCTGCGACAAGCGCGGGCATGCCGGTGGGAAGGCGTTCCCCTACCCCCCCGCCTTCCACTTCGCGACCGGCCAGACATCGGGCAGCTCGCCGTGATTGTGGGTCCACGGGTCGACGGTCCATTCGGCGCCCGACTTGATCTCGGTGATCACCGCCGTGTAGTGCGGCCCGCCGCCGGTGAGCAGGCGCGAGATCGGCTCGCCGACCCGGTGGTACTTCATCAGCCCGAGCTCCTGCAGCACGATCAGCAGCGACGTGGTGTTGACGGTCGCGTCGATGCAGTCGAACTGGGTGCGGTCGTTGGCGTGGCCGAGGCCGCCGGCCCGCGCCTTCGCCTTGGCCGTGCCGGTGAGCGGGGCGACCCGCTTCTCGAACCACACCTCGGTCTTGGCGATGGCGGCCCGCTCGGCGGCGGGCGAGGCCCGCCCGGCCGCCATCAGGCTCGCCATCTGGGCGCGGTCGCCCGGGCCGAGGCCGATCTCGGTGCGGAAGGCACAGCCGAAGCCGTGACAGAAGATGACGCGGCTGACCGCCGGCATCGGGAGCGACACGGTCTGCAGGAACGCGGTGGCGCCGGGGTCGATCTCGCCGGCCACGGCCGGAGCGAGTCCACCGGCCCAGACGGCCGTGCCCACCAGCGCACCCAGGACTCTCCGGCGGGCCGAAGCCCCGACACCTCGTCCGATCGCGCGCATCCCGTCCCCCTCGCGCCGTTTCGGCGAAGGATGGCGGAACCTTCGTCCCGGTCAAGCTTTGCACCCCGAACGGCGGACGCCCGGGCCGCGACCGTTGCACGGCCGCATCACCGGGCTGCGGTGACGGGTCGCGGCGATCGGCCCGAACGACTTGATCTCGCTCAACCGATCGCGCCGCGGTTCTGATTGGCTTCCGCCGTTCGATCCATCAGCGAAGGAGCGCAGCATGTACCGGATCTACAGCGCGCCGGCCGGCGCGGACGACATCTCGCCGCTGGAGCGGGACAAGCTTCTCCACAAGGACGCCGCCAGCATGGACGAGGCGATCGGCTGGGCCGCCCATATGAGCCGCACCGGTCACGCCGTGCTGCTGATCGAGGGCGACGACGGCACCATGCTGGGCGCCGGCGAGATCGCCAGCGCGCTGCGCCGGCGCATGAGCTGAATCGGTCGCCGAATCGGTCGCCGCGTCCGCCCGGTTCTCCGCTCATGCCCGCGAAGGCGGGGCATCCAGGCCGTCCGGCTTTGTCGCCCCTGGGATCCCGCCTTTTTCCCGGCGACGAGCGGCGAACGGTGCCGTGTCGGTCGCGGTTGCGCCGCCGCTGCCACGGTGGCATCGCTCGTCCGCAGAGGGGCGGGCGGTGAATCATGCGGATCGGGATCGATCTCGGCGGCACCAAGATCGAGGGGCTGGCACTCGGCGACGACGGCACCGCGCTGTGGCGTCGCCGCGTGGCGACGCCGGCGGGCGACTACGCGGGGACGCTCGCGGCGATCGCGGGCCTCGTCGCCGCGGCCGAGGCGACGCTCGGAATGCGCGGCACGGTCGGCATCGCCACGCCGGGCGCGATCTCGCCGGCGACCGGCCTGTTGAAGAACTCCAACAGCGTCGTCCTCAACGGCAAGCCGCTCGATCGTGATCTCGCCCGAACGCTCGGGCGGGCGGTGCGGCTGGAGAACGACGCCAACTGCTTCGCCGTGTCGGAGGCGACCGACGGGGCCGCCGCCGGCGCGCGCGTGGTGTTCGGCGTCATCCTCGGCACCGGGGTGGGCGGCGGCGTCGTGGTCGACGGCCGCGTGGTCACCGGACGCAACGGCATCGCCGGCGAGTGGGGGCATGCGCCCCTGCCCTGGCCGCGCGACGACGAGCGGCCCGGTCCCGCCTGCTATTGCGGCCGCCACGGCTGCCTGGAGACGTTTCTGTCCGGCCCCGGCCTCGCCCGTGACTTCTTTCATGCGAGCGGGCGAGCGGCGACGCCGGGTGAGATCGTCACCACCGCTGCGGCGGGCGACCCGATCGCGCAAAAGTGCTTCGAGGATTATCTCGATCGGGCGGCGCGCGGCCTCGCCATGGTGGTCGACGTCATCGACCCGGACGTGATCGTGCTGGGCGGCGGCCTCTCCAACATCGACGCACTCTACACCGCGCTGCCGGCGCGCGTCGCGCGCCACGCCTTCACGGACCGGCTCGACACGGCGATCGTGAAGAACCGCCACGGCGACTCGAGCGGCGTGCGCGGTGCCGCCTGGCTGTGGCCGACGGAGGCCGGGTGAGGCGCGATCGGCGCGCGACGCGGCCTCGTGTCCCGGGTCCGGCGTGACGCCGACACCGCTTCGAGCCGCGAACGACCAGATCGCGCACAGCCTTCGACGGCCCCCGCTTCGCAACACGATAGTCGGAATTGGTGAATGCGAACCGGGCGAAGAAACCAGGCCCGATGCGCGCCTAATGCTTATGTATTGGTTCTCGGCCTTAGCGCCCTTTACTTTGCAGAAAACAAATTTTAATCGATTTGCCCCAGAAATGGTGCTGGGCGAACGTTCTCCGTCGTCCGCTCTTGCCGGCTCGCTCGAGCCCGGTCGCGTGCCCTGCCCCGTCGCCCAGGTGCCCGGAGCAGCCAGGAAACCCTCGTCGTCACGGTCCCCGCAACCCGGGAGAACCGCTGTCCTCCGCGTGCCGCTGCGGCGCGCGGGCCCATGCTCGCCTGCCTGGAGCCGTCGATGTCCCTGCTGTCCAAAATTCGCATCCTGCCGAAGATCCTGTCCGTCATCGCGCTGCTCGGCGTCGCGGCCGTGGTGATCAGCGTCGTGGCGCTCAACGCACTGTCGGTGCTGTCCGACGTGTCCAGCCAAGCGCAACTGGCCGGCGAAAAGAACACGCTGTCGTCGCAGCTCAACATCAACCTGCTGGCGATGAACCGGGCCGAGTACCGCATGAACGCCAACCCGCGGCCCGACATCATCCAGGACGCGACGGGCCGCATCGAGCGCGAGCGCAAGCTGTTCGAGGAACGATACGAGCGGATCAAGAAGCTCGCCTCGACCGATCTCGATCGCCGCTTCCTCGCCGATTTCAGCCCGATGGCCGCCGCGTACTTCAAGGAGCTGGACGCGACCCTCGCCTTCGTGCGCACGATGTCGCTGCCGCCCTCGGCCGAGCAGCTCGATCGCCTCAACAAGGAGGTCGTGGCCAGCCGCGAGGCCCAGGAGAAGGCGCGCACCCGCACCCGCGAGTACTTCACCGAACTCGACAAGCTGGTGAAGGAGCTGTCGGCCAAGGGCGAGGAGACCGCCACGAGCGGCCGCAACACCATCGTCACGGTCGCGTCGGTCGGCATCCTCGGCGCGCTGGCGCTCGGCTTCTTCATCGGCCAGTTCGGCATCGCCCGGCCGATCGGCGCCTCGGTCGCGAGCCTGCAGACGCTCGCCAAGGACGATTTCTCGATCGAGATCGCCGGCACCGAGCGCGGCGACGAGGTCGGCGACATCGCCAAGGCGGCCCTCGTGTTCAAGCAGAACGGCCTCGACAAGCAGCGCATGCAACGCGAGCAGCAGGAGGCCGAGAAGCGCGCCGTCGCCGAGCGCAAGGCCGAGATGCAGAAGCTGGCCGACACGTTCGAGGCCGCGGTGGGGGAGATCATCGAGACGGTGTCGTCCGCCTCGACCGAGCTGGAGGCCGCGGCCGGCACGCTCACCCGCACGGCCGAGACCACGCAGAGCCTCGCCACCCGGGTCGCCTCGGCGTCCGAGCAGGCCTCCACCAACGTTCAGTCGGTCGCCTCCGCCACCAACGAGATGGCCTCCTCGGTGCACGAGATCAGCCGTCAGGTGCAGGAGTCGAGCCGCATCGCCAACGAGGCCGTGCGACAGGCCGAGAAGACCGACAGTCGCATCAATCAGCTCTCGCAGGCGGCGAGCCGCATCGGCGACGTGATCAAGCTGATCACGGCCATCGCCGAGCAGACCAACCTGCTCGCCCTCAACGCGACCATCGAGGCCGCCCGGGCCGGCGAGGCCGGCAAGGGCTTCGCGGTCGTCGCGCAAGAGGTCAAGGCGCTCGCCGCCCAGACCGGCAAGGCGACCGGCGACATCTCGGCCCAGATCGCCGAGATGCAGTCGGCGACCAGCGACTCGGTCACGGCCATCAAGGAGATCGGCGGCACCATCGGGAAGATCGCCGAGATCGCCGCCACCATCGCGGCCGCCGTGGAGGAGCAGGGTGCGGCGACCAGCGAGATCGCCCGCAACGTCCAGCAGGCGGCGTCGGGCACCACCGAGGTCGCGACGAACATCGGCGAAGTCGATCGCGGCGCCGCCGAGACCGGCTCGGCCTCCTCGCAGGTGCTCTCCTCGGCGCAGTCGCTGTCCAGCGAGAGCAACCGCCTCAAGCTCGAGGTCGGCAAGTTCCTGAACACGATCCGGGCCGCGTAGCCGCCCCACCGGCGTGGTCCGTTCGGCTCGGCTGCGAGCCCAGACCAGAGCGGCAGAAAGCCGCCGACGTTAAGACCCCCCCTCGAGCCCGGGCCAGAACGGCCCGGGCTTTTTCGTCGATGTCGGCGATGCCCGGCGTGCTCAGTTTCGAACGATGCGTCCGAGCCTTGGAAGCGTCCTCATACAAAGGATGTAGATGGCTGTCCGACGCTCCTCGTCGACTCCGAATTACGTGATCATGCAGAGCCGATTTGCAGATGACGCGGACCTGATAGACAGACATTTTTATCGTTTCGCCGACAATTCTCGCGTCTTGACGGCTCCGGCACACCCCTGCGGCGCCTCGACCCGGGCCCCCTCGTCAGGGGCACCCCTCGAGTGTCGCCGGCCGACGGTCCCACTGCATCGACGCCGAGGCTCTCTCCCATGAAGCTCCCATCGTTCATCGCCAAATCCATTCAGTCGAAGATCGCCTCGCTGGCCGGCGTCTGCCTGGTCGGCACGGCCGGCGTGCTGGTCGGCTACGGCGTGCTCTCCTCGTCCTGGAACAACCAGTTCGTCGACCAGAGCGTCTCGTCGCTGCTGGAGCGCAACGGCCGCGAGACGCTGCAGTATCTCGCGGCGCGCGAGGCGCGCGCCGTGCAGCGTGAGTTCACGGTCGCGATGGTGGCGGCCCGAACCATGGCCGAGAGCTTCGGCGTGCTCGCCTCCAAGGGCGGCGAGGCGACCCCGAACGACCTGCGCCGCGATCAGCTCAATCGCATCCTGCTCGACGTGCTCAAGCAGAACCCGCAGCTCAACGGCACCTATTCGGCTTGGGAGCCGGGCGCGCTCGACGGACGCGACGGCGAGTTCAGGAATCGCCGCGACGCCGGCTCCGACGCGACCGGCCGGTTCCTGCCGTACTGGACCCGCGGCCAGGACGGCAAGATCGCGATCCAGCCGCTGGTCGAGTACGACAGCCGCGACCGCCACCCCAACGGCGTGATGAAGGGCGGCTGGTACATCGGCCTGCAGGAGGGCGCCAAAGAAAGCGTGCTCGGCCCCCTGCCCTACATCGTACAGGGCAAGAGCGTCTATCTCGCCACCCTGTCGGTCCCGGTCATGATCGACGGCAAGTTCCGCGGCCTCGCCGGCACGGACTTCAACCTCGACTTCGTCCAGAAGCTCGCCACCGAGCTGAGCCGGACCGTCTACGGCGGCAAGAACGAGATCGTGATCCTCAGCGACGAGGGCCTGATCGTGGCGCATTCGGGCCGTGCCGACCTTATCGGACAGCCGATGTCGACCTTCAACAAGAACGCCCAGGCCGATCTCTCCCACATCAAGAAGGGCGAGGAGTCGGTCGAGCTCGACCCGCAGACCAAGCTGCTGCGCGCCTTCGCGCCCATCGCCATGGGCCACACCGGCAAGCCGTGGTCGGTGCTGATCCAGGTGCCGCAGGACGTGGTGCTGGCCGACGCCCGCAAGCTCACCGACGCGCTCGACACCCGTGCCACCAGAACAACGATGTGGCAGCTCGTGGTCGGTCTCGTCGTCGCGCTCGGCGCGATCGCGCTGATGTGGGTCGCGGCGCGCAGCATCTCGTCGCCGATCCGCAAGAGCGTGACCTTCGCCGAAGGCATCGCGGCCGGCGACTTCGGCCGGCAGCTCGACGTCGAGCAGGCCGACGAGGTCGGCACGCTTGCGGCGACGCTGCGCCGGATGCGCGACGACCTGCAGCGCATGATCGCGCAGCGCGCCGAGGACCAGGCCAAGACCGAGGCGCAGCGCCGCGTCGAGATGCACAGCCTCGCTGACAGCTTCGAGGCCGCGGTGGGCGAGATCATCGAGACAGTGTCGTCGGCGTCCGGCGAGCTCGAGCGCGCCGCCGGCACGCTCACCCGCACGGCCGAGACGACGCAGCGCCTCTCCACCAAGGTCGCGTCGGCCTCCGAGCTCGCCTCGACCAACGTCCAGTCGGTCGCCTCCGCCACCAACGAGATGGCCTCCTCGGTGCACGAGATCAGCCGTCAGGTGCAGGAGTCGAGCCGCATCGCCAACGAGGCCGTGAAGCAGGCCGAGAAGACCGACGGCCGCATCAACGAGCTGTCGCAGGCGGCGGCGCGCATCGGCGACGTCGTCAAGCTGATCACGGCGATCGCCGAGCAGACCAATCTGCTCGCGTTGAACGCGACCATCGAGGCCGCCCGGGCCGGCGAGGCCGGCAAGGGCTTCGCGGTCGTCGCACAGGAGGTCAAGGCGCTCGCCGCCCAGACCGGCAAGGCGACCGGCGACATCTCGGCCCAGATCACCGGGATGCAGGCGGCGACACAGGACTCGGTCTTGGCCATCAAGGAGATCGGCGGCACCATCGGCCGCATCGCCGATATCTCGGCCTCGATCGCCGCGGCGATCGAGGAGCAAGGGGCCGCCACCCAGGAGATCGCCCGCAACGTCCAGCAGGCGGCGTCGGGCACCACCGAGGTCGCGACGAACATCGGCGAAGTCGATCGCGGCGCCGCCGAGACCGGCTCGGCCTCCTCGCAGGTGCTCTCCTCGGCGCAGTCGCTGTCCAGCGAGAGCAACCGCCTCAAGCTCGAGGTCGGCAAGTTCCTGAACACGATCCGGGCCGCGTAGCCGCCCCACCGGCGTGGTCCGTTCGGCTCGGCTGCGAGCCCAGACCAGAGCGGCAGAAAGCCGCCGACGTTAAGACCCCCCCTCGAGCCCGGGCCAGAACGGCCCGGGCTTCTTGTTTCGACGCGCCGGCACCGCGGGCGGTCGGCCGATCACGGCCGGAGCCGCGGACGCGGTGGCGGCGGCACGACGCGGCGGACCGTGCCGTCGCCCCAGGCACCGACATAGAGCACCCCGTCGGGTCCGATCGCGAGGCCGACCGGGCTCGGGATCGCCGCCGCGATCACCCGGGAGCCGCCGTCGAAAAGCACCTCGCGGACCGCGTCGCCGCCGTAGTCGACCGCGAAGACGCGGCCGCTCCGGTCAACCACGATCCCGGCGGCGGGCCGCACGAGATCGGCGGCGACCTCCTGGCGGCGGCCGTCGGCGAGAAGCCGCACGATTCCGCCACCGTAATTGGCGATCACGAAGCCGCCGTCGGCGGTGGGCGCGACACCGGTCGGCATCGGCAGGCCGCCGGCCAGTACGGTGCGGCCACGGTCGGGTGCGATCGCCAGAAGATCGCCGCTGCGCCGGTTGGCGACCACCAGCCGGCCGGCGCCGTCGAACGCGATGCCGACCGGCGTCGCCAGCCTGTCCGCCACCGTGACGATCCGCGACCCGTCGAGGCGCACGACTTGGTCGTCGCCGTAGAGGGCGACGTGCAGGCGCCCGTCCCGGTCGACGGCGAGGCCGGCCGGGCTGCGCACCGACGCGACCACGGTGCGGGTACCGTCCGGCATCAGGCGCTCCACCGTGCCGCCGCTCCAGTTGGCGACCTGCAGGCTGCCGTCCGGCCCGAGCACCATGCCGACCGGCGAGCGTAAGCCGCGATGCAGCACCTCGCCCCCGTCCGGGCCGGACGGCTCGGCCGCGGCCGTCCGGCCGACGACGAGACCCGCCGCCGTCGAGACGCCGGCAAAGATCACGGCGCGTCGGGTGGTGCTCATGGCGCCCTCCCCGCGGCGACGGCGTCGCGCTCGGCGAAAACCGCCTTGGCAGCGAACAGCCCGTTCAGGGCCGCCGGGAAGCCGGCATAGACGGCCATCTGCATCAGGATCTCGATCAGCTCCTCGCGGCTCACGCCGACGTTCAGCGCCGCGTGGAGATGCACCTCGAGCTGCGGGCGGGCGTTACCGAGCGCGGCGAGCGCCGCGACGGTGGCGATCTCACGCGATCGCAGATCGAGGCCCGGTCGGTCGTAGATGTCGCCGAACGGGAACTCGATCAGGAGCCGGGCGAAGTCGGGCGCGACGTCGGCGAGGGCGTCGATCACGCGCTCGCCGGCGGCGCCGTCGATGGCGGCGAGGTTCTTCAGGCCCCGCTCGTAGCGGGTGTCGGGACGGGCGGCGTCCATGGCGGCGCTCCTTGTGGCGGTGGAACCGGCAGACACATAGGCGCGCGGCTTTCATCCGCCTAATTCATGTTTTATAGGATCGATATGCATGGAATTAATCTGCGCAGCATCGACCTGAATCTGCTCGTCGTTCTCGACGCGCTCGCCGCCGAGCGCAGCGTCACGCGCGCCGCGGCGCGGCTGCATCTCACCCAGCCGGCGGTGAGCCACGCACTCGCGCGATTGCGGGGGCTGCTCTCCGATCCGCTGTTCGTGCGCACGCCCGCCGGTCTCGCGCCGACCGCGGCCGCGCTGCGCCTCGCCCCGCGCGTCGCCGCCGTGCTGACCGAGATCGGCGCCATGTTGACGTCGGGCGAGAGCTTCGATGCGGCGCGGGCGACGCGTCGGTTCACGCTCGGCATGTCGGACTACGTCGCCTTCGTGGTTCTGCCGCGCCTGGCCGCGGCGCTGCGAGCAAGTGCCCCGAACGTGGAGCTGGTGGTACGCCACACCAGCCACGCCACCGGCTTCGCGCTGCTGGAGGACGGCGATGCCGAGCTGATCGTCGGGCATTTTCCGAAGGCGCCGGCCCGCTTCGCACGGGCGCCTTTGTTCACCGAGAGCTTCCTCTGCGCGGCACGAAAGGACCATCCGGCCTTTTCACGGCGGCTGACGCTCGCCCGCTACGCGGCGCTCGACCATCTGCAGGTGTCGCTGTCGGGCGAGCCGTCCGGCATGGTCGACGACGCGCTGCGGCGAAAGGCCGTGCGTCGCCGCGTCGTCACCACGGTCGGGCATTTTCTGGTCGCGCCGGAGATTCTCGCGGCGACCGACCTGGTCGCCACCGAGCCGGCCCGGGCGCTGGCGCCGCTCGCCGCCCGGCTCGGCCTCGCCACGGCGCCACCGCCGTTTCCGCTGCCCGGCTTCGAGGTGGTGCAGGCCTGGCCGCGCCGGCTGACCGCGGACGACGGCCTCGCCTGGTTGCGCCGCGCGGTCGCCGCCGCGGCGCCGACCACGGAGGCCCGGCACGCCTGATCAGCGCAGCCCGGTCGGCTCGCTCGCGGCGACGTCGAGGATGCGGAGCTGGGCGCGCTCGGCGCCCTGCCAGCGGTCGACGGCGAGGCCGCCGGCGACATGCACGCGCCGGCCGCGGCTCTCCAGCAGCGCGCGGCCGAGCGGCTGGCCGGCGGAGCGGAATGCGATCGCCTCGACGACGGCGCCGTCGCCGCCCTTCAGCCGCACCTTCACATGCGCCTGCCCGACCTCGTCCGCATAGGCGACCGTGTGGTTCGGCAGCGCGAGGATCGGCTCCGGATTGCCGGAGCCGTAGGGGCCGGCCAGCGCCAGCGTGCGGCACAGATCCGGCGTCACGGCGGCGGCCGAGACGGCGCCGTCGATCTTGAGCGAATGATCCCGTCGCGCCACCTCGACGGCCGGCGCCAGCCTCTCCTCGAGAAACGCCCGGAAGGCGCCGAGCGCGGATTTCCTCAACGTCACGCCGGCCGCCATGGCGTGCCCGCCGCCCTTCACCAGCAGCCCTTCGTGCAGGGCCTGCTTGACGGCGCGGCCGAGATCGACGCCCGGGATCGAGCGGCCCGAGCCGGTGCCGGTCTCGCCCGGCTCCATGGCGATGGCGAAGGCCGGGCGGCCGAACCGCTCCTTGAGCCGCGCAGCGACGAGGCCGACGACGCCCGGATGCCAGCCGGCCGCCGCCGTCACCACGACGGCGCCCTTCTCCTCCAGGCCGAGCGCCGCCATCGCCTCCGCCTCGGCCTCGGCGACCGCGGCCTGCTCGATCACCTGGCGCTCGCGGTTGAGCCGGTCGAGCTCGGCCGCGATGGTCTGCGCCTCGACCGGATCGTCGAGCGTGAGCAGCCGAGCGCCGAGATCGGCCCGCCCGATCCGCCCGCCGGCGTTGATCCGCGGGCCGAGCAGGAACCCGAGGTGCCACGCCTCCGGCGGACCGGCGAGCCGCGCCACGTCCATCAGGGCCGTGAGGCCGACGCGCTCGCGCCGCCTCATGCCGATCAGGCCCTTCGCCACGAAGGCGCGGTTCAGCCCGACGAGCGGCACCACGTCGGCGACGGTGCCGAGCGCGACGATGTCGACGTATTCGAGAAGATCCGGCTGCGGCCGCAGCTCGCTCCAGAAGCCGCGCCGGCGCAGCTCGCGCACCAGCGCCACCACGGTCATGAACACCAGCCCGACCGCGCACAGATGCCCGAGCTTGGAGAGATCGTCCTGGCGGTTCGGGTTCACCAGCGCGACGGCCGGCGGCAGCGTCTCGTCCGCCATGTGATGATCGACCACCACCACGTCGACCCCGAGCCTCTTCGCCTCCGCGAACGGCTCGTAGCTCGACGTGCCGCAGTCGACCGCGACGATCAGCGTGGTCTTTCGCGCGGCGATCTGGCGGATCGCGTCGACGTTCGGACCGTAGCCCTCGAAGATCCGGTCCGGGATGTAGATGTCGGGATCGAGGCCGCACTGGCGCAGCACCAGCGTCATCAGGGCGCTCGCGGTCGCCCCGTCGACGTCGTAGTCGCCGAACACGGTGACGCGCTCGCTCCGCTCCACCGCGTCGGCGAGGCGCGCGGCCGCCGCCTCCATGTCGGTCAGCACGGCCGGATCCGGCATCAGCCGGCGGATGGTCGGGTCGAGATGCGCCGGCACGGCGTCGGGCTCGACGCCGCGCCCGGCCAGCACGCGGGCGAGCAGCTCGGGCGTGCCGTGCCGCTGCACGATGGCGACCGCGCGCTGCGCGGCGCGCTCGTCCAGCCGGTCGCGCCACACGCGCCCGGTGGCGGATTTCTCGACGCCGAGGAAGGGGGTCATACGCAGCTCGGACGCCCAGAGCCGTCATGGCCGGGCCTGTCCCGGCCATCCACGGACTTTCGGCCGGCCACCGCGCAAACACGTGGATGGCCGGGACGAGCCCGGCCATGACGAAGCTGAGGGTCCAGCGCCAGCCTCACCCCATCTGGAACTTCTGGAAGTGGCGGTGCTCGGCGCGGATCCAGCGCACCGTGCCGGTGGTGGAGCGCATCACCACGGTCTCGGTCTCGATGATTCCGGGGCGGAAGCGCACGCCGCGCAGGAGCGAGCCGGAGACGATGCCGGTGGCCGCGAACACGCAGTCGCCGGTGACCAGATCCTCGAGCTGATACTTCTTCTTGGGATCCTTGATGCCCATGCGGCGCGAGCGCTCGCGCTTCTCCTCGTTGTCGAGGATCAGCCGGCCCTGGAATTGGCCGCCGATGCAGGAGAGCGCGGCCGCCGCCAGCACGCCCTCCGGGGCGCCGCCGATGCCGAGATAGATGTCGACGCCGGTGGTCTCCGGGTCCGCCGTGTGGATGACGCCGGCGACGTCGCCGTCGGAGATGAGCTGCACCGAGGCGCCGGTGCGCCGCACCGCGGCGATCAGATCGGCATGGCGCGGCCGATCGAGAATCAACGCCGTGATCTCGTCCGGCTTGACCCCCTTGGCCATGGCGAGCGAGCGGATGTTCTGCTCGGGCGGCGCGTCGAGATCGACCACGTTCTTGGAGTAACCCGGCCCGATGGCGATCTTGTCCATGTAGACGTCGGGGGCGTTGAGCAGCGAGCCGCCCTCCGCCATCGCCATGGTGGCGATCGCGCCCGGCATCGCCTTGGCGCAGAGCGTGGTGCCCTCCAGGGGATCGACGGCGATGTCGACCTTGGGGCCCTTGCCGTTGCCGACATGCTCGCCGATGAACAGCATCGGCGCCTCGTCGCGCTCGCCCTCGCCGATCACCACGGTGCCGGAGATCGGCAGCCGGTTCAGCTCGCGCCGCATGGCGTCGACGGCGGCCTGGTCGGCGGCCTTCTCGTTGCCGCGGCCGCGCCACTGGGCGGCGGCGACGGCGGCCCGCTCGGTCACTCGGACGATCTCGATCGAGAGCACGCGGTCGAGAGTTTCGCGCTGGCGGGTGGCGGCGATCTGGTTCCGATCGCCCTTGACGACCTCGCTCATGCTCACGTCGAATCCTTTCAAAGCGACCGGAGCGCAGGGGGAAGGGGGGTCCGGTCAGTTCTTCTCGATGCGGATGACCTGAGGGTTACCCGCGATCACACCCCTGTTCTTGATCTCGCTCAACGCTTTGCGAACCGCGTCCTCGGTCGTGGCGTAGGTCACCAGGATGACCGGCGCAGGGGTCTGGGCACTGTCCGGGCTGGAGCCGCCATGCGGCTCGCCGTTGCGCCGCCGCTGGACGATCGATTCGAGCGAGATGTGCTCGTCCGCCAGATGCTTGGCGATGGTGGCGAAGGTGCCGGGCCGGTCGACGGCGGCGAGCCGGATGTAGTAGCCGCCCTCGTGGCGCTGCATCGGGGCGCGGCGGCTGCCGGTCAGCGCCTCGGTCGGGCGGCCGAACGGCGCGGCGCGTAGCCCGCGGGCGATGTCGGCGAGATCGGCGACCACGGCCGAGGCGGTCGCCGCCCCACCGGCGCCCGGTCCCACCAGGGTGATGGGCGGGAAGCCGGCCGGATCGACCGTCACGGCATTGGTGACGCCCATCACCTGGGCGAGCGGCGAATCGAGCCGCACCATGGTGGGGTGGACGCGCTGCTCGATGCCTTGCTCGGTGCGCACCGCGACGCCCAACAGCTTGATACGGTAGCCGAGCTCGGCCGCCGCCTCGAGATCCTCGGGCGTGATCGACGAGATGCCCTCGACGAAGACGGCGTCGGGATCGACCTGCACGCCGAAGGCGAGGCTCGCCAGGATGGCGATCTTCTGGGCGGTGTCGAAGCCCTCGACGTCGAAGGTCGGGTCCGCCTCGGCATAACCGAGCCGCTGCGCCTCGCGAAGACAGTCGGCGAAGGAGAGCTTGTCGCTCTCCATCCGCGACAGGATGTAGTTGCAGGTGCCGTTGAGGATGCCGTAGACGCGCTCGAAAGAGTTGCCGGCGAAGCCTTCCCGCAGGGTCTTGACCACGGGGATGGCACCGCCGACCGCCGCCTCGAAATTGAGCGCGACGCCGTGCTTCTCGGCGAGCGTGGCGAGCGCCACGCCGTGGCGGGCGATCAGCGCCTTGTTGGCGGTGACGACCGGCTTGCCGGCCGACAGCGCCGCCTCGATGGCCGACTTGGCCGGATCACCGGCGCCGCCCATCAGCTCGACGAAGGCGTCGATCTCCGGATCGGCGGCGAGTGCCGTGGGGCTCGGGACGAAGCGCAGCCCCGGAATGCCGAGCGCGTGCATCTCGGCCTCGGCCTTGGCCGAGACCGCGACGAGCTTCACCGGACGACCGCACCGCGTCGCCAGGACGTTCGACTCCGGCGCATTCGACTCCTGCTTCTGCAGCAGGCGAGCGACCGAGCCACCGACGGTGCCGAGGCCCGCGAGACCGACTTTGAGCGGCGCAACCATTTCGAGAACGACCTGTCGAGCGGGAGAGTCGCGCGTCAGCGCGACTGTGCGAGGGGAACGACGTTGTGCAGCTTTTCGGGACCGGTTTCAAGAAACCGCCGCAAGTTGCGCGCCGCCTGACGGATCCGCTGTTCGTTTTCCACCAGCGCGATGCGAACGAACCCGTCGCCGTGCTCGCCGAAGCCGACGCCCGGCGCCACCGCCACCTCGGCCTTCTCGACCAGCATGGTGGCGAACTCGATCGAGCCGAGCGTGTCGAACGGCTTCGGGATCGGGCACCAGGCGAACATCGAGGCGCGCGGCGGCGGCACGTCCCAGCCGGCCCGGCCGAAGCTCTCGACCAGGACGTCGCGGCGGCGCTTGTAGGTCTCGCGCATCTCGCGGATGCAGTCTTCCGGGCCGTTCAAGGCGGCCGTGGCGGCGACCTGCACGGGCGTGAAGGCACCGTAGTCGAGATAGGACTTCACCCGCGCCAGCGCCGCGATCAGACGCTCGTTGCCGACCGCGAAGCCCATGCGCCAGCCCGGCATCGAGAAGGTCTTCGACATCGAGGTGAACTCGACCGCGACGTCGAAGGCGCCCGGCACCTGCAGCATCGAAGGTGGCGGGACGTCGTCGAAATAGACCTCGGCATAGGCGAGGTCGGACAGCACGATGAGATCGTGCTTCTTCGCGAAGGCGACGACGTCCTTGTAGAAGTCGAGATCGGCGACCTCGGCGGTCGGGTTCGACGGATAGCAGACGACCAGCGCGGTCGGCTTCGGGATCGAGTGCGCGCAGGCGCGCTCGAGCGCGTGGAACAGCTCCGGCCCCGGGTTGCACGGCACCGAGCGGATGACGCCGCCCGCCATCAGGAAGCCGAAGGCGTGGATCGGGTAGCTCGGATTCGGCACCAGCACGACGTCGCCCGGCGCCGTGATGGCTTGCGCCATGTTGGCGAAGCCCTCCTTGGAGCCGAGCGTCGCCACCACCTGGGTGTCGGGATTGAGCTTCACGCCGAAGCGACGGCCGTAATAGGCCGCCTGGGCGCGGCGCAGGCCGGCGATTCCCTTGGAGGCGGAGTAGCGGTCGGTGCGGAACTTGCCGGCCGTCTCCTTCAGCTTCTCGACCACATGGGCCGGCGCCGGGAGATCGGGATTGCCCATGCCGAGATCGATGATGTCGGCGCCGGCGTTGCGGGCGGCGGCCTTGGCGCGGTTCACCTGCTCGAAAACATAGGGCGGGAGACGGCGAATCCGATGAAATTCTTCCATGATGTCGAAAGCTCCGCTGCGAGATCGGTGCCTGACCGGCGCGTGCGGGGCTTTTAACACGACGATCGCCGGATCAGTAAAGGTGGGGAGCCGGACCGGGCGGGAATTCCGGTGCGGCGGCCGGGTCAGCGCTCCTGCGTCTGGGCGGCTGCCCCGGCGCGCTTGGCGGCGGCGGCGCGGGCGGCGTCCAGGTCGGCCTGCACCTTCTTGCGCTCCGCCTCGGTGAGGGTGCGCTCCGCGCGGGCCTCGGGCATGTCGTTCACGGCCGGAAAGCTGGGCGGCACGGCGGGACGCGCCGGCGCGTCGCTCGGCAGCCCACCGATCTGCTGCGGCATGTCCGACAGGATGGACGAGCAGCCCGCGACCAGCACGGCCGCCAGAGCGAGGACCGCCCCGGTGGGCAGCCGCCGCGAGAGCCGGTCCGCCCAAACGTCACGTGGGCGCCGCGATACGCTTCTAGACATGGCGCGAAGTGACCAACATCTAAACTGTCGGATGAAACGCTGGGCTGACGGCTGCGGTACCGGCATAATATGTCCAAACCAAGGAGCCCTACCCGATGGATACCGCCCAGGAGAGGCCGATGACGCCGGACACGGACGAGCCGGAGGTCGCCCCGCTTCATGGCGAGGGGACCGGGGCCGAGCCGATCGCCCCGGCGGTCGCCGAGCCGGCGGACACCCAGACGGCGGACACCCAGACGGCGGACATCCAGGCGGTGGACAGCGAAGCGGCGGACAGCGAGGCGGGTGACGGCGCCGGCGAGGCGCTCGTCGAGGGAGCGTTGATCTCCGCCGCGGACGGCCTGCCGCCGCTGAGCTACGAGACTCCGCCGCTGCCGGAGGCCGGCCCCGGGCCGACGCCGCACCCTTCGGTCGCGGGGAACGGCCATGATTCGTCGCCCGACGCGCTGACCGTCCTACCGACCGCCGACGCCACCCCGCCGGAGGAACTCGAGAAGGCCGAGCCGCCGCAGCCGGCGCCCGGCCCGTCGCCGGCCGCGATCGTCGCCGCGGCGGAGGACGCAGGCGTCTCCCCGCCCCTGCCCGAGGCCGACCCGGCCGAGTCCCGGGTCACGGAAGCAGCCGTGGCCGAGACCCCCGTGGTCGAGACCCCCGTGGTCGAGACCCGCGCGGATGCACCGCCGGCACCCGCACCGGCGCCCCGGATCGAGATTCCCGCCCCAGCGACGCCCGTCCCGGCCCAGGCGCCCGGCTCCGAGACCAAGGCGGAACCGAAGGCGGAGCCGAAGCCGGAGGCGAAGGCCGAGAAGCCGAAGGGCAAGCCGCAGCCGGATGTCGGACCCAGCACGGTCGACATCGAGAAGCTCGCGACCAACGTGGCCCGCATCATGGAGCAAGGCGGTCGGGCCCTCGCCGCCTACATGAAGCCGCGCGAGGAAGGCAAGATCCACGACGAGCCGCCCCAGCAGGTGGTCGACATCGTCACCACGTTCGGCAAGGTGATGGAGTACTGGATGCGCGACGCGACGCGCGCCATCGACCTGCAGACCTCGATCGGCCACGCCTATCTGGATCTGTGGGCCACCACCATGCGGCGGCTCGCCGGCGAGACGTCGCCGCCGATCGCGACGCCCGATCCGCGCGACCGCCGCTTCTCCCATCCCGAGTGGACGACCAACACCTATTTCGACTTTCTCAAACAGGCTTATCTGCTCACCAGCCGAGTCGCCAACCATCTCGTCGAGGACGCCGAGGGGCTCGATCCGCTGACCCGCCGCAAGGCGGACTTCTACATGAAGCAGGTGCTCAACGCGATCTCGCCGTCGAACTTCGTCTTCACCAATCCCGAGCTCCTGCGGCTCACGCTTCGCTCCAACGCCGACAATCTCGTGCGCGGCATGACGATGCTGGCCGAGGACATCGAAGCCGGCCACGGCGAGCTGAAGATCCGGCAGTCCGACAACTCGCAGTTCGAGGTCGGCCGCAATCTCGCGATCACGCCCGGCAAGGTCGTGCACCAGAACGAGCTGATGCAGCTCATCCAGTACACGCCGACGACCGCGACGGTGCTGAAGACGCCGCTCCTGATCGTCCCGCCGTGGATCAACAAGTACTACATCCTCGATCTCAATCCCGAGAAGTCGTTCATCAAATACGCGGTCGACAACGGCGTGACGGTGTTCACCATCTCTTGGGTGAACCCGGACGAGCACCTCGCCCAGAAGACCTTCGCCGACTACATGCGACAGGGGCCGCTGGAGGCGCTCGACGTGGTGCTGAAGATCACCGGCGCGCCGTCGGCCCACACGCTCGGCTATTGCGTCGGCGGCACCATGCTGTCGGTCACGATGGCCTATCTGTCGGCGGCGAGCACGGCGGAGCGAATCCGATCGGCCACCATGTTCACGGCCCAGGTCGATTTCGAGAAGGGCGGCGATCTCAAGCTGTTCACGTCGGACGAGAGCCAGATCGAGGCGATCGAGCGCCAGATGTCGGAGCACGGCTATCTGGAAGGCGGCAAGATGGCCATGATCTTCAACTTCCTGCGCTCCAACGATCTGGTCTGGCCCTACATCATCTCCAACTACATCAAGGGCGAGCAGCCGTTCCCGTTCGACCTGCTCTACTGGAATTCCGACTCGACCCGGATGCCGGCCGCCAACCACTCCTACTATCTGCGCAACTGCTACCTGGAGAACAATCTGAGCCAGGGCCGGATGGAGATCGACGGAGTCAAGCTCGACCTGAAGAAGATCCTGGTGCCGATCTACACGGTGGCGGCGCGCGAGGACCACATCGCGCCGGCCGAGTCGGTCTATATCGGCGCCAAGATGTTCGGCGGCGACGTCGAGTTCGTCTGCGCCGGCTCCGGGCACATCGCCGGCATCATCAACCCGCCGGCCGGCAAGAAGTACCAGTACTGGACCGGCGAGCGGCCGGCCGGCGACAATGTCGAGGCGTGGATCAAGCGAGCGACCGAGCACCCCGGCTCGTGGTGGCCGCACTGGCTCGAATGGATCCGCCATTTCGATCCGACCCAGGTGCCGGCTCGCGTGCCCGGCACGGCCGAGTTCCCGGCCATCGAGGACGCGCCCGGCAGCTACGTGAAGGTGCGATCGTGAGGATGAGGTCGTGACGGCGACGTCGTGATCAGCTGAGCGGATCGGATCGGCTCCGCTCTCGGTCTCGGGCGCGGACCCGTGTCCCCGGCGCGGTGCAACGTGCCGCGGGCCGGGATCCAGGGGCGATCAGGCGAGGCGCTCGTCCGGCCACCGGCCATCCCCTCGACGTGCCCCCTTCGTGTGTCTTGCCCCCGTCTTGCGGCCCCCGGGCCCCGGATCGGCGGCGCATCGGGCCTGCGGCCCGACACGCCTTGTCCGGGACACGCGATCGCGGTCGAGGTGAGACCAAAAGGCCCCGGACCTCGATCCGTCGTCTCGAGGTGCTCGCGCAGCGAGCCTCGAAGGATGTCGGCCACCCAAGTCGGGGTTGCCGACTTGGGCTTCAATGATGTCGATCTCGGGCAAGCCCGAGATCGATGCCGTCGCCCTTCGAGGCCCGGCTTCGCCGGGCACCAAAGGGTGACGGAGAGAGTCGGCCGTCATGGCCGTTGGTATGAAGCCAACCATTCCCGAACGCGCCCCGACCATCGGTGACGCGCTGCCCCTGGCCCCTCGCATCGGCGAGGAAAGACTTGCGCGCCGTCAATGCGGGCCGCGACCGCCGGTCGATGATGTCACGATGGCTTTCCCGGGCGGCCGGGACACGTCGCCCCGACCGGGTCGGGCAAGACGCATGCACAAGAGGAGTCCGCCGTCATGAAGGCCTCCGACATCATGACCACCACGCTCGTCACCGTGACACCGGACACGTCCGTGCCGGACGTCGCCGCGATCCTGCTGGAGAACCGGATCAGCGGCGTCCCGGTGGTCGATCCGGCCGGACGTCCGGTCGGCATCGTCAGCGAGGGCGACCTCGTGCGACGCGCCGAGGCGGGCACCGGTCACGAACGATCGTGGTGGCTGAAGCTGCTGATGGGCCGCGAGGTGCTGGCGTCCCAGTTCGTCAAGGAGCACGCCCGCCGCGTCGCCGACGTGATGACGCGCGAGCTCGTCACCGCGACGCCGGACACCCCGGTCGCCGAGATCGCGAGCCTCTTGGAGCGCCACCGCATCAAGCGGGTGCCGATCGTGAAGGACGGCAAGCTGGTCGGCATCGTCAGCCGGGCGAACCTCCTGCACGCCCTCGCCGCGCAGCGCCACCGCCCGCCGGCGAGCCCGGTCGCCGACGCCGATCTGCGCCGGGCCGTCATGGCGCGGTTGGAGGACGAGCCGTGGTTCTCGTCCACCCTGGTCAACGTGACGGTGACGGACGGCATCGTCGACGTCTGGGGCATGGTCGACTCGGTCGCCGAGAAGCAGGCGCTGCAGATCGCCATCGCGGAGATCCCCGGCGTCAAGGCCGTCAACGACAACATGGTGATCCGGCCCGTCGTCGCCGGCGTGTGAAAGGCACCGGCCGTGAACGCGGTGCTCCGCGCCTCTGCCCGCGCGGGGACGGGTGACGGCGCGCCGGGACTCGACGCCCGTCCGCGCTCACATGCCGAGATAGGCCTGGCGGACGCGGTCGTCGGCCAAGAGCTCCTCGCCGGTTCCGGACAGCGTGACGCGGCCGTTCTCGAGCACATAGGCGCGGTCGGCGAGCTTGAGCGACAGCGCGACGTTCTGCTCGACCAGCACGCAGGTGAGGCCGGCGGCGTTGAGATCGCGGATGGTGCGCAGCACCTCGTGGACGATCGCCGGGGCGAGGCCGAGCGAGGGCTCGTCGAACATCACGAGATCGGGCTGGCCCATCAGGCAGCGGCCGATGGCGAGCATCTGCTGTTCGCCGCCCGACAGCGTGCCGGCGGTCTGCTTCAGCCGCTCCTCGAGGATGGGAAACATCCGGAACACGCGGGCGAATTCGGCGTCGCGCTTGGCGCGCGCCCGCGGCAGCAGCGCGCCCATCTCCAGGTTCTCGCCGACCGTCAGGGTCGGAAACACCTGGCGCCCCTCGGCGACCTGGCCGATGCCGAGATTGCAGACGCGGTGGCTCGGCAGGCCGGCGATCTCCTCGCCCCGATACGTGATGCTGCCGTGCGCGGGACGGATCATCCCGGCGATGGTGCGGATCAGCGAGGTCTTGCCGGCGCCGTTGGCGCCGACGATGGCGACGATGCTGCCCTCGGCGACCTCGAAGGAGACGCGGTCGAGCGCCTGGGCGTCGCCGTAGAACACGTCGAGATCGCGGACGGAGAGCATCAGATCGTCTCCTGGCCGAGATAGGACGTGATCACCTTCTCGTCGCGCACCACCTCCTCGGGCCGGCCACGGGCGATCGGGGCGCCGTGGTGCAGCACCAGCATGTGGCCGGCGAGCGCCATCACGGCGCGCATCACGTGCTCGATCAAGAGGATGGTGACGCCCATGTCGCGGTTGACGCCACGCAGGATGTCGACCATCCGGTCGGTCTCGGTCGGCCGCAGACCGGCCATCACCTCGTCGAGCAGCAGGAGCTTCGGATCGGTGGCGAGCGCACGGGCGAGCTCAAGGCGCTTGCGGTCCGGGAGCGTGAGCGCCGAGGCACGATAATCGCGCTTGTCGAACAGGTCGAGCGTGGCGAGCACGTCGCGGGCGTGGCGCCGCGCCGCCGCCATGTCGGTGCGGTGCAGAAGCGCACCGATCACCACGTTGTCCTCGACGGTCAGGGCCGGGAACGGGCGGACGATCTGGAACGTGCGGGCGACGCCGAGCCGGCACACCGCATCCGGCGTGCGACCCGAGATGCGCTCGCCCCGGAACGAGATGGTGCCCTCGTTGGGCGGCAGCACGCCGGCGATCATGTTGAACAGCGTGGTCTTGCCGGCCCCGTTCGGGCCGATCACGGCGAAAATCTCGCCGGACTGCACCTCGAACGACACCCGGTCGACCGCGACCAGGCCGCGGAAGCGCTTGCCGACCTCGACGACGGACAGGAGCGCGCTCACGGACGGCGCCTCGCGAAGCCGAGCTTCTGCGACAGCCACGGCCACACGCCGGTCGGCACCAGATAGATGATCACCATCAGGATCAGGCCGAAGAAGATCGCCTTGGCGCCGGGTGCGTTGATGCCGGCCTTCTCGGTCACGGCGATCAGGATCTCGCCGAGCGGGGTGAGCACGAAGGCGCCGATCACCGGGCCGAACACCGTGCCGGTACCACCGACGATGGGGCCGAGGATCAGCTCGATCGAGCGGCTCATGTCGAACAGCTGCGCCGGAAACAGGCTGTTGTAGTAGAAGGCGTAGAACACGCCGCCGACCGCCGTCATCGAGGAGGAGATCAGCACCGCCTTCATCTTGGCCCGGAACACGTCGATGCCGAGCGCACGCGCCGCCGTCTCGTCCTCGCGGATGGCGAGCCACTGATAGCCGAGCCGCGAGCGCGCCAGGAGCGCCGTGAGCAGCACGGCGAGCACCGCCATCCCGAAGGCGAGATAGTAGAAGAAGACCTGGCTGCCGCGCAGGTTCCACCATTCGCCGAGCCGGCTCTCCTCGTAGGGGATGAACAGGCCGCCGGCCCCGCCGACGAAGCCGATGTGGTCGAAGCCGATGCGGGTGAACTCGGCGAACGCGATGGTGAGGAGCGCGAAGTAGACGCCCTCGATGCCGAAGCGGAAGCCGAGCCAGCCGATCGCCGCCCCGAACATCGCCGCGATCGCGACGGAGGGCACGACGCCGAGCCACGGCCCGATGCCGAAATGCACCCACAGGGCCGCCGAGATGTAGCCGCCGAGCCCGACATAGAGGGCGTGACCGAGCGACAGCTGGCCGGCGTAGCCCATCATCAGGTTCCAGGCCTGACCGACATAGACGAAGTAGAGGATCAGGGTGAGGACGGAGAGCAGATAACGGGTCGCCGCCACGGGGGCGAGCAGCAGCACCAGGAAGGCGAGCACGACCGCCACCTGCCCGCGCCCGTTCATGTCGCGCCACAGCGAGATCATGCCGGCTTCTTTCCGAGCAGGCCCTGCGGCCGCAGCACCAGCACGGCGACCAGGAGGGCGAAGGAGAACATGCTCTTCATCGACGGGGCGATGAGGAAGCCGGCGAGCGCCTCGGAGACGCCGATCAAGAGGCCCGCCACCAGGGCGCCCGCCATCGAGCCGAGGCCGCCGATGATGACGATCGTGAAGGCGAGCAGCGTGTAGGCCGGGCCGAGGCTCGGCACCACGTCGGAGATCATGATCATCAGGGCGCCGGCGGCGCCCACGCAGGCGAGCCCGATGCCGAACGTGATGGCGTAGAGCTTGCGCACGTCGAGCCCGATCACGGCGGCGCCGACCAGATTGTCGGCGCAGGCCCGGATCGCCGTGCCGGTGCGGGTGAAGCGGAAGAAGCCGAACAGAGCCGCACACACGGCGAGCGCCGCGACCGCGGCGTAGACCCGCACCTTGTCGATGAACAGCGGGCCGATCATGTAGCTGTCGAACGCATAGGGGAGATTGGCCGGCTGGGCGTCCGGCCCGAACACGATCAGCACCGCATTGACGAGCACGATGGCGAGGCCGACCAGCAGGATGAACTGCTCGTGGTCGGGCCGTCCGACGAAAGCGTTGATCAGCGTGCGCTGGAGCGCGAAGCCGATGACGAAGAAGGCGAGCGCGATCGGCACCATCGAGAGCAGTGGATCGACCCCGTAGGCGCGGAACAGCACGAAGGCCGCGTACATGGCGACCACGGCGAACTCGCCGTGCGCGAAGTTGACGAGCCGCACCACCCCGAAAATGACCGACAGGCCGAGCGCCATCAGGCCGTAGAGCAGGCCGGTCAGAACTCCCTGGACGACGACGTTGAGCCAGATCGCGAGCATCGGACGGATATCGACATGAAAGCACCTCCCCGGGCGGAGGCCGTCGGGCCGCCGTCTCGGACAGGTGCCGGAAATTTTGTGACCGACGAGTTACCTCAGGTCGGCGACCGTGCGCAACCTCCGTTCCGGCAGCCCGGCTGCCCCCTTGGAGTCCCGGCCCGGCCGCCGACCGGCGCCCGGGCCGTGGAAACGGGTCCGGGGCCCGGACGGTCGATCAGGACCGGCCCTGCCAGGGCGGCATCGGCAGCACCGGAGCGGCATCCGCCACGTCGGGCGGCAGCACCACGGTCGGGGTGCGCTTGCGGTTCTGCACCACCGACGCCTGGATGTTGTTGTTCTGGCCCTTCTCGTCGAACGTGATCGGGCCGCCGGTCATCACATGCTCGGCGATCTTGGTCTCCTTGACGGCCTTCATCAGGGTCGGGCCGTCGGCCGTTCCGGCGCGCTTGAAGGCGTCGGCGGCGATCATGATCGCCTCGAACGTGAAGCCGGCGTTGAAGCAGTCGACCTCGAACCGATTGCTCGGATGCGTGGTCCGGTAGGCCGCGGCGAGCGCCTGGGTCACCGGCGACTTGGTGTTGGCCCAGGGCAGATTGAAGATGTGGAAGTCGGCCAGCGGCCCGAGCGCCTGGTAGAACTCCTCGTCGTAGAGGCCGGGCGAGCCGGGCGAGATGATCGCCTTCGGCTCGAAGCGCTGACGCACCATGTCGCGCACCAGCTTGATGGCGTCGGACGAGCGGGTGGTGACGAGCACGAGCTCGGGCGCGACGGCGCGGATCTTGGTCACCTCGACGGCGAGATCCTGCGCCTTCGGGTCGTAGGCGATCGACTCGACCAACGGGAACGGCATCTCGGCCGCCGGGAACAGCTTGTCCATGGCGGCCCGCTGGGCCGTGCCGAAGGTGTCGTTGGCATGCACGAAGACGGCGTTCTTGAACTGGACGTTGGTCGCCGCCATCAGATCCTTCACCAGCTTGAGCCCGTTGCCGACGAGCTGGGCGTTGGTGAGGAAGTTGCGCACCAGATACTGATAGCCCTGCTCGGTGAGCTGCGGCACCGAGGCGATGTTGATGACGAGCGGCACCTTGCGCTGCTCGCAGACCTGCGCCATCGCCAGCGTCGCGCCGGATTCGAAGGCGCCGACCACGGCCTGCGCCCCCTCGGCGATCGCCCGCTCGGTCTGGGTGCGCGCCACGTCGACATTGGACTCGAAGTCGACATTGATCAGCTCGACCGCGTAGCCGAGATCGGCCAGCACCTTCGGCGCGACCACGGCGCCGCGATGGCAGGATTGGCCGGCGGCCGCGAACAGGCCCGAGCGCGGCAGCACCACGGCGACCTTGATGGTCTTCGCCTGGGCCCGCACGATCGCCGGCGCCGCCAGCACGGTCGCGCCGGCCGCCGCGCCGGCCAGGACATCACGCCGGCTCGGCCGGCGACGGTCGTCGAAATGCATGGGCCACTCCTCCTGGGAATTATTTCCGCCCGTTGAGAATTGGCGCGGATCGTAGGGGGACGGCCCGGAGCGGGCAAGCGACTCTTCGGCGCGTCCGCAGAGTTCCGCATGACCGCCTCCCCTGGCGCACGCCCCCGCTCAGGAGCCCGCCGGACGACCCGGCGGCAACCGAAAATCGGCGATCGTCGCGAGCGCCACCGGGTCGATCAGGCGGACCGACGTCGCCCTGGTCTCGATCAGGCGGTCGCGCTTGAGCTGCTGCAGGGTGCGGTTGACGTGCACGACCGACAGGCCGAGCGCGTCGGCCATCACCTCCTGGGTCAGCGGCAGCGGAACATAGGTGCCGAGCGGAAAGCCGATCTCGTCGAGCCGATGGCCGAGCTCGAGCAGCAGATGGGCGACACGCTCCTGGGCGGTCTGGCGACCGAGCCGGACGACATGGTCGAGCAGCCCCGCCTGCTGGCGGGCCTGTGCGACCGCCAGCGCACGGACGAGTCCGGGGAAGCGGTCCGGCTCGCGCACCATCTCCCACAGGCAGCCGGTCCCGGCGATCGATACGGTCGTCAGGGTGACGGCCGAGGTGGTGGCGAACGGCTCGGGACCGAGGGGGTGGCCGAACAGGTCGCCCGGCAGGAGAAAGTCGAAGATCTGTCGGCGCCCGTCCGACAGCAGGCGCAGCCGGCAGGCCCAGCCGGCGAGGAGCACGCCGGGCTTCTTCAGCGGCTCGCCCTCGACATAGAGCGCCGCCCCGGCCGGAACCTCGCCCGGCGCCGCACAGGTCTGCCGGATCATCGAGCGCTCCTGATCCGACAGGGCGCCCTCCGCCAGACCGGCGAGCCGGGACAGCCGTCGCCAGAGCAGCTCGTGCGGCTTGCGATCCACGAAACGCGAATAGGCGGCGCCTGAGGCCATCTCGGTCTGCTTCACCCCTCGGCCACGACGGGAGCACCCCGCGACGGGAACGAGGCGGCGACGACCGCGGTTCCGCCCCCGGCCGGCGGGCCGCCGGAGCCGAGTGCGGGCGAGAGCACGGCGCCCGCGGTCGAGTCGGCGGGGCCTGGACGCGCCGGGGGTGCGGCACGCGCCCGGCGCTCCACCGGACGCAAAGCAAAACACGAACTTGCTGCGTCGCCCACCGACCAATACTGGCGTTCACCGAGTTGTGTCGGCGCCACGACAGGGCGCGCCCCGGCGGAACCGTGTCGTCGCCATGTCGATTTCTAGAACGGAGCGCGCTCTGCGATCACGAAAACGAGAGCCGAACGCCGATGACGTTGGATCACCAAGTAAAACTCGCCTTCAATAACACATAGTAATTTCAAGATATTTTTTTGAGCCGGGAACGTCGCCCCGGAACCCTGATTTCGTTTGCAGGAGGGCTGATCCGGTGCCGTCCGGACAGCCGGCCGACAGCGCCGCACGACGGCGCCTTCGATGCGCATCCGGGACAGGGTCCGCATCCGGCTCGTCGTGCGGGACCATGCGGGGCCGGTGCCGAGAGGCCGCCCCGTCAGCTCGAAAGGAGAGCCCCCGATGTGCGACTACAGCCTGCAACACGTCGCGACGCGTGCCGCGAAGGTCGGCGATACGCTGGTCACCACCAAGTTCAACAACTCGATCACCCGCGGGTTCTCCGAGGCGGGCGTGCCCAACGTGGCGGTCTGCATCCTCCCTGGCACCGAGCTCGCCTTCGACCATGAGGTCGAGTGCGATCACGCGTTGGGCTTCTTCCCGAGCCGCAAGCTGCGCGAGCGGGTCGCCCGCTTCCGGCAGATCAACATGGACAACCCCTACGAGCACCACGACGCGCTCGAATTCCCCAGCGGCCAGGTCGTCCTCTTGACCCGCCTGTGCGAGGGCCAGATCGCCACCGTGCTGCAGCTGCCGGCCGGCGTCACCGGCGGCGAGCCGGAGCACCACCCCGAGCACCCGACGGCCACGACGACCCCGCCGACCGCGCCGGCCGAGACACCGGCCGCGCCGATCCCCTCGGATCGCGCCGTGGTCTGACGCCGACGGAGGTCGAAGCACGTTTTACGAGACGGGGCGTCCGGATACACCGGATGCCCCGTCTTCGTTGCAATGCAAGCGAACCATTCCGGCCCTCCGACGTTCGTTTCAGGAGCGTGCCGGATGCCTTGTTTTCGGTCCTTTCTCCCCTCCCCCGTTCGACCTTCGATCGAGCGCCTCTGGCACAAAATGAGAAAAAATTCGCGACTGCGAAAATGACTTTGCGCGTCTGCGAAACTGTGGTGTGCTGATGACGATCCCACGCCCGGCGGCGAGCGAGCCCCCCATGTTCGTACATGAGCACCAGTTGCACGGACACGACGAGATCGTCCGCTTTCTGGAGACGATCAAGAAGAAGGGTCTCATCTCCGAGTATCTGGTGAGCTGGAACGGCCGCGACGGTCGTCTCACGCCGAAGCTCACGGTGTGGCGGCAAGACGGAAGCCTGCCTGTTCATCGGGTGAAGGGCGCGATCGCCCGCAAGCTCTTCGGACTTGTTCCGGCCGAGCGCATCAACATCATCGCCGACCATCCGCAGGCTTGATGGCCGCGCACCACGCGCCGCTGCCGTCTCGGTCCGCCCGATCCCCTGAAGCAGACGCAGGACGGCTGTCCGCGACGGCGCGCGTCGGCTCTTGTCCGAACCGTCGCGGGACATGGATCCAGGCCGTGTCGCTGCGCTCGCCTCCCCGCCGTCCGCCTCGCCTTCGGCCCCGAGAAACGTGACTCGGCACTCGCGCGCCCGTCCGGATGGGCGCGACGTCGGGCGACAGATGCGAAGCGGACCGCTTTCGGGTCATCGCGAGACCGGACCAGGCGCGGCTCGGGGCTTAGCGAAAAATCAATCCCGGCCGATCCATGCTGGATCCGGGCGACGATGCCCTCCCGCCACGCTGCGCCCCCCGCCACGGCGCGGTCCACCGCCGCGCATCCTGGAAATCCCGCGCAGGAATGCCTAGATTGGGGCATTGTGAATCGTCCCGCGCGTTCATCCTCACCGCTTGTCAGGTGACCAATGCAAGTTCCCGTCGACATCGCTTTCCACAACATCGACTCCTCGGACTGGGCGGAGACCATGATCCGCAACCGGGTCGCGGATCTCGAGCGTCTGTTCGAGCGGATCACGTCGTGTCGGGTCCGGGTCGATCAGCGCGCCAAGTCGAACGGCACCTCGATTCCGCCGGTGGTGCGGATCGAGATCGGCATCCCGGGCCGCGCCGATCTGGTCGTCAGCCACGAGCCCGAGCATCTGCAGCGCAAGTATCAGCGACCCGATCTGCAGAAGGCGATCAACGAGGCGTTCCGCATCGCCGAACGCCAGCTCGTCGGCCTCAAGGAGCAGCGGCAGGGCAAGACCAAGGCGATCTACAGCGACATCCAGAACCAGAAGCTCGGGCAGGTCGCCGAGGTACAGCCGGAGCAGGACTTCGGCTACCTCGTCACGTCCGAGGGCAGCCTCCTCTACTTCCACCGCAACAGCGTCCTGGCCGGCGACTTCGACGCGCTCGGACGCGGCGACGAGCTCTACTACGTCGAGGGGGTGGGCGACACCGGTCCGATCGCCACCAAGGTGCGGGTGAAGTCCGCGGATTAGCCGACGCGCAAGGGTTCGCCGCGGCGACCGGCCCCGGCGCGCGCTCGCGGGCGCCGGTCGCGAGCCTCCGGGCTCACGGTTTCAGGACGGGGCGCCACCTCGTCGGCGTGGTCGTCGTGACCGAGACCATCCTCCGCCCAGATCAGAACGATCCTAAAAAAGGAGATCGAGCCCCGCGACACGAGCGGCCGACAGGGCATCTACGCGCCGTGGACGGAGCCGGGCCGACGCTCGCACGAGATCGTCCCTCAGGACGAGGTCGCGCCGCCCGAACGCCGCCCGAACGCCACCCGGCCGGCGGAACGAACGACTCCCCGGGACGATGGTCGGGCCGCGCGGCTTGTACGCCTATCAAAACAGCTCCTCGCATGCGCGGACGCAGCAGCGTCGGATACCGGATCACGCATCGCCGAGCCGCGCGGCCTGCGCGCTGACAGACCTTCGATATCGTGATATCTGAAACAGTGGCTGGGTCGCGAAAGCGGCGGCAGCCGGCGTCTCGGCCCGGGCTCGCACCACTGAGAACGACACCACCGCGACCTCTACCAGCTGGACCGTCACCACGTCGAACGACGATCATCGAGAAGACACCAGGGCCACCGAGACAGGACCACGCATGAACCTTCAGACCCCCGTCGCCCGCCGCACGCGGACGTCCTCCGCCGGCAGCGCGGTCGATCTCGGCACCATGCGGGCCAATGCCCGCGAGGCGAGCGAATTCCTGAAAGCCCTGTCCCACGAGGCGCGCCTGGTCATCCTCTGCATGCTGACCGAGGGCGAGAAGTCGGTCAGCGAGATCGAGCAGACCGTGAAGCTGCGCCAGCCGGCCGTGTCGCAGCAGCTCGCGCGGCTGCGCGCCGACGACCTCGTCGAGACCCGTCGCGACGGCAAGAACGTCTACTACTCGCTCGCCCGTCCCGAGGTCCGCGAGATCATCGCGGCGCTCCACAAGTCGTTCTGCAAGCCGCCCCGCCGCGGCCGCTGACCCCATGCCATTCGCGGCCTTGCCGCTCGTCGTCGCCGCCGCGTTCCGCCCTTCGCCGGGCGCGCACCGGTCGGGCGAAGCGTTTCGACACGGGAGACCGAGGTGACGTGCAAGACCATCGCGGTCGTGGGCGGGGGCCTGATGGGCCACGGCATCGCCTTCCTGTTCGCCGCAACCGGCCATCCGGTGCGCATCTTCGAACCCACCGAAGCCGTGCGGGCGGCCCTGCCGGACCGGCTCGCCGGGCTGTGTGATCTGCTCGGGCGTGACCGCGCCGTCGTCCAAGAGATCGCGATTCACGAGCGTCTCGCCCCGGCGGCCGCCGGCAGCGACGTGGTGTTCGAGGCGGCCCCCGAGAAGCTCGCGCTCAAGCGCGCCTTGTTCGCCGAGCTCGAGGACGTCGTCGCGCCCGAGACCATCCTGGCCAGCAACTCCTCGGCGATCCCGAGCACCGAGATCGGCCGTCACCTGACCCGTCGCGGCCGCGTCGTCGGCACGCACTTCTGGAATCCGCCGCATCTCGTCCCGCTGGTCGAGGTGATCCAGACCGAATGGACCACCGACGCGACGATCACGGCGACCATGGATCTGCTGCGCGCCGCCGGGAAGGCGCCCGTGCATGTGCGGCGCGACATTCCGGGCTTCATCGGCAACCGGCTCCAGCACGCTTTGAAGCGCGAGGCCATCGCACTGCTCGCCGCCGGCGTCGCCGACGCCGCGACGATCGACACCGTCGTGAAGACCGGCTTCGGGGCGCGACTCGCCGTGCTCGGGCCGCTCGAGCAGTGCGATCTCGTCGGCCTCGACCTCACGCTCGACATCCAGGAGACACTGGTGCCACACCTCGACCGCTCGGCCGAGCCGACCGACTTCCTCCGCCGCAAGGTGGCCGAGGGCAAGCTCGGGATGAAGACCGGCGAGGGCTTCCGCACCTGGACGCGCGAGGAGGCCGACGCCGTGCGCGAGCGCCTGAACCGCACGCTGGCGGCCCGGCGAGACGGCTGACGTCTCACTCGGCCGGATCGTCGCGGCCGTTCCCCGGCGCGCCGCCGCGGACCGGCCGGCGCGCACCGTTGGCGGTGCGCGTCAGGATCGCGTCCGCGTCCGCAGCCGCATCGAACACCACACCCGCTGCCGTCGGCTCGTCGCCGACGAGCGAGCCGCCCGACAGCGAGCCGTCGGCGCCGAGCAGCTGCGTCCGCATCGTCAGAATGTGGCGCCGCGCCGCCGCCTCGGCGGCATCGGGATCGCGGGCCACGATCGCGGCGACGACCGCCGCATGCTCCTCGGCGGCGCGCGCCTTGCGGGCATGATGGTCGGCCGGAATCGCCCGCACCATCCGGAACAGGTTGAGCGAGCCGCGCAGCATCGACTGCAGGGCCGGATTGTGCGCCGCCTGCGCCAACGCCTCGTGGAAATCGACCAGCGCGGGATTCGACTGGTCGTCGGCGCCGGACGGATCGCCGACGCAAGCCTCGAGCCGGGCGATGTCATCGGGCTCGGCCCGCGCGGCGGCGAGCCGCGCCGCCATCCCTTCCAGCGCCTCGCGGATCGCCAGCATGTCGGAGATGTCGCGCTCGTTCGGGGCCTTCACGGAGGCCCCGCGGCGCGGCTCGATCACCACGAGCCCGACCTGCTCGAGCCGCCGCAGCGCCTCGCGCACCGGCGAGCGGCTGGTGCGGAACCGCTTGGCGATGTCGGGCTCCGACAGACGTTGCCCGCTCTTGAGCGCACCCTGCACGATGAGGCGCTCGAGATGCATTTCGATCTGACGCGACAGCGACACGAGCGCCGGAACGTCGAAAGACAATTCGGAATCGGTCATGGCACGACCCGGCTGGTCGACCGCCGCCACGAGGCCCGGCCCGGCGCATGCGACGCATGGCCGGTCGCCGGCCTCGGCCGCGCGCGGTCTTTTCGGTACGACGCCCGGAAACAGTCTCGTTTTCGCCGATCACGTTTCGTCGGCCACGTTTCAACGACCAACTTCGCCGACCAGTTTCGCCGACCTAAGTGGCGCATGTGCACCCGGGCCCCCTGCAGACGCGTCCTCGTCCGCTCGGCCTACGATAAAGACACCTAATTCCCCGCCTGCGCCATTAGTCCTATCACGGGGGTAGTAAAAGACCGTGGTGGAACCCAAAAACCAATACGTCCGGGTAGGTTGGTTCACCTGGAACTCGCCCGAACGGCACGGGCGGGGTCGATTCGGCCCATCTCGATTCGTGCTATAGGCGTCCTCGGCCCCAAACGACCGCGCCGACGGGCGCACCCGCGTAGACCAGGACAGCATTCCCGACATGACCTCGCCGATCGACTCCGTCGTGCGTCCCGTGCCTCCGACGTCCGCCGCCGCGTGCGCCGACGCGGCGCCACTTCGCCTCGCCCACGGCCTCGCCTTCGCCGACCTCTACAACCGCGACGGCCTGGTGCGGCTCGACGCCGCCTTCGTGGCCTGGCTCGCGGCTGCCGACCAGGCCCTGCACGATCGCCTGATGGTCGCCCGGGCGACGCCGGACGCTCTGGCGCTCAAGGACGAATCCGAGCTGCTGATCGCGCTCGCCCCGCATGTCGAAGATTTCCTCGCCGACCTGTTCGGCATCGGCGCCGAGGTGCGCGACCTCCAGGCCCGCCACCACGCGCTCGCCCCGCTCTACACCGTGAAGCGCCTGTTCGTGCAGCGCCGCGCCGCCAAGAAATACGGCCCGGCCGCGGCTGCGGCCTTCGACGGCGACGCGCTCGCGGCCGAGGTCGAGAAGGTGCTGGGCGGGCCGCTCGACGAGCTCGCCTTCGCGCGCTTCGTCGCGCCGATCTTCGAGACGGAGGCCGAGCACGCCGAGGTGCTCGATCTCTTCGCCCGCTACGCCGCCTGGGCGACCCACACGGCGGACGGCCGGCACCGCCACCACGGCGGTGTGCTGTTCAAGGCGCCCGGCAAGATCGATCCGATGCGGCTCGTCCCGGTCGAGACCGAGGTGGTCGAGGGCGTGACGATGTTCAAGCTCTCCGACGACCACCGCCGCTTTCGCGAGGGCTTCGCCCTCACCGACTGCGGCACCGACCTGACCGGCGCGCTCGATCAGGCCAACTACTGCATCTGGTGCCACGCCCAGGGCAAGGATTCCTGCTCGCGCGGCCTGAAGGAGAAGGCCGGCGGCTTCCGCCGCAACGAGTTCGGGGTGCCGCTCGCCGGCTGCCCGCTCGAGGAGAAGATCTCCGAGATGAATCTCGTCAAGGCTGGCGGCCACACGGTCGGGGCCTTGGCGATCGTGACGGTCGACAATCCGATGTGCGCGGCGACCGGCCACCGCATCTGCAACGACTGCATGAAGTCGTGCATCTACCAGAAGCAGGATCCGGTCGACATCCCGCAGGTCGAGACGCGCGCCCTGAAGGACGTGCTGGCGCTGCCGTGGGGCTTCGAGATCTACTCGCTGCTCACCCGCTGGAACCCGCTGAACCTGCGCCGCCCGCTGCCCAAGCCCGACACCGGCCGCAGCGTGCTGGTCGTCGGCCTCGGCCCGGCCGGTTTCACGCTGGCGCATCACCTCATGAACGACGGCCACGGCGTCGTCGCGGTCGACGGCCTCAAGATCGAGCCCCTCGATCCGGCGATCTCCGGCACCGAGATGTCGGGCGCACGCGTGGCGTTCCGGCCGATCCGCGACCTCGCCGAGCTGGAGGAGAATCTCGGCACCCGCGTGATGGCCGGCTTCGGCGGCGTCGCCGAGTACGGCATCACGGTGCGCTGGAACAAGAACTACCTCAAGCTGATCCGCCTGCTGCTGGAGCGGCGGGCGCAGTTCAAGATGTTCGGCGGCATCAGGTTCGGCGGCACGCTGACGATCGACGAGGCGTTCGGGCTCGGCTTCGATCACGTCGCGCTGTGCACGGGCGCCGGCAAGCCGACCGTCGTCGACATGAAGAACGGGCTCGCCACCGGCGTGCGGCAGGCCTCCGACTTCCTGATGGCGCTGCAGCTCACCGGCGCGGCGAAGCCGGACTCGATCGCCAACCTGCAGATCCGCCTGCCCGTCGTCGTGATCGGCGGCGGTCTGACCGCGATCGACACGGCGACCGAGGCGCTCGCCTACTATCCGCTCCAGGTCGAGAAGTTCCTGGCCCGCTACGAGGCGCTCGCCGCCGAACGCAGCGAGGCGCAGGTGCGCGCCGCCTGGAGCGAGGCCGAGACCCTGATCGCCGACGAGTTCATCGATCACGCGCGGAAGATCAGGGCCGAACACGAGGCGGCAGCGCGTGAAAACCGGCCGGCGCGGCTCGCCGAGCTGGTCAAGGGCTGGGGCGGCGTCACGGTCGCCTATCGCCGCCGCATGGTCGAGGCGCCGAGCTACACGCTCAATCACGAGGAGATCGCCAAGGCGATGGAGGAAGGCATCCGGTTCGCCGAGCGCCTCTCGCCGACCGAGGTGGTGCTCGACGATTACGGCCATGCCCGTGCGCTGAAGCTCGCCCGCCAGGGCGACGTGGCGGGCGACCCCGAGGTGACGCTGCCGGCCCGCACCATCGTGGTCGCGGCCGGCACCCAGCCCAACACGACGCTGGCCCGCGAAGACGCCGCCATGGCGCTCGACGGCAAGTATTTTCGCGCCCGCGACGAGGCGGGTGCGACGGTCTCGCCGGAGCGGATCGCCAAACCCTCCGTCGCCCATGTGCTGACCGACATAAGGGCGGACGGGCGCGCCGTGAGCTTCTTCGGCGATCTGCATCCCTCGTTCGCCGGCAATGTCGTGAAGGCGATGGCGAGCGCCAAGCAGGGCTTCCCGGTCGTCGCCCGGCTGCTGGCGACGCTCGACACCACGCCGCCGGACCGCACCGCGTTGTACCAAAAACTCGACCGCGAGCTGCGGGCCACCATCCACGCCGTCAACCGGCTCACTCCGACGATCGTCGAGGTGGTGGTGAAGGCGCCGGCGGCGGCGCGCGCCTTCGAGCCCGGCCAGTTCTACCGGCTGCAGAACTACGAGACCTACGCGACTCGGGTCGACGGCACCGCGCTCGCCATGGAGGGTCTCGCCCTCACCGGTGCCTGGACCGACCGCGAGCAGGGCCTGCTCGCGACCATCGTGCTGGAGATGGGTGGCTCGTCCGATCTGTGCGCCACGCTGCGGCCCGGCGAGCCCGTGATCCTGATGGGGCCGACCGGCGCGCCGACCGAGATCGAGCCCGGCGAGACCGTGCTGCTGATCGGCGGCGGCCTCGGCAACGCCGTGCTGTTCTCGATCGGCGAGGCGGCGCGCGCCCGCGGCGGCAAGGTGCTCTACTTCGCCGGCTACAAGCAGATCCGCGACCGCTACAAGGTCGCCGAGATCGAGCGCGCCGCCGACGCGATCGTGTGGTGCTGCGACGAGGCGCCGGGCTTCGCGGCCGACCGGCCGCAGGACAAGACCTTCGTCGGCAACATGGTGGCGGCGCTGGAGGCCTACGCCAGCGGTGCCCTCGGCGACCAGCCGATCGATCTCGGCGACGTCGACCGGGTGATCGCCATCGGCTCCGACGGCATGATGGCCGCGGTCGCGCGCGCTCGCCACGGCATGCTGGCCGCCCACCTCAAGCCCGGCCACAAGGCGATCGGCTCGATCAACTCGCCGATGCAATGCATGATGAAGGAGATCTGCGCCCAGTGCCTACAGGTCCACAAGGATCCGGCGACCGGCACCGAGACCGTGGTGTTCTCCTGCGCCAACCAGGACCAGGAGCTCGACCGGGTCGACTTCGCCAATCTGAGGAGCCGCCTCTCCCAGAACGGCACCCAGGAGAAGCTCACCAAGCTGTGGATCGACCGCGCGCTCCGTCAGCTCGATGTTCGCGGGCACACGGCGGGGTGAGCGAACGGGCTGCCGCCGTGCCACAGCGTCGGCACCCCCGCCTCCCGCACGCGGGGAGAGGGGCAGACTGACCGCCGCACCTCTCGGCCGGATCGAGCACGACCATGGACTGGACCGACATCGCCCTGCGCCTGACCGCCGCCACCGTGGTCGGCATGACCCTCGGGCTCAACCGCGACCTGCACGGCAAGCCGACCGGCATGCGCACGCTCGGCCTCGTCGGGCTCGGCGCCGCGCTCGCCGTGATGGCGGCCGTCGATCCCTCGATCCAGGAGCAGGACCGCCTCACCGACGTCAGCCGCGTGGTCCAGGGCATCCTGACCGGCATCGGCTTTCTCGGCGCCGGCGTGATCGTGCGCGGCTCCGGCGACGCGCGGGTGCGCGGCCTCACGACGGCCGCCTGCATCTGGGTGACGGCGAGCCTCGGCGCCGCCTGCGCGGTCGCGGCCTGGACCGTGATCGCGATCGCCCTGCCCCTGCTGTTCTTCGTGCTGCTCGCCGGCGGCCCGATCGAGAGGTCGATCCGGGCACGCTACGGCGTCGGCAAGCCGAACGGCGACGCCTCCGGTCCCCCGTCGGCGCCCTGACGGCGCCCACGACACCGCCATGCGGGCCGCAGATCCACGCGACCCACCACACGGCCGCGGTGTGTCCCTTACGCGATCGCCCGTAAGCGAAGCATCAACGATACGATGCTATGATGAGCAATCGAGGGGGACTGACGATGCGTACAGTCACCGACCTGTCCGGCACGGTTCACTCCGCCACCCTTCTCGGGATGGGCATCGTGCTCGCCGACACGGCCCGCCGCGGCCATCACGACCTCGCCCGCGAGATCGCCACCCATCTGGACATCCGCATCGGTGATCTCGCCCCGGTGGTCGACGAGCAGGATCTGCGCGAGCTGCAGGCCGTGCTCGACGGGTGATCGGACGTTCGGGCGGCTGCGGTCTCGGACGTCGCTTCGACGAGACCACCTCACGCGCACCGCCACGTGGCACGCACGGCCATCACAGCCGTCTCGTCGGTTTCCGGCGTCCACGACGCCGCCCTGTCGGCGGCGGGCCGGCCGGCCCGATCCGTCCGCGTCGAGGCCCGTCCGCGCCTCTGCGCATTCGCACCGTCGGCGCGTGCCAGCACCCGGCGCCCGCCTGCGCGGGGCATTCGGAGCGCTGTCCAGAACGTCGGACGGAGGCCGTGTTCTGCCAAATTGACAAGTACGGGGCTGGTGTGAAAGCTGGGTCGATCGGGGCCGTCGCCCCGGGGTTTCTCGTGACGCGCCCGGCTCAGGATCGTGTTCGATCGCTCGACCTTCCTGTCGCCGAACGCGCCGCGTTTCACGGCCCCGGCTCGCACAGCGAGACGCGCCCTCGAGGTCCACAATCGCGGCTCCGGGCCGCGCAGGCCGCTGGTGACGTCGGCCCTGCGGGGTCGAGCCGGGGGAGACGAGCCGTTGCAATGTGAGGATCGGGTGCGCACCCGGCTGGGACGCCGCCCATGAAGGAGCCCTCGCTGGACGTCTGCATGGATGCCGTCCATTTCGATTACGTTCGCGTGCTCTGCGCCGAGGAGGCCGTCAACGTGCTGGCCCAGTGCGGCGAGCGCGGCGTCGTCATGGCGGGCGGCCAGTCGCTGATCCCGCAGATGAGCCTGCGGTCGACCACTCCGCACGTCCTCGTCGATCTCGGCCAGGCGACCGAGCTGCGCATGATCGAGGCGCACGGCGACACGGTCGCGATCGGGGCCATGGTGACCCACGCGATGGTGGAGGATGGGCTGGTGCCCGATCCGATCGCCGGTCTGCTGCCCTACGTGGCGCACGGCATCGCCCACCGCGACATCCGCAACCGCGGCACGCTGGGCGGCAGCGCCTGCTGGGCCGACCCTTGCGCCGACTGGCCGACCGCCCTGATCGCCCTCGACGCCACCATGGTGACGCTGTCGCAGGCGGGCGAGCGCCGCATCCCGATCACCCGGTTCTATCCCGAGCCGTTCATGAACGCGCTCGGACCGGCCGAGATCGTCACCGCGATCAGCCTGCCGCGATCGTCCAAGCGGGCCCGCTGGGGGTACTACAAGGTCACCCGGACGGTCAGCGAATCGGCCGACGCGATCGCCGCCGTGATCTCGGACCCGGAACGCGGGGTCAGCCGGATCGTGCTCGGTGGCCTGAAATGCCCGCCCCTGATCCTGACCGAGTTGTCGGCGGCCTTCGCCGAACGGCGCCCCGACCCGACCGACATCAAGCTCGAGGCCTGCAAGGAGATGATCGCCGATCTCCCGGCCCTCGCCGAGACCAATCTCCACAACTACGCCTTCGCGCTCAGCCGTGCGCTCCGCAGCGCCTTCGTGGCCTGATCGGGCACGGCGCGGCCGCAGGCGCCTGGTGACGGCGACCGTCGATCGGTGCCGAATCCCGGCTCACGAAGGAGTCAGTTCGCGCAGTTCGCCCGGAGCTGGCCGGCGGCGGCCGAGACGCCGCGCAGATCGAAGCTCAGCTCGCGCTCGCCGCCGCTCGTGCGCACCTGCAGGGCGAAGCTGCGGGCGGTGCGGAAGCGCTCCAGCAACGCCGCCGGATCGGGCGGCGCATAGGCGTTGCCGAGAATGCGCCAGCGCTCCGGGCTCGCGACCTGATCGAGCAAAACCGTCACATCGACGTCGCCGACCGGCTCGGAGCCGGGCGGCCAGTCGAGATCGAGGGCGAGCAGCTCGAGCGTGCCCTGGCGGCATTCCATGAGAAGGCCGGCGCGGCCGGGCTGCGCCATCGGGGTGCCGCGGCGCGTGAAGGAGAGGCCGTGGCCGACGAGGGTCGGCCGGTCGGGGTCGGTCCGCGGCACGGCCGCGAGCGGCATCGGCATACGGACCACGAAGCCTGTCGTGATGGTCGTCTGCTGCGCCCGCGCCGCGCCGGCGAGCGGCGCGAGGATCGCGACCAGAAACAGAGTCGATACGCGGCACCAGGTCACTCGGCACGGGGTCACGCCGGGCACCTCCGGGTCTGCAGATCGGCCGATGCGGGACGCCGGCGCGCGAATCCGTCGACATAATCCGAACATTGACGGAATCTTAAACGCTTCGCACCGGCTGGCCAATGCTGTCGACCGTATCATGCGCGCATTCCCGCCCACACTATGGCGGCGCGTGGACACAAATCGGGCCGATCCACAGCGGCCACGAAATCCGGCTGCGGCGGACCATGTCGCGCGAATCGAAACGGCCGGGACTGGCCCGGCCGTTCGTCGTGTCGTGCAGGCGCGCGACGCAGGCGCGCGCGCCGCCGAGTTCAGTGTTGCGCGCCCGCGGCCGCGGCCAGAACGGTGCCCGGCTCGACCTTCACGCCCGGACCCATCGTCGAGGAGATGGCGATCCGGTTGATGTACTGGCCCTTGGCACCGGCCGGCTTGGCCTTCGACACCGCATCGGCGAACGCCTTGATGTTCTCGATCAGCTTCTCGGCCTCGAACGAGGCCTTGCCGACGCCGGCGTGCACGATGCCGGCCTTCTCGACGCGGAACTCGACCGAGCCGCCCTTGGCCCCCTTGACGGCGCCGGTGACGTCCATGGTCACGGTGCCGACCTTCGGGTTCGGCATCATGCCGCGCGGGCCGAGCACCTTGCCGAGACGGCCGACCAGCGGCATCAGGTCCGGGGTGGCGATGCAGCGATCGAAGTCGATGTTGCCGCCCTGGACGCGCTCCACCAGATCCTCGGCGCCGACCACGTCGGCGCCCGCCGCGCGGGCTTCGTCGGCCTTGGCACCGCGCGCGAACACGGCGACCCGGAGCGTGCGGCCGGTGCCGTTCGGCAGGGTGACGACGCCGCGCACCATCTGGTCGGCGTGACGCGGATCGACGCCGAGATTCATGGCGATCTCGATCGTCTCGTCGAACTTGGCGGTGGCCCGCGCCTTGACCAGCGTCACCGCCTCGGCGAGCGGGTAGAGCTTGTTGCGGTCGATGCCCTCGCGGGAGGCGACCACGCGCTTTCCATGTTCAGCCATCGGATCAGCCCTTCACGCTCAGGCCCATGGACCGGGCGGAGCCCTCGATCATGCGCATCGCCGACTCGATGTTGTCGGTGTTGAAGTCCTTCATCTTCTTCTCGGCGATCTCGCGCACCTGGGCCTGGGTGATCGAGCCCACGATGTCGCGGCCGGTCGCCTTGGCCCCCGACTGGATGCCGGCCGCCTTCTTGAGGAAGTACGACACCGGCGGGGTGCGCATCTCGAACGTGAAGGAACGGTCGGCATAGATGGTGATGACGACCGGGATCGGCGATCCCTTCTCCATCTGCTGGGTCTGGGCGTTGAACGCCTTGCAGAACTCCATGATGTTGAGGCCGCGCTGACCGAGCGCGGGGCCGATCGGCGGAGACGGATTGGCCGCTCCCGCCGGCACCTGAAGCTTCAGGTATCCTGTGATTTTCTTCGCCATGGCAAAGTCCTTCGCGCCGGCGCCGCCGGCTCGCAGGGTTCGTGGTGCGGATCAAGGGCGGTCGGCGAACCGTCCCTCCTCCCACGTATCGACGCCACCGCCGGCGGGGGGCCGGCGGCGGGGTGGCGGTTCTCTATCGCGGGGCGGGCTCGGAGACAAGGGGGCCGGTGTCGGTCGACGGTCCCGAAGGCGCTCGGGCCGCCGCCGCCGAAGCCTCGGAAACCGCTGCGCGCTCGGCCAGATAGGCGTCGCCCCACGCCTTGAGGGCGAGGATGACGGGGCGCAGGCTCTCGCCCCGCGCGGACAACCGGTACTCCACCCGGGGCGGCACCTCGGCATAGACGGTCCGGACGATCAGGCCGCTCTCCTCCAGCTCGCGGAGCTGGCGGGTCAGCACCCGCTGGGTGACACCGGGCAGCTTGCGGCGCAGCGCGTTGAAGCGCAGGCAGCCGTCCAGCAGGTGATAGAGCACGACGCCCTTCCACTTGCCGTCGATGAGGTCGAGCGTCGCCTCCACGGGGCAGCCGGGACCGCAGTCATACGTCCGGAACGGCTTCGGCATAGTATTCTCATGGTCCCTTAGAGGCGGAAAAGTGCATTCTTGCGCTCTCCGGACGTAGCGACAAGGTTTGCGGGTGCGGAGTGGGCTCGTGTCGAGAGCCGCTCCCTGCGACCCCGCCTCCTGGAGAGACCTCATGCGTGCCGTCGGCTTCACCCGCTCGCTGCCCATCGACGACCCCGAATCGCTGATCGACCTCATCCTCGACCGGCCGGTGCCGACCGGCCGGGATCTCCTGGTCGAGGTGAAGGCCGTGTCGGTGAATCCGGTCGACACCAAAGTGAGGAAGCGGACCGAAACCACTGGGAAGCCGGTTGTTCTCGGCTACGACGCCGCCGGCGTGGTGGCCGAGGTCGGGCCGGACGTCACATTGTTCAGCCCCGGCGACGAAGTCTTCTACGCCGGCTCGATCGCCCGTCCGGGCACCAATGCCGAGTTCCACCTGGTCGACGAGCGCATCGTCGGCCGCAAACCGACAAGGCTGGGCTTCGCGGCCGCTGCGGCGCTGCCGCTGACGGCCATCACGGCTTGGGAGATGATGTTCGACCGTCTGGGCATTCCGCGCGGCCGGGACGGCCGCGACGGCGGCCCGGGCCTGTTGTTGATCGGCAGCGCGGGCGGGGTCGGCTCGATCGCCATCCAGCTCGCGCGGGCGCTCACCGACGTCACCGTGATCGGCACCGCGTCACGCCCCGAGACGGCCGAGTGGGCGCGGTCGCTCGGCGCCCATCACGTGATCGACCACACCCAGCCGATGGCGCCGCAGCTCGCCGCCATCGGGCATGCCACCGTGCCCTATATCTTCTCCACCACAAGCACCGACCAGCACTTCGACGCGATTGCCGAGGTCATCGCGCCGCAGGGCAGGTTCGGCCTGATCGACGATCCGGGGCCGATCGACGTGCGAAAGCTGAAGCGCAAATGCGCCTCGCTGCACTGGGAGCTGATGTTCACCCGACCGGTGTTCGAGACGCCGGACATGATCGAGCAACATCGCCTGCTCGACGAGGTCGCCGATCTGGTCGACGCGGGTCGCATCGAGACCACGGCGACCGAGACGCTCGGGCGCATCGACGCGGCGACGCTGCGGCGGGCCCACGCGCTGATCGAGAGCGGCCGCACCCGCGGCAAGCTTGTTCTCGAAGGATTTTAACAGCTTAGCCGAGACTGCGGAGTTGCATTCGCAGAACCGCCGCGGCAGCGCCTCGCATGCAAAACGGCCGGGCAAGGCCCGGCCGTTGGACGAATCACTATAGTTAACAGGGCGTTGCGGTCAGACCTTCTCGACCTGCCCGAACTCCAGCTCGACCGGCGTGGCGCGACCGAAGATCGACACCGCGACCTTGATGCGCGAGCGGGCGTCGTCGACCTCCTCGACCACGCCGTTGAACGAGGCGAACGGCCCGTCCGACACGCGCACCTGCTCGCCGATCTCGAACGAGACGGTCGGCTTCGGCCGCTCGATGCCCTCCTGCACCTGGTGCAGGATGCGGCCGGCCTCGGCCTCGGAGATCGGCATCGGCTTGTTGTCGCTGCCGAGGAATCCGGTGACCTTCGGGGTGTTCTTGATGAGGTGATAGGCCTCGTCGGTAAGGTCCATCTTCACCAGCACGTAGCCGGGGAAGAACTTGCGCTCCGAATCGACCTTGCGGCCGCGGCGCACCTCCTGGACCTTCTCCTTGGGCACCAGAATCTCGTCGAACAGATGCTCGAGGTGGCGCTGGCGCGCCTGCTCGCGGATCGATTCGGCGACCTTGTTCTCGAAATTCGAGTAGGCGTGAACGATGTACCAGCGCTTGCTCATGTCCATCATCCGCCGCGTCAGCGTCCGATCCCGAGCACGAGCGTCACGCCGAACCGGATGACCTGGTCGGCCAGGAGGAAGAAGACGGCCGCGCTCGCCGACATCACGAACACCATGACGGTGGTGATCGCGGTCTCCCGCCGGGTCGGCCAGGTGACCTTCTCGGTCTCCGAGCGGACCTCCTGCAAGAACTTGAACGGGCTAACCTTCGCCATCGCCTCTTCCGATCGTCCCAAAATGCGTGAAAAGCCGCGCGGGCGACGGCCGGATCGCCGTCGGCTCCCTCTCCTCACGAACACCCCGCCGCGAGAGCCGCCCCCCGGCCCGGCTGTGCGATCGGCGACGCTCAGACCAGGCAGGAGTCGAGGGATTCCAGACGCCAGGAGGCTCGGATCGCAATCGAAATCGGGGCGGTCCCGGCAGACCCGTCCGAAACCTCGAACGTCTAGGTCGGCCCGTTTTACACGTTCGAGCGGGGCCGTCAACAGAACCCGGCCGACCCGGTCCGGCCGGCGCTCGATTTTCTTCGGGAAATTCAAGGGCTCGAAGAACGATCGCACGTCGTCGATCGCCCCTGCCCGGTCGCCTCGACCGGCCGTGAACGGCGACGGCTCGCCGGGGGGCGAGCCGCGCGTGTTTCGATCCGGTCGATCACCCGGGGATGTCCGCCGCAACGGCTCCGCCCGTCAGCGGGCGTCGCTCTGGAACCCGACCGGCTCCGCGCTGACCGTCACCTTGCGGCCGCGGTTGAGCGCACGCAGGCGGTTCACCCAGTCTTCCGGGTACAGCAGGTTCGAGCTCGGCACCTCGAGGCCCATGTATTGCGCGATGTCGGAGATGAACGCGACACAGTTGATGGTCGCGGCGTTCCACACCAGCGTGGTGGCCTGCTTGCGCTTGATATAGGCGAACACCTTCTGGGCCTCGGCGTCCGTCAGGTACACCCGGTAGCTCGCGGTCAGGTACTGCTCGTCGAGATCGCCGTAGCTCTTGCCCGTCTCGGCCGGCACCGGGAGGATGTGCCCGAGAATGTAAGGGATGACGCTGTCGGTCGCCGGATGAAGACCGGCCACCTCGACGGCGCGCTGCCCCGACTTGCCGTACCAGATGAAGGCGTGGCCGTAGCTCGCCGCGGTGCGGGCGCGGAAATCGACATAGTAGCGGCCGCCGGACTTCGCGGCCGGCTTGGGCGGGCGCGGCGCGGCGACGTCGCCGTCCACCTGGCCGACGGCGGAGACCCGCGTCAGGGTGGTGCCCTGCGCCTGCGCCGCATCGATCGCGACGCCGCTCGACAGGGCGATCGCGGACAGGCCGGCGACGATCGCGACGAGACGTTTGCGATTGAAAAGGTCGAACATCGAGGCCTCCTGGCTCGCGGCACGTTGCTGCGGGACCGCAGGTCGAACGCGACGACCAGCGGTCCCGGGTCTTGCAGTGGACGGTCGTGGACCGGCCGAGAGCGGGCAGGCCGAGCGATCGGCCGGCCCGAGCCCTGTCTCAGTACTTCGCGACGACCGGGCCCTTGCCGATCGGAGCCTTGCCGATCGGCGCCTTGCCGATCGGAGCCTTGCCGACCGGCGCCTTGCCGACGGCCGCGACCGGCGGCGGCGGCTGCCGCACCGGCATGTCGGCGGCGAAGGCCGAACCGACCAAAGCGAGACTGGCGGACGCGATGACTGCGAGTTTCAACATGTGAGCCCCCGTGATCTTTCCCCAAGTACCCACGTCGAACGTGAGCTGCCGAAGGGTCGTGCAAGACACCGGGCGGCGCAACCATCGATAGCTCGAAAACGCCGTCGGTCGAGCGCATTCCCGCGGTGTTGTTGCATCAAAGACACGCCCTCCGCGCACGGCTAACCCATAACACGCGCGTGCTAGTTGCGCGATGCGAGGCTTCCAAGAACCACCCCGAAATCCATGATATCGGTGTAGGAAATCAAGTTCGCCGAGGCCCTCGCACGCGGCCCGGCACGATCCCGGTGGACCGTCGGCGGCACACCGGACGGAGGGGCGGCTCGACGCTCGGCGACGCCACGGCGCCGGCGAGGAGCGGCCGGATCCCGGGGCGATTCGAGACTCGCGGTCGAGGTGCGAGACGGCGGTCGCGGAGGGGAGCGTGGAGGGGGGCGCGGAGCGAAGACGGGCCGCCGCGAGGCTCAGTAGACCAGCGGAATGATGCGCCGGGTGCGCCCCATATAGGCGCGGTACTGGTCGCCGAACGCGTCCAGCATCATCCGCTCCTCGCTGCCGACGCGCCCGAAGAACAGCACGCCGAAGCCGACCAGCCCGGCCGGACCGGCGATCGCGTTGGGCAGCAGGAGGGCCTGCGCGAGCGCCCACAGCCAGAAGGCCGTGTACATGGGATGGCGGACCCAGCGATAGACTCCGTCGGTCACCAGCGTGTGGCGGTCGCGGACGTCGAGGCTGATCGACCAGTTGCGGCCGAGCGCCTTGTGGGAGAGCCGGAACATCACCAAGGCGGCGACGGCGACCAGTCCGCCCAGCGCCGCAAGGACGGGCTGGAACGGGTAGTCGGCGACGCGCGGCATCCCGGTGACGACATACAAGATCGGAAGCAGTCCGAGGCCGGTCAACGAGATGCCGAGAAGGAGGTTTTCCCGGACGCCGCGGCGGCTGGACGCCACCGGCGTCCGCCGGGCCCGCCGCGCATACGGATAGCGAATGACGAACCAGCCGACGACGAGCGCGCCGTAGGCGAGCTTCGCGATGAGCGGGGTCATTGCGCCAACACGATCTCCGAGCCGGCCCTCTCGGCCGCGACGTTCGCCGGCGCCCGCTCGATCAACGATCCGTCGGTCGCGAACGCCGAAGCCGGGCCATCCGGCAGACAGGCCGTCTCTCGCACGGCGAGCGGTCCGCAGGCCAGCATGAAATAGTCGTAGGCGGTGCGCCGATCGTTGCCCCGAACGAACTGGCAATGCAGGCGAAAGAACCGGCCCCAGATGCGTCGATAGTAATCGGGGTCCAGCATCCGGCTGATCCGAACGACGCGCACCAGCGGCCGGCCGCTCGGCACCAGCCCCGCATCGCCGACCGGGTCGGTCTTGTAGAAGTTCATCACGTCGCTCAACGCCTGATACTCGACCCAGAAGGGTCCGTCCGCGACCGCGACCCGGGCGAGCGCCGCGCGGAAGCGGGCGGCCCGCCCGTGCAGCGCGATCTTGAGGACCGACGAGCCGACCGTGACCAGCGCCACCGGAGGTCCGGTGCGCCCGAGGTCCGGCTCCAGCGCCAGCGCCCGGTCGATCGCGTCGACGGCGAGCACCGCGCCGAGGCTGTGGCCGAGCAGGACGATCTCGTCGACCTCGCCGTCGCGCGCGGCGGCGACGATGTCGGCCGCGAGCCGGTCGAGCCGGTCCGCCAGGATTTTCGGCGGAACCCGGACATAGGCGCTGGCGAAGGTCCAGTCATCGAACGCCAGCGGAAGCTTGAACCACCGGCCAGGCCCGGAGAGAAGCGCCGTGAAGGCGGCCGCGCCGAGGAGCGCGCCGGCGAGCGCCGAACCGGTCGCGCGGCTCAGCGCCGCGCCGCCGAGGCCGGCCGCGACGGCGAAGGCGAGGACCGTGAGCGGCGGGTAGAGGAAGAACAGCGCGTAGCGCCAGGCGGTCCGGACATAGCGGTGGAGGGCGCCGCCGACCACGAAGTCGAGACAGGCCAGCACCCCACGCCCGATGCGTCGCCACCACGGGGCGGCCGCGTAGGCCTCCATCAGATCGTCCCAGCGCACGAGCCGGATCCGGGTCGATACCCGCCAGTTGCGGCCGGTGGTCTCGATCGTCCAGTCGGCGCCGTCCGGCCGATGCTCCGGCTCGGTCATCGTGGTGAGCGCCGACCATACCCGGCGAAAGCGCCCCGTCTCGCGGGCGAAGAGGCGATACACCTGCTCCGGAGGCGCCGGATCGAAACCGCCGATATGGATGAAAAGCCGACGCGCGATGCGGCCGGTCGGCGCCTCGCGGTTCGGCGCCTGCGCGTCGCGATCCGCGTCACCTCCCCGAAGCATTGCGGCTTCCGCGGCCATCGCCTCGCCCCGACTTCAAGGTTGAACCGGCACGGTCTCCCGCAAAGGCGGCCGCCCGCAATACCCTGAGTTGACTAGACCGCGTTTAGCACAACCCCGACAAATTGCGCATGCCATTCGGAAGGAAAAAAATACCACATTGTTTGCAACAGCATAGCCCAAGCGGACGATCCGTCCACGCGGCTGTGCCGGCGCGCCGTAAGTCGAAAGACCGAGAAACTTTCCACGATTCCCCTGGCGCCGGCCGGCCGTCGTGGACCGGAAAGCCGTGGCGCCGGGCGACGCCGCAAGGCCCCGCACCACCCGTCACCGGCGACCGCTGCGGTCGAGCGTGGCCGTCGTGAGGAAGCTTTCGATAGAACGCGTTCGAGAGACAGCTTTCGGACGAACGCGGTGGCCCGCGTGTCGGCCGCGGAAAGGCTGTCAGGAGGGAACTGTCAGGAGGGAACTGTCAGGAAGGAGAGAGGGAGGTCGTCGGCCCCGGCTGGCAGGAGTGGAGGGACTCGAACCCCCAACCCCCGGTTTTGGAGACCGGTGCTCTGACCAATTGAGCTACACTCCTCCGGACGAGGACGCGGCAGCCCGTAACCGGGTCGCCACGGGCTCTAGATGCATGATCCCCGGCCCCTTGGCAAGGCCGGCACCGCGGACCTTCGGGGAATTCGGCCGTCACGCGAAACCGCGCGGACGACGCCGTGCCGGGACGGTGCGGCTCCGATCCGGCGTCCGGCGGCTCAGGCCGGCGGCAGACCGGCGAGGCGCTCGATCTCGGCCGCGATGATCTCGGCGTGGCGGTGGTGGGCCATGTGACCGGCGCCGGGAATGCGCACGAGACGGCCGTGCGGCAGCACCTTGGCCAGCACGTCGCCATGGACGGCGGCCGGCACGATCGGGTCGGCCTCGGCGACGACCACCACGGTCGGCACCGTCACGTCGGGGTAGCGCGGGGCGACCGCGACGAGATGGTCGCGCAGATCCGAATATTCCTTCATGCTGTTGCGGAAGCGCCGCGGCGTCAGCGCCAGCGCCAGCGCGGTGCGACCGGCGTAGTCGCGAACCGGCGGCTCCGGCCGGAACAGCCGGGTGATCAGGCGGTCCAGCATCGGCAGGGTCGCCGGCAACAGCACGGTCCAGATCAGCGGGCCGACGAACACCACCTCGGCGACGCGCTGGAACCACGGTAGCCCGCCCGGACGCGGGTGGGTCGTCGGGTTGATCAGCACCAGGCCCTTCACGGCGCCGGGCTCGTCGAGCGCGTAGCGCAGCGCGATCAGGCCACCGAGCGAGTGGCCGACGACGATCAGCGGGCCGGCCCCGACCTTCTCCACGGCGATGCGAATCAGCGCCACCTGATGGCCGGGATCGGAGACCTCGGGGCCGCCCTCCCCCGAGACCAGCCCTGCCCCGGCCGGTCCGGCAGCAGGACGCGCAGCCGGCGCGCGAGCCGGTCGCCGAGCGCGACGCGCATGTCGGTGTGCTGGACATTGGCACCGTGCAGCAGCAGCACGGCCGGCCGATCCCGCGCACCGGAGGCCCCAGCCGGAGGATGCTCCGGCGTCAGGTCGACGAGATGAAGGCGCGCTGTCCCCGCCTCGATCAGGCGGCCGACCGGCGGGTTCTCCTTCTCGATCGTGCGGGCGAGCCGCCAGGTGAGCAGCGCCGACGCCGCGAGAACGACCACGGCGACGAGCAGCAGGAAACCGACGACCAGCATTGCGACCACGCCTCGACCGGGGGGCTGACCGAAGGTATCGGGCGCGGCCGGCCTCGCGCAAGCGGCGCCGGCTCACCCGGCCGGAACGAGCTCTCGATGCAGCACGGCGGGCGCGCGCGTGAAGGTGCGGCGGCCGCGCTTCCAGCCGGCGAGCGGCACGGCGAGCTCGGCGATCGCGCCGGCCGGATCGCGCGCGTCGAGCACCACGAGATCGGCCGGGTTGCCGACCGCGATGCCGTAGTCGGGAAGGTTCATCAGCCGCGCCGGCGCGGCGGTGATCAGGTCGAGGCAGGTCTCCAGCTCGGCCGGGCGGCCGAGCTGGGCGACGTTGGCGTAGAGATTGGCGATCCGCACCATCGAGCAGTCGCCGAACGGCGTGAACGGGTTGAGCACGTTGTTGGTGGCGATCGAGCAGGTGACGCCCTCGGCCGCGAGGCGATGCGCCGGGGTGACGCCGCGCGGAACATCGTGGTCGTGGCCGCGGCCCATGAGGAACAGGTCGGTCGCCGGCAGCACGGTCAGCGCCACGCCGGCGTCGGCGAGCTTTCGGGCGGCCGCCGCCCGCGCGGCCTCCGGCATCGCCGAGAGCTTGGTCACGTGGCCGATGGCGACGCGGCCGCCCCAGCCGAAGCGGTCGGTCTGGCGGCACACTTCGTCGAGATGGGTCCAGGTCGGATCGAGATCGAAGTCGAGATGGAAGTCGACATCGAGATCGTAGTCTCGAGCGATCGCGAAGATGCGCTCGATCTGGCCGTGCGGGTCGGTGTCCGTGTAGGGGCAGCCGCCGATCGTGTCGGCGCCCGCCTCGCAGCATCGGACCAGCAGCGCCTCGGCACCCGGATCGTTGAGCAGCCCCTCCTGCGGGAACACGCAGACGTCGAGATCGATCGCGAAGGCATAGTCGTATTTCAGCCGCTCGATCGCCCGGAAGCTCGTCAGCCCGATGCGCGGGTCGACCTCGACATGGGTGCGCATGCGGGTGGTGCCGTGGAGGATCGCCTTCTCCAGCGTCCGTTTCGCCCGCGCATGGACGTCCTCCTCGGTGAAGGCGCGTTTGGCGGCCGCGACCTGGGCGATCGCCTCGGCGAGCGTCCCCTGCTCGCTCCGACAGCGGTCGAGGATGCACGACTTGTCGAGATGGATGTGGGTCTCGACGAAGCCGGCGACCGCGAGCCGGCCGGCGAGATCCTGAACGGGCGCGTCGGCCACGATCCGGGGCTCGATCGCGACGATGCGGCCGTCGGCGACACCGATGTCGCACGAGGCCTCGCGGCCGACCAGGCGGACGTTCTTGAAGACGAGGTCGAGGGGCATGTTTTCAGGGGATCCAACACGAAGCTCGGAACAACCTCTCCCCGTCACCCTGAGGTGCCCGCGCATCGCGCGGGCCTCGAAGGACGACGGCCCGAGAGTCGGCGATTTCGGGGGCCGGCATCCTTCGAGGCCCGGCTTCGCCGGGCGCCTCAGGATGACGGCGTGAATCAAACACCAAGCAACTCACTCCGCCGCGTGCCCGAGATAGGCCGCCTCGATGGCGGGGTCGCCGCGTAGCGCCGCGGCCGTGTCGGCCCGCACCACGCGGCCGGACTCGAGCACATAGGCGCGGTCGGCGACGTCGAGGGCGAGCTGCGCCATCTGATCGACCAGCAGGAGGGTGACGCCCTCGTCGCGCAGCCGCGCCAGCACGTCGAACAGCCCCTCGATCACGGCCGGCGCGAGACCGAGCGAGGGCTCGTCGAGCATCAGGGTTCTCGGGCGCGCCATCAGGCCGCGGACGATCGCCAGCATCTGCTGCTCGCCGCCGGAGAGGAGACCGGCCGGATTGTCGATCCTTTCTCGCAATCGCGGGAACAGATCGAGCAGACGCTCGGCGTCGGCGTCGATGTCCCGATCGCTGCGGGTGTGGGCGCCGAGCAGAATGTTGTCGCGCACCGTGAGGTCCGGGAACACCTGCCGGCCCTCGGGCACCAGCACGAGCCGGGCCGCGGCGATCTCGGGCGCGTCGAGATGATCGATACGCAGGTCGTTGAAGACGACTTCGCCGTCGACCGGCCGCAGCAGGCCGGCGAGCGCCCGCATGGTGGTCGACTTGCCGGCCCCGTTGGCGCCGATCAGCGCCACGGTCTCACCCGGGCGGACATCGAGGTCGACGCTCTCCAGCACCGGCGCCGCGCCGTAGCCGGCGGTCAGCCGCATCACGGTCAGGATCGCGTCGACGGGCGCCTCCCAGGGCGCGGTGCGGCCGCGCCCGGCCGTCGTCTCGCCGCCGAGATACGCCTTGATCACCTTGGGGTCGCGCCGGATCTCGGCGGGCGTGCCGGTGGCGATCGGAACGCCGGCGTCGAGCACCACGATCGAGTCGGAGATGCCCATCACGAGCTGCATGTCGTGCTCGACCAGGATCACGGCGATGCCGAGATCGGCGATGCGGCGCAGCAGCACGGCGAGCGTGTCCTTGTCGGCCCGCATCAGGCCGGCGGCCGGCTCGTCGAGCAGCAGCACGCGCGGCCGCATGGCGAGCGCCCGGGCGATCTCGACCAGACGACGATCGACATGGGCGAGATCGGCCGCGGGCGTCGCCAGCGCGCCGCGATAGCCGACGAAGCCGAGCAGCGCCTCGGCGGCCCGCTCGTCGTCCGGCCCGGCGAAGCGGCCCAGAAGCCCGCCGAGCCTGCCGCGACGGAGCGCCACCAGAATGTTGTCGCGGACCGAGAGCGAGCCGAACAGCCGCGTCGTCTGATAGGTGCGGGCGATTCCCGAGCGCGCCACCATGTGGCTCGCCGCCCCGGCGAGATCTTGGTCGCCGAGCCGGATGCTGCCGGAATCGGGGCGGTAGAAGCCGCCGATCATGTTCAGTACCGTCGTCTTGCCCGCCCCGTTCGGCCCGATGATGGTGGTGACTCGGCCGGGCTCGGCCGTCACGGCGACGTCGGTCGCCGCCTTGATGCCGCCGAAGGCGAGCGTCAGCCCCTCGACGCGCAGCGCCTGCGGCTCGGCCGGCGTCAGCAGCGCCGTGAGATCGGTGCCCGCGCCATCCGCGGTGCGAGAATCGACGCGCCGCCAGAACCGCGACACCGTGCCGATGACGCCTTCCGGCGCGAGCCACAGCACGCCGAGCAGCAGCGCGCCGAAGAACAGGAGCCGGTACTCGGCCAAGCCGGACAACAGCTCGGGCAGCACGACGCAGATCGCGGCGCCGATGACCGGGCCGAACACGGCGCCGGCGCCGCCGACCACGACGGCGAGCAGGAACAGAATCGACTGCGAGAAGGGAAACGAGTCCGGCGCGACGAACATCATCAGCGGTGCGAACAGGCCGCCCGCGACCCCGGCGAAGCCGGCCGACAGCGTGAAGGCGGCCGCCTTGACGATCACCGGATCGAGCCCGATCGAGCGGGCCGCGATCTCGGCATCGCGCACCGCGACCATGCTCTTGCCCCAGGCGCTCCGCGCGATGCGGTGATAGAGCCACAGCGCGACGCCGGCGAGCAGCACGGCGAGCGCCGCCATCTCGCGCTCGGTGAAGACGAGTGTCCCGATCGCCGGCGGCGGCAGGCCCATCAGGCCGTTGGCGCCGCCGGTCAGCGCCCGCCATTCGATGGTGCCGTGCTGGACGATGAAGGCGAACGCGATGGTGAGCATCGCGAGCGTCGGACCTGCGACCCGGAGCGCCGGCAGCGAGAGAAGCAATCCGACCACGGCGGCGATCACCCCGGCCGCCGGCAGCGCGAGCCAGAAGTCGACGCCGGCCAGCGTCAGGATCGCCACCGCATAGGCACCGATCGCGTAGAAGCCGACATGACCGAGCGACACCTGCCCGGTGAGCCCGAGCAGGATGTTGAGCCCGACACAGACGACGACGGTGAGCGCGACGAGTGCCAGCACGAAGGGCGCGTACCCTTCCGCGCGCAGCGCGAAGCCGAGCGCGGCCGCGGTGAGCAGCGCGATGGCGGCCGGGGTCGCGGACGCGCGCAGGGAGTTAGGAAGCGACATAGGCCTTTTCATTACGACTTGCCCTCCGTCATCCTCGACGTCGCAAAGCGTAACGACGGGCCGCTGGACCCTCTCCCTGAGGGAGAGGGTCGGGCGCGAGCATCTGCTCGCGCACGGGGTGAGGGTTTACGGCGCCGATGGAGGGCTCGGCCCCCCCTTGTAACTTGATCTCCACCCTGATGTCCGAGGAAGAGGTCGTGGTGGCGGGCGGGAGGCCGAGATCCCCGAGGGACACCAAGCCCGTGGGTGAGCGAGCGCCCCCGCCCGTTGTTCCATCGAGCCCGAACAGTCGCTTGGGCCGGCAACGAAGCCCGATTTTGCAAGGACGGGACAGGATGGAGCGGATCTCGGTTGGAATCGATGTGTCGAAGGATCGGCTGGATGTCGCGGTTCGGCCGACCGGAGAGGCGTTTCAGGTGTCGCGCGATGCCGCCGGCCTGGATTCGCTGATCAAACGGGTCGCCCCGCTCAGCCCCGCCCTGGTGGCGGTGGAGGCGACCGGCGGCTTCGAGCAGGTTGTGGTGGCGAGCCTGGCGGCCGCGAAGCTGCCGGTTGTGGTGGTGAACCCGGCCCAGGTGCGATCCTTCGCGGTGGCGCTCGGCAAGCGGGCCAAGACCGATCCGATCGATGCGGCGGTGATCGCCCACTTCGTCGAGGCGACCGCCCCGGCGGTTCGCCCTCTGCCCGACGACCAGACTCGGATGCTGGCCGACCTGGTGGCCCGCCGGCGGGAGATCGTCGCCATGATCGGCGCCGAGCGCCAGCGCGCCATGCGCATCACCGCGCCGCGGCTGCAGAAGAGCATCACGCGGTTGCTGAAGGCCCTGGAGAAGGAACTCGCCAGTCTCGACCAGGACATCGACGAGACGGTGCGCGGCTCGCCGGCGTGGCGGGAGAAGGAGGATCTGCTCGCCTCCGTCCCAGGGGTCGGGCCGATCATCGCCCGCACCCTGATCGCCGAGCTCCCCGAGCTCGGTCGGCTCGACCGGCGGCAGATCGCCGCCTTGGTCGGGCTCGCCCCCGACACGCGCCAGTCCGGCCAGTGGCGGGGCAAGAGCTTCATCGGCGGCGGCCGCAGCAGCGTCCGCGCGGTTGTGTTCATGGGGGCGATGACCGCGGCCCGCTTCAATCCGGAGCTGAAGGCGTTCCGCGACCGCCTGGTCGCCGCCGGCAAGCCGAAGCTCGTCGCTCTCGTCGCCGTCGCCCGCAAGCTCCTCACCATCCTCGACGCGATGGTTCGCGACGGCCGCCCGTGGGACGGAGGGCAGGCCCATGCCAGCGCGTCGATCTGACGGCCGCAAACCGTTCACCGGGGGCGACCGTGTCAAGGCCGTCAGCCGCGCCAGCGGGAGCGCGCCAGCGCTCGCCTTGACGCGGACGACGTCGGTGGACGACCATGCCGACATCAGATCACCCTTGACAGCCAACACAGTCGCTCACCCGCCGCGCTGCGCGCGGCGACCTCTCCCCGCCGGGGAGAGGTGACAAGGGCACGCCAGAGCTCAGGGAGCGGGGACGGGTCATCAGACCTTGCTCACGGCGGCGCGGCCGAGGAGGCCGTGGGGCATCAGGGCGAGCGCGGCGATCACCACCGAGAAGACGACGATCTGGGTGTAGGTCGAGCCGAGATAGGCCGTCACCAGCGCCTCGGTGAGCCCGTAGATCAGGCCGGCCAGCATCACGCCCCAGGCCGAGCCGATGCCCCCTAAGATCGCCACCGCGAAGGCCTTGATGCCGAACAGCGTGCCCATCTCGGACTGCACGCTGAACAGGGGCGCGATCAGGAGGCCCGCGAGACCCGCGAGCGCGGTCGAGAGCATGAAGGCGACGGCGACGACGCGCCGCACGTCGATGCCCATCAGCCGCGCCGCGTCGGGGTTCTGCACCACGGCGAGCAGCGCCTTGCCACGCCGGGTCTTCCTCAGCGCGAGGTGCAGCAGGACCGCGATGCCGAGGCCGACGACCGGGATGACGATCTGCAGCGGATAGACGCCGGCGCCGAAGATCTCCACCGGCTCGACGGCGAGCGTCGAGGGGAAGCTGCGCGGCTCCTTGCCGAACGTGAACAGCACGGCGTTGTCGAGCACGATGCCGCCCGCGACCGTCGCCATCAGCCAGGCGTCGGAGCGGCGGTCGACGAAGGGCCGCACCAGCACGCGCTCGATGACGAGCCCGAAGGCGGCGCACAGGAACAGCGCCAGGATCGCGGCCGGCACCCACGGCCAGCCGAGCCTCACGGCGAACACGTAGCCGAGCACGGCGCCCAGCATCATGGCCGAGCCCTGCGCGAAGTTCACCGTGCTCGACACCACGTAGGTCACGTGGAAGCCAAGCGCGATCAGCCCGTACATGCTGCCGAGCCCGAGCCCGGAGACGATCGCGGAGGTGATCAGCATGTGTGGCTCCAGAAACTGCGGCACGTCCAGTCTTACCCTCTCCCTGAGGGAGAGGGTCGGGGCGCGCGTCAGCGCGCACCGGGGTGAGGGTTTACGGCGCCAGTTGGAGAGTATGGCACCCCCTCACCCGGATCTCGCGCCAATGCGCGAGATCCGACCTCTCCCCGCTGGGGAGAGGTGCAACAGAGGCCGTTCTCAGTTCTTCAGCGGGACGATCTCGTCGCCCTTGAACTGGGTGAAGATGTAGTCGGACGCCGCGAGCGCGTCGTGGTTCTGCTTGGTGAACGGCGTCTTGTAGGTCTTGATCAGGCCGTCGTAGGAGTCGATCGTGTAGAGGGCGTCGCGGATCTTGGTGCCGTCGGTCGCGCCCGCCTTGGCGATGGCGAGGCCGACCAGATGGGCGGCATCGTAGGCGTTGGCGATGCCGACCGCCGGCGTGACGTCGGCGAGCGACTTGACGGCCGGATACTTGGCCTTCAGCGCCGTCAGCACGGCCGTGGCCTTGGGCGCGTCGTTGCCCGAGAACGTGAAGGTCTGGATGAAGTGGACCTTGTCGGCGCTGGCGCCGGCGAGTTCGCCGAAGCGGCCGCCCGCCGGCCCCCAATGGGAGACGATCGGCACCGACCAGCCCATGCGGTCGAGCGACTTCACCACCTGGGCCGAGGGCGCCACGTTGGCGACCAGGAACAGCACGTCGGCGCCGGCCTGCTTCAGGCGCGTGAGCTGCGGCACCACGTCGACGTCGTTGGTCTCGAACTTCTCGACGCCGGCGAACGGGATGCCCTTGGCCTCGAGCGCGGCCTTGAGGCCCTTCTCGTTCGACTCGCCCCACGGGTTGTTGATGAGGATCATGCCCGGCTTCTTGGCGCCGTATGTCTTCACGGCGTAGTCGACGAGCGCGACGTCGACCAGCTCGTCGACGGCGGAGACGCGGAACACGTAGTTGTCGGGCGCTCCGTTCTTGGTGATCGGCGTGCCGGCCGCCCACACGCCCATGAACGGCACCTTGGACTGGTTGGCGAACGGCACGATGGCGATCGACACCGGCGTGTCGAGCCCGCCGAAGAACGCCGCGACCTTCTCGCGCTGCACGAGCTCGCGGGCCGCCACGACGCCCTTGGCCGGGTTGCTCTCGTCGTCGCGCACCACCAGCTCGACCTTCTTGCCGAGGAGCCCACCCTTCGCGTTCATCTCGTCGATGGCGAGCGTGAGGCCGCGCACGATCGCTTCGCCCGACTTCGCCGACTGCCCCGACATCGCCGCGACGAGACCGAGCTTGATGGTCTCCTGGGCCTGCGCCGGCGCGGCGACCAGACCGGCGAGCGGGCCGACCAACGCGCCGGCGACGAGCGCAGTCGCGCCGGCGAGGGTGAGCCGCCGGGTCGGGCGGGCGAACGACAGCCTGGGCAGGACGATCCTGGACAGGCGGTTCCGGGACAGGCGGTTGCTGGACATGGGCGTACCTCACGGGGGTGGGTGGACCGGCCCGCTCCTCGCAAGCCGCATGCCAGCCGCGTTCTCCGGGATTCGCTCCGAAACGCGCCCGCAGAACTCATGGAAACGCCCATCCGATGGGCATCAGCATTCCTGCCGCGCCCAAATCGCATGCAAAAGTGTATACAATAATTACCGTATTCGCATACGATTCCGCGTGAGCCGGGTCGCGGCCGGGCTGGCCGAGAAAATGCATTCCGAGCTTCCCGACCTCGCCCCGATCATCGATTCGAACGACAGCCGGAGGATCCCATGTCCGTCGCGACTTCCGCCCCCGCCCCGCTCGACAGCCCGTCCGAGACGCAGGCCGCCGCCGCCATCGTCGAGGCGTTCCTGGAGGCCTCGATGGTGCCGGATCCGGTCAAGGCCGCGACCTACATCGCCGACGATCTGGTGATCACCTTCACGGGCGGGCGACAGTTCTCGCACCCGCGCGAGAGCGCCGCCTTCAATGCCGGCCGCTACAAATGGGTGAAGAAGCGGATGCTGCGCACCGACGTGGTGCCGGGCGCCGGCGAGACCATCTGCTACAATCTCGGCCATCTCTACGGCGAGTGGCCGGACGGCACGCCGTTCGAGGGCAACCGCTACATCGACCGCTTCGTCGTCCGCGGCGGCAAGATCGTCCAGATGGACGTGTGGAACGACTCGGCCGAGCGCCTGCTGACCAAGAACGGGATCGTGGCGTAGGCCGCGCTGCGGCGAGCTCGCGCTGCCTCTCCATCGGCGTCATGGCCGGGCTCGTCCCGGCCATCCACGCCTTCCACTCGACCGGCGCAGCAAGGTCGTGGATGCCCGCGACAGGCGCGGGCATGACGAAGCAGAGTGCGGGGCCGCGGCCGCCCCCCTCACCGCTTCCGTCCAGCCCGCGCGCGCTTCGCGCCGGCCGGCGCGGCGTCCTCGGCGTAGGGGGCGAGGATCGCCCCGATGTCGCGCTCCTTGGGCGGACGCGGGACGATCAGGGCGCGGTCCATCACGGCGCCGAGATGCTGGTCCATCACGGCGACGGCGGCGGCCGCGTCGCCCTTCGCCAGCGCCGCGATGACGGCGCGGTGCTCGCTCACGGCGCATTCGGAGGAGTGCGGCCGCGCGTAGAGGGCGAGGATCAGGCCGCAGCGCAGCGCCACCTCGGAGAGATAGCGGACCAGCACGGCACTGCCGGTCATCTCGGCCAGCACGATGTGGAACTCGGTGGCGAGGCGGATCGAGCGCCGCTCGTCGGTGCCGCGGGCGGCCTCCTCCTCGGCGACATGGGCGTCGAGCGCGGCGACCTGGGCCGGCGTCAGGCGTCCGGCGAGCCGATTGACGACCAGCCGCTCGAGCCCGAGCCGGATGTCGAACAGGTCGCCGGCCTGGTCCCAGCCGGGCGTCGCGACCGCGGCGCCGCGGTTGCGGCGCAGCTCGACCAACCCCTCGGCGGCGAGCCGGCCGAGCGCGTGGCGCACGATGGTGCGGCTCGCCCCGAACCGCTCGCCGATGGCGTCCTCGGGCAGCTTGGCGCCGGGCTCCAGCGCCTGCTCGATGATGGCGTGCCGCAGCGCCCGGTAGATCGCCTCGGCCCGGTCGCCCGGCCGCTTGGTCGGCTTCGTCTCCGTGTCCTTCGCCATGCTGCGCTTCGCCACGCCCTCGCTCCACCGTGCCGGTCCGTCGGAGCACATCGCGTGCCAGTCGAGATTCACCCTGCCGGCGGCACGATCACCTCGCCGGCGGCACGATCACGGGGGCGCCGCAGTTGCGGCGGCCTTGCGCGGCGCAATCGTCGGCCCGGCGCTGCTCCAGCATCGCCTCGACCAGCCAGTAGCCGGCCGCGACGACGGCGAGAAAGAAGACCACCAGCATGATGTTGGTGCTGCGACGGCCGCCCTCGTCGTCGTCGTCATCGTCGTCGTCGCGGGGCGGCGGTGCGGTCATCTGCGGTCGGCCTGACGTCGTCGTCCGGATGGAGCGCGGCGACATCGGTGACGCCGGTCCCGGCTGTCGCTGCACTCCAGCCGGTCCACGGGTCGCGACGCTCGTCCTCCGGCCGCAGTCACCCGCCCATCGTCTCCTTCACGGCGGCGACCAGCTGCTTGAGGGTGAAGGGCTTGGCCAGGAAGGCGAACTGCCCGCCCTCGGGCAGGTTCTTGGCGAACGCCTCCTCGGCATAGCCCGAGACGAAGATGATCTTCAGCTCCGGGTCGCGCTTGCGCAACTCCTTCAGGAGCGTCGGGCCGTCCATCTCGGGCATCACCACGTCGGAGACGACGAGATCGACCTTCTGGCCGGCGTCGATCAGCTCGATCGCCTCCTGACCGTTGCCGGCCTCGCACACCGTGTAGCCGCGCGAGGAGAGACCGCGCGCGTTGAGGCCGCGCAGGCCCTCCTCGTCCTCGACCAGCAGGATGGTGCCCTGCCCGGTATGGTCGGCGGCGCGCGCCTGCTCGGGAGTCGCCGCCTGGACCGGCGCCAGCGACGCGGCGGCCGCCTCGGTCTCCTCCAGGGTCGGCACATGGCGCGGCAGGTAGATGCGGAACGTGGTGCCGCGTCCCATCTCCGACTCGACGAACACGTAGCCGCCGGTCTGCTTGATGATGCCGTAGACCGTCGAGAGGCCGAGCCCGGTGCCCTTGCCGACCTCCTTGGTGGAGAAGAACGGCTCGAAGATTCGGTCGATGATCTCGGGCGGGATGCCCGAGCCGGTGTCCGACACCTCGATCAGAACGTACTCGCCGGCCGGCATGCCCTTGTGGGCGGCGCGGCGCGTCTCGTCCTCGCCGGCGTTGCGGGTGCGCAGCGTGAGGCGCCCACCGTCCGGCATGGCGTCGCGCGCGTTCACGGCGAGGTTCACGATCACCTGCTCGAACTGCGACAGATCCGCCTTCACGGGCCACAGGTCGCGGCCGTGGCGGACGTCGAGGGCGACCTTCTCGCCGATCAGCCGGCGCAGCAGCATCGAGATGTCGGACAGCGCCTCGGACAGGTCGAGCACCTGCGGCCGCAGTGTCTGGCGACGCGAGAACGCCAGGAGCTGCCGCACCAAGGCGGCCGCCCGGTTGGCGTTCTGCTTGATCTGCATGATGTCCTGGAAGGACGGGTCGGTCGGCTTGTGGGCGTTGAGCAGGAAGTCGGTGGCCATCATGATGGCCGAGAGCACGTTGTTGAAGTCGTGCGCGATGCCGCCGGCGAGCTTGCCGACCGAGTCCATCTTCTGCGCCTGGTCGACCTGCTTCTGCAGGGCGCGCTGCTCGGTGGTCTCGAGCGCGTAGACGATCGCCGCCTCCTGGTCGCCCTCCTCCTCGACGGCGGTCGCCCAGAAGCGCGCCCAGCGCTCGCCGGCGCCGGCCAGCGCCGCCTCGACGGGCGGGATGTCGCCCTGGCCGCGCGCCGCCTTGGCGATCGCCGTCTCTAGCGCCAGCCGGTCGCGCTCGGCGACGACGTCGAGGATCGAGCGGCCCTCCGGCCGGCCGTCGCCGGGGGCGAGATCCTGGAAGAGCTTGGCGAGCAGCCCGTTGGTGCGGGCGATGCGGCCGGCGCGGTCGACGGTCGCGATCGACATCGGGGTGTTGATGAAGAACCGCATGAACCGCACCTCAGCGGCGCGCTGCGGATCGGTGCCCTCGTTGCGGGCGCGGTTGAGCACCAGGGTGCGGGACGCGCCCGGCGCGCCGTCCGCCCCGAACGCCACCTTGTGGTAGAGCCGCACCGGGAGGCTCTTGCCGCTGCGGGTCTTGAGGTCGAGGTCGACGACGTCGGTCTTCACCTCGCCGGGATGCGAGGCGCTGGCGGTCAGCAGCGCGGCGCCGTTGGCCGGCACGATGTCCTCGAGCTGCAGCCCTCCGGAGCCGACCTCGGCGAGGTCGTAGTCGAGCCATTCGGCCAGCGTCGCGTTGATGTAGCCGACGGCGCCGGCGCCGTCGATCGAGAAGAAGCCCGCCGGCGCATGGTCGAGATAGTCGATGGCGTGCTGCAGCTCCTGGAAGACGTTCTCCTGGCGCTCGCGCTCGCGCGACACGTCGGCGACCGTCCACACCGTGAGGCGCGCGTCGGCGCCGCTGCGGCCGAGCGGCCGGACCCGCATCTGCAGCCAGCGGGCGGGCTCGCCGGGCACGCCCGCGACCCGCACCTCCTCCTGCAGGCGCCGCCCCTCCCGGGCCGCCTTGAGGAGCCGGTAGACGGCCTCCGACACGTCGGGATCGCCGATGAACACCCGCTCGACCGGCCGCACGTCGGAGAGATCCGTGGCGTCGACGAGCTGACAGTAGGCCGGGTTGGCGTAGACGACCCGCCCGTTGGCGTCGGTGACCACGATGCCGTCGAAGGCGTCGTCGAGCACCCGACGGAACATCGGGTTCGCCTCGGCGCCGCCGGCGAAGCGCAGGATGCCGGTCGCGGTGGCGAGCAGCGAGAACACGCCGATCATGCCGAGCAGGGCGAGCAGGCCGAGCACATAGGGCTCCGCCTCGGTCCGGCCGAGGAACAGGAGGCCGGCGGCCGCGGCGATCAGCGCGAGCGCGATGACCAGCACGAACCTGATGCTTCCACGCCGCTCGCCGCCCGGGAACACGTCCAAGCCTCCGCCGGTCGCGCCGCCTCCCCTGCTCAGGTCCTGCGTCGTCATCGATATCGGCTCCGTCGCCCGGCCGCGCGAATCAATCTGTGCCCGAGTCCCCAGCTTCGAACAAGGGCGCCCGGGGGCGCCGGGCCGCGCCCCGCCCGGCGACGGCCGACCCGTGCGGAGAAGGCCCGCAACCATGCACCGGCGCGGCCCGGCCGGCCGGCGCCGCGGATGCGACAGGCGCGACCGCCTACCGCCACGCCTTCTTCAGCCGCATGACGTAGCCGACGACCTCGGCGACCGCCTTGTAGTGCTCGGGCGGGATCTCGCGATCGATCTCGACGGTCGCGTAGAGGGTGCGGGCGAGCGGCGGGTTCTCGACGATCGGGACGGCGTTCTCGGTCGCGACCTCGCGAATCTTGAGGGCGATGCGATCCGTGCCCTTGGCGAGGCAGACCGGCGCGTTCATGCCGCGCTCGTATTTGAGAGCGACGGCGTAGTGGGTCGGGTTGGTGATCACCACGGTGGCGCCCGGCACCGCCGCCATCATGCGCTTGCGCATCCGACTGACCCGGAGCTGCCGGATCTTGGCCTTGATCTTGGGGTCGCCCTCGGTCTCCTTGAACTCGTCCTTGATCTCCTTCAGCGACATTTTCTGACGCTGGTACCACTGCTGGTACTGGAACAGGTAGTCGGCGGCGGCGATCACCGCCATGATGGCGACGACGCTGCCGAGCAGCTTCAGCATCAGCGTCATCGACACCGGCAGGATCGAGGTCGGATCGGTCGACACCAGGGACTCGAGCAGGTTGCGCTCGGGCCACAGCAGCATGACCAGGACGGTGCCGACCAGCGCGAGCTTGAGCAGGCCTTTCACGAAGTTGGCCAGCGCCTGCGCCGAGAACAACCGCTTGAAGCCCGCGATCGGGGATATTTTCGAGAGCTTCGGGGACAGCGTCTCGGTCGTCCACACGAGCCGGTGCTGGATGGCGGTTCCCGCGAGCGCCGCGACGACGAGCACGAGAAACGGCAGGCCGATGGCGGCCAGCACCTCGATCGTGATGGTCTCGGTCAGCCGCACCAGCATGCGGCCGTCGCTCGGGATCGCCCACGACTTGGCGATCAGCCCCTTCATGGTGTTGGTCAGCGACGCGCCCGACGAGCCGGCGAACATGGTGAGCGCCAGGGTGCCGCCGCCGATGACGAACCAGGTCGAGACCTCCTGGCTCTTGACGACGTCGCCGCGCTTGAGGGCTTCGTCGAGGCGTCGTTGTGTCGGGTCTTCTGTCTTGTCCGACTTGTCCTGCTCTTCGGCCATGGCGGAGCGTCGTCCTCAGCCACGCGGCGCGATGTCGTGCATCACGCCCTCGAAGAACCCCAGGAACGTCGCCATCATGGCGGCGATGACGAAGGCGAAGATCAACAGGCCGCCGAAGATCGACAGCGGCATCGCGACGAAGAACACCTGCATCTGCGGCATCAGCCGCGACAGGACGCCGAGCCCGACATTGAACAGGATGCCGAAGACCAGGAACGGCGCCGAGATCTGGACGCCGATCAGGAACGCGCCGCCGACCAGCTTGGCGGCGAGCGCCGCCATGTCGCCGGTCGCCGGCACCTCGCCGGGGCGGAACAGCACGTAGCTGTCGGCCAGCGCCGCGATCGCGAGGTGGTGGGTGTCGGTGGCGAAGATCAGCACGATGCCGAGGAGCGTGAGGAAGTTCGCGACGATGACGCCCTGCTGGCCCTGCGTCGGGTCGATCGTCGAGACGAAGCCGAAGCCGAGCTGCTGGGCGACGATCGAGCCGGTCACCTGCAGGGCCGAGATGCACAGCCGCGCCGTCATGCCGAGCAGGAAGCCGACGGCGAGCTCGCTGAACAGCATCCGGACCACCGGACCGAAGCTCTTGAGGTCGATCTGGTAGGCGTCGCGATAGAGCGGCATCACCACGGCCGCGAGGACGAGCGCCGCGGTCAGCCGCATGCGCACCGGCACGCTGCGCTCGCCGAACCCCGGCAGCAGCATGATCATGGTGCCGGTGCGGGCGAACATGAGCATGAAGGCGACCGCGAGGGGGGGCAGGAACGAGAGGTCGATGCGCATCCCCGCCCCTCCTGGGCGTGCCGTTTCGGGCGTGCCTGTCCGGCGCCTTCGCGGCCGGGTGCCGTGCCCCCGGCCGGCTCAGCCGCCCGAAATCCGCGTCGCCAGCCGCATCATGTGGCCGTAGAGCTGATCCGCCATGAACGGCAGCGCGAGAATCATGGCGGCGAACATCGCGAGTATCTTCGGAACGAAGACGAGTGTCGCCTCCTGAATCTGGGTCAGCGCCTGGAACAGCGAGACGACCACGCCGACCACCAGGCCGACCAGCATCAGCGGGCTCGCCACCAGGACGAGCGTGACGATCGAGTCGCGCGCGACGTCGACGACCTCCGGTCCGGTCATCCCGCTCCCCCTTCGCGTCCCGCCCGCACCACGTCCCGTCCCCCCGTGCGCCGCCGCATGGTCAGATCGTCATCCGCATGATCTCTTCGTAGGCCTGGATGACCTTGTCGCGCACCGACACGAGGCTCGCGATCGCCGTCTCGGTCTCGGCGACGGCCGTGACCACGTCGACGATGTTGGCCTTGCCGTTGGCGAGCGCGTGGCTGTTCACGTCCGCCTTGTGACCGGCGGCGGCGATGTCCTGCACGGCGTCGCGCAGCATCGCGCCGAAGTCCTGCTTGCCCCCGGCGACGTCGCCGATGGTCTTGCTCAGTCCGGCACCCGGCGAGCCGAGACGGGCCGTGGTCGCATAGGCGTTTGCGGCGATGCCCGGAATGGCCATCTGTCTTCCCCTCTGGTTCAGGCGCGCAGAATATCGAGCGTGCGCTGGATCATCCGGCGCGTCGCGCCGATCACGTTCACGTTGGCCTCGTAGGAGCGCTGGGCCTCGCGCATGTCGGTCATCTCGACGATCGAGTTGACGTTCGGATAGCGCACGTTGCCGTTGGCGTCGGCCATGGGGTGGCCGGGCTCGTACTTGGTGCGGAAGTTGCTCTGGTCGGGACGGGTCGGGCCGAGCTGGACCGTGCGGGCGTCGAGCTCGCGATCGAGTTCGGACCGGAAGGTCGGGATGCGGCGCCGATAGGGATCGCCGCCGGGCTTCTGCGCGGTCGAATCGGCGTTGGCGATATTCTCCGACAGCACCTTCATCCGGCCGGCCTGGGCCCGCAGGCCGGACGCCGCGATGGCGAGCGACTTGACGAAATCCATGGCATCACCTCACTCGTCACGGTCCACGGACGTCACGATCAGCCCTTGCCGACCGCGGCCTTGAGCAGCGCGAGGCTGCGGGAATAGAGCTGCGTCGCCGCCTGGTAGTCCATCTGGTTGCTCGCCACCTTCAGCATCTCGTCCTCGAGATGGACGGCGTTGCCGCCCGGCCGGACCGCGAAATTCTCCGGCTTGTCGCGGAAATGCGTGGTGCCCGGCAGGGCCGCGATGTGCCCGGGGGCGGTCTGGGCCAGCCGGACCGGCGGCGGCGGCGCACGATCGAACGACAGGGGCTCGAGGTCGCGCGGCCTGAACTTGGGCGTGTCGGCGTTCGACACGTTCTCGGCGAGCAGGCGCTGGCGCTCCTGGTGCCATTGCATCTTGGTGCGCAGCATCGAGAAGATCGGGATGTCGGAGATCGCCATGGTCGCCTGCCGTCGGGAGGACACCTGAGTCCACCACCCGGCAAACATTGCCGGGCTTATGGTTAACGACCCGTTAATCCGGCGCGGCGCCATCGGATCGCCACGTTCTGCCGGTCCGGAAAACCGTAGATGATGCGTATCGGGTGGGCTCCCCTGCGCTTTCGTGTTAAGGAATCGTCGACATCCGGGGCGGCAGCTTTTGCCGTCATCGTTAACGCTTCGACGAATCGGCTCGGCACGCGCGGCGAGGAGCGGAGAAAGGATTAACGGCCATGGTCGGCGACATGCCGCTTCCCGCGAAGTTCTTCATCGCCTTCGTGATCGTCCTCGCCTTGATCGGCGGCGTCGCGTGGCTGGTGCGGCGGTTCGGCGCCGGCGGGCTCGGCGCCGCCTCGGCGCGCGGCCGCCAAGCCCGGCTCGGCGTGATCGAGGCGACCGCGGTGGACAGCCGGCGGCGGCTCGTGCTGGTCCGCCGCGACAATGTCGAGCATCTGATCATGCTGGGCGGGCCGACCGACGTGGTGGTCGAGGCCAACATCGTCCGCGGCCAGCCGGCCGCCCCGATGCGCGAGGCCGCACCGCCCCGGATGGAGCCGGCCGGTCGCCCCGCTCCCGAGAACGGCCTGTGGGCGCCGGCCGTGCCGGTCGCGCCCGAGCCTCCTTTCCGCGCCGCTCGCGGTGCCATGATCCCGCCGATCGCCGAGGAGCTGCCGCTGCAACCGCAGGCGGAGCCGGGCCGCCGCGAGACGGTCGACCGCCTCGCCGGGCTCGCCGCCGAGCTCGCCCGCAACGCTCCGCCGCCGATCGTCGAGCCGCGCATGCCCGAGCCGCGGATTCTCGACCCGCGCATGCCGGAGCCGCGGACCGGCGAGCCGCGCGCCCCGGAGACCCGGATGCCCGAGCCGCGGATGCCCGAGCCGCGGTTGCCGGAACCGCGGATGCCGGAGGCGCGCATGCCGGAGATGCGGGGCTCCGAGGCCCGCTTGACCGAGGCCCGCTTGACCGAGGCCCGCTTGACCGAGGCCCGCATGACCGAGCCGCGCATGACCGAGCCCCGGATGCCGGAACCCCGGCTGCCGGAGCCGCGAGCGCCCGAGCCGAGGCCCGCCGAGACACGTCGCCCCGTCCCCGATTTGCGGCGTCCGCCGGAGCCGCGGCGCGCCCCGCCGGCCGTGCCGGCCGCCTCCCCGGCCGAGGACGCGCAAGCGGGCGACCGCCAGCTCGCCGCCATGGCCGAGCAGCTCGAGGCGGCCCTGCGCCGGCCGACCGGGGCGGAGCCCACCGGCGGCGAGCCCCTCGCCCCGCCGCCCGCGCCGGCGCCGCCGGCGGCCCGTTCCCGCCCGGCGCTGCGCCCGCCGCTGGAGCCGCGCGCCCCGCTCGCCGGCCGCACCCTGGCGAGCCGCCCGCCGTCGCCCCCGCCGGCCGCCGAGCCGGCGCCGCCCGCGCCGCCGCACGCGGCATCGCCGCCGCCCGACGGCGCGCCCGAGCCGGCGCATGCGACGCCGGAGCCCCCGGCTCCGCCGGCTCCCGCCGCGGCCGCCGAGCCGGCTCCCGCTCCCCACCACGACCCCGCACCGTCCGGCAAGACCGCCTACGAGAGCCTCGAAGAGGAAATGGCGAATCTGCTCGGCCGCACGCCCGGCAAGCCGTGATCCGCAGCGTCGGCGGCCGCCGCGTTCGTCTCGCGACGATGGCGGCCGGACCAGGAACGGCCCGCGCCGGCGCGACGGCGGCGCGCGCGCTGCCGGTCGGTGCGCCTCTCGTCGGTGCGCCTCTCGTCGGTGCGATTATCGTCGGCGCGATCCTCCTCGGTCCGCTGTTCGTCGGGCCGGCGGCCGCCCAGGATCTCAGCCTCAATCTCGGCCAGGGCGGCGCCCTGACCGAGCGCGTGTTCCAGCTCATCGCGCTGATCACGGTGCTGTCGCTGGCGCCGTCGATCCTCGTGATGGTGACCTCGTTCACCCGGATCGTCGTCGTCCTGTCGCTCCTGCGCACCGCGCTCGGCACCGCCACGGCACCGCCCAACAGCGTGCTGATCGCGCTCGCCCTGTTCCTCACCGCCTTCGTGATGGGGCCGGCCTTCGAGCGCGCCTACGACACCGGCATCCGGCCGCTGATCAACAACGAGATCTCGATCGAGCAGGCGTTCGAGCGGTCGAGCGAGCCGTTCCGCGCCTTCATGCTCAAGAACGTGCGCGAGAAGGATCTCAAGCTGTTCCTCGACATGGCGCGCGAGGCCCCGCCGGCGAGCCCGGAGAACGTGTCGCTGCGCATCCTGGTGCCGGCCTTCATGATCTCCGAGCTCAAGCGCGCCTTCGAGATCGGCTTCCTGTTGTTCCTGCCGTTCCTGATCATCGACCTCGTCGTCGCCTCGGTCCTGATGTCGATGGGCATGATGATGCTGCCGCCGGCGACCATCTCGCTGCCGTTCAAGCTGATCTTCTTCGTCCTGGTCGACGGCTGGAATCTCGTCGCCGGCAGCTTGGTGCAGAGCTTCGGAAGCTGAGCCGGCGAGCGCGGCACGGCGCCGCACCGACGTCTGCCGCGCACGCCTGTCGCGAACCGACGCCTAGCGGCGCACCGCCGTCACCTTGCGCGAGCGGATCGAGGCGGTCGGGTCGGGGTCCGCCAGCGGCGCACGGCTCTGGTTGCCGGGGGCCGCTCCCGGCGTCGCGGCGGGCGGCGCCGACGGCAGCGGATCGGCGCTGAACGAACCGGTCTCCGGATAGCGCACCCGCAACTCGCGCAGGAACGCGTCGAGCGTGTCGGTGGACGCGACCATGCGCGAGACGGCGGCGAACTCGGGCGCGTTGGCGGCGCGCGGCGCGGTCGCCACCTCGAAGGCGCGACGATCGGGCCCGTCGGCCATCTTGGCCACGTATTTCTCGCGGAAGCGGTCGAGGCCGAGCATGTCCTCGGCGAGCGCGTAGCCGATCGCCGCGCGCAGGAGGTCGGCGCGCTCCGGCTCGGAGAGCGGCTGCCAGTCGCGCCAGCGATCGCCGTACATCATCTCGATCTGCTCGGCCGCCGCCTGCCACCGCTTGGCCGACCACAGGATGTCGGCGCGCAAGCGCTGCGCCTCGCGACCGTCGAGATTGGCGATCACCTCGATGGCGAGGTCGGGCCGGCCGACGTCGGAGAGCGCCCGCCCCTCGATCAGCAGGCGCTGGTTGCGCAGCTCGGTCGCGATGTTGGTGGTCTGGGTCGCGCGCAGCGTGGCGAGCGCACGGTCCGGCTTGCGGTTCATCAGATAGACGATGGCGAGCCGCGTCGCGACCTGGGCTCGCGCCGCGCCCTGCAGACGATGGTCGACCTGATGCTGCAGGAGCTCGGCCGCCTGGTCGAGCAGATCGACCGAGACCAGCCGGTCGGCGAGCCGGCGGATCATCTCGTCGCCGCGCCGGCCGATCGGGGTGAGCTCGCGGAAGTCGTAGAACAGCCCCAGCGCGTCGACGGCCGGCATGGCGTCGCCCTTGCCGGCCAGGAACAGCGAATCGAACGTCGTCGCCGCCTCCTCCTGGATGCGCCGGGTGAGGTCGGAGTTCGGATGCGCCGACAGGGCCGTGCGCATCACGTGGAAGGCGTCGCGATAGCGCCCCTCCTGCGTGTAGAGCCGGGCGAGCAGCTGCAGCGCCTCGATCTCGGTCTCGTCGCCGCGCCAGACCGTGGTGAGCTCCTCGAGATCGGAGATGACCTCGGTGCGCTTGAGGTCGCCGAGATGATAGCGCAGCACCGTCTCGCGCAGCCGCCCCTTGGCGGCGTTCGGGCCGGTGACGGTCGCGACGGCGAGCCGGTAGTCGGCGAGCGCGTCGCCGCTGCGGCCGAGGCCCTCGGCCACCTGGCCGGCCAGCACCGCGATCCGCGCCTCCATGTCCTTGTCGATGCCGAGCGTCTCGAAGGCGTGCAGAAGATTCTGGGCGACGGCGAAGTTCTTCACCTCGACGGCGGCCCGCACCGCCTCGGCGAGGATCAGCCGCTGCAGCTGGAGCGGCAGCGTCGCGACCGACGACTCGACCGCGCGCAGCTTCTCGTTCGCGTCCGCCCAGTTGCCCTGCTTGGCGGCCGCGAAGCCGCGCCAGATCTGGGCGTCGGGGTGGCTCGCGACGATCGGGTTCGACAGATCCTTGAGCGCCTCGGGGACGCGGTCGAGCATGATGTTGGCGAGCGCCCGCATGAACAGCCCGGCCGGATCGTCGGCGCCCGGCCGTTCGTCGGCGAGCGCGACGTCGATGACGCCCTTGGCCTCGGCGTACATCTCGCGGGCCAGATAGAAGCGGGCGAGATCCATCCGGGCGCCGGCGCGCCGGGTCTCCAGGGCCTCCGCGGCGGCGTTGGTCAGAAGCCTGCGGCGCGGCTCGTACTCGGCCTCGCGGTCGAAGCCCCACAGCTGCGGATCGAACACGGCCGGCCGGAACAGGCCGGTGCGGCGTCCCACCATGTCGCTCGCCGAGACGGCGAGACCGCCGGGCCGCCCGATGGTGATGCGGTCGGTGCCGAGCTCGACGGTCAGGTCGTCGGCGACCGGCTGCAGGACGACGCCGTGGCTGGAGGGCAGCACGCCGAACTCGACATAGTCCTGCGGCTGCAGGAAGCCGCGCGGCGGCCCCAGCGCGGTGACGACCACCAGGGTGTCGCCCGCCTCCGGATCGACGATGCGGTGCACGGCGCGGGGGTCGTCGAACGGCACGGCCGCGGTGATCTTGCTCTGGCTCGACGGATTGCGGACCAGCGCGAGGGGGCGCGGCGCCTCCATCACCTGATCGCCGACGACGAGCGACACGGTCGCGCCGTCGATGCGCACCGTCGCGAGCCGCGGTCGCTCGAGCTTCAGGCGCAGCGCCTGGCCGTCGCGCAGCGCCACCAGCGAGGCGCTCTGCACGGTGCCGCTGCGGTCGCGGCCCAGCGCCGCGATGTCGAGCTTGGCCCGCGTGTCGAACACGACCCACAGCGCATCGGCCCGATTGAAGACCGCGGCCGGCGTGGCGACCGAGAACGGGAAGCTGAGGATCAGGTTGTCGGCCTGGCGTCCGACCTGCATCTGCACGGCACCGGTCGAATCGGCGGACGGCTTCGGCGCGTCGATGACCGGGAGCGGCGGCTCGGCGCCCGGTGCCGCCGCGGCGGCGGGCGCCGGCGCGGCGGGCACCTGCGGTGTCGCGGGCTTCGGCGGCGTCGCGGCGACCTCGGCGGCGGGCACCGGCACCGGGGCGGCGACCACGGCCGGGGCGGCGGGCCGCGCTGCGGGCTCGGCGGGAGGCGTGGCGGCCACCGGAGCCGCTGCCGGAGCGGCGACCGGCTTCGGCGCCGGCGGCGCCACCGGCAGGTCGGCGAGGTCGGCCGGCGGCGCCGCCGCGGCGGCGGGCGGAGCAGGTGCCGGAGCGGGAGCCGGAGCAGCGGCCTGCGGAACCGGGCGCGGCGCCGGCGGCGGAGCACCGGGGGTCGGCGGCGTCAGGGCGGCGGGCGACAGAGGCGGACGCGGCGGCGGAGGGGCGACGGCCGCCGGTGCCGTGGGTGCCGCGGCGGGCGGAGCCGCTGCCGGCGCGGATGCCGGCGCCGGTGCCGGCTGGACCGTCGCCGCCGGGCCGGACGTCGGTTGGGTCGGCGCGGGCTGAGCCGGCGTCGTCTGCGGCGGCTCGAGGCCGAGCCCGGCGCCGCGCCGGCGGTCGCGGCTGTCGGCCAGGATGGCGGCGAGCTCGGCGGCACGCCCGGCCACGTCGCCGGCTCCGCGCCGCTTCTGCGCGTCGACCACCCCGACATCGACCACGAAGCTCTCGTCCTCGCGGAAGGTGCGCACGTCGACATTGCCGATGAAGCCGAAGCGCACCGTCGTCGCCTGCTCCAGGATCTCGGTGTCGACGCCGCCGACCATCGGCGGCATGTTGCCCTTGGCGTCGGCGAGATCGAACTTGAGGGGCGCGTCGAAGGTGAGGACGAGCGCGTCCTTCTCGCGCGAGGTCGCCACCGGAATCAGGTCGGGCAGATCGAAGACGTAGCGCGAGAAGGTCGGCTGGTGCGACACGCGCACGCGCGTCAGCGGCATCTGCTTCTGGCGGACGAGCTGCTGCTGCTTCTTGATCTTGCGCTCGGCCTCGCGGGCGCGGCGCGCGAGCTCCTCGACCACCTCCTGCGGCAGCCCGGGAGGCGCCCCCTTCCAGTTTTCCGGCAGGAGATCGACATAGAGGCGCTCGCCCGCCGTCAGCGTGTTGAGCTTGGCGGCGCGCGACAGGGCGATGCGGATGCCGCGCCCGTCGGGATCGCGGCGGGCCGCACCGACCCAGCCGCTCGCCATGCCGGTCAGGCGCTCGACATTGACGGCGACGGGCTGGCGGAAGGCGATGATGACGATGCCGTTCGCCATCCGCACCTGGCTCTCGACGTCGTCGGCGAAGTGGAAGACGAGGCGGGCGTAGCCGTCGTTGGTCGAGACCGAGAGCTCGCCGCGGATCGGCGCGTTCTGGGCGACGGCGACGCCGAGCAGCGCGGCCATCAGAGCCGCGGCGGCGACCAGCCCGGCCAGGCGCGCCCCGAGATGCCCGAGCGGAGCGGCGACGCCGCTCCGCCCGGCAGGATCGAACGTGGCCCGACGATTCGCAGTGCCACGATACGCGGCGCACGACGCAACTGAGAACAACGACATGACCGGTCCCGCGCGAACGCGCTACGACTACACTCGGGATGCGGTTCACCATAAGCCGCCGCATTTAACGCGCGCTTAACGCTATACGTTCGATTTCAAAAGCGTCTGCGGGACTCCTGCGCCCCCTCCCCCGGCGATCCGCATCCGCGACGCCGGCGCGGCGCTCCGGTGACGATCCCGCTCGGCCGCCGCGGGCGGTCGGATCGACGCGAGGGACGATCGTGCGGCCGCCGGTGAGGCCGCCGCACGTCACATGAGCCGTCACGTCAGGCGATCAAGACACAGCCTCACCGCCGCCACGGCAGCGCGGCCGCATCCTCGACGAACACCCAGGCGCCCTGCCCCAGCGGCTCCGGGAACGCCGCCGTGACGACGCCGTCGCGCTCGACGAAGGACAGGCCGGCTTGCGTCAGAACGCCCTTCAAGACCGCGAGCGACGTCACCACCAGCGCATAGGCGCCGATGAACGGCAGGCTCGGCGGCACGCGGCCGATCAGGTCGCGCAACGTGTCGGGCGTGGTGATCTGCACACGACCGCGATCGAGCGCGATCGCGGGGCCGGCCGGCGTGTCGCGCACCGGACGACCGAGAAATCGCGAGAAGCGCGCCGCCGCCTCGGCCGTGTCGCCGACCGCGATCACGGCGTCGAGCAGCGCCGTGGCGCCGTTCGGGTGGGTGAGCCAGCGCGGTTGCCAGACGGTGTGCTCGGTATGGTGCGTCAGCATCTGGATGCGGCCCTCCGGCATGACGCCGGGCGACAGCCGGGCCACCGTGAACGCGGCGACGTCCGGACCGTCGGCGGTGTCGACCGGCCGCTGCATCGAGACGAGCGGCTGCATCGGCATGCCGGCCTGCGCGACGCGCTCGTGATGCGCCGCCGCGTCCGCGACCGCGAAGGCGATCAGATGCACGCCCGGGTAGCGCTCACGCGCCGTGTCGAGCTGACGGCCGAGCGGCGTGTCGGCGGTCTTGAACAGCACCTCCACGTAGCCGCGTGAGAACATCGCCGTGACGTTACCGGTGCCGGTCGGTGTCGCGGTGCCGTCCGGCGCCGGATTGACCTGGACGGAGGGCGGCGTCGGCGCGAACCCGGCCTGCGCGAGCGCCGCGCCGGCCGCGACCCGGTCGGCGGCGAAATGGCCGACATGGTCCAGAAAAATCTGCTCCCCGGCGGGAAGCTGACGCGCGCATTCTTCCATGGAACCCCGAACTCCTGATCCCATCGTCGTTTTTTCACCGTCTCGCGCGGCGGTTGATGCCGCGGCCGCGCCGTCCGCCTTATATACGAGGCGTCGCGGCGGTCGAGCGTCGCGCAAGGCGGTACCGCACCGCCTCGCGAACGCTCGACGCCGCCGATCCGACCCGAGACGTTCACCCGGTTGCCGCACCTCGTTGCCGCAGCCGGGCGTCATCTTCTCGTGATCGGCACAGAATTTGCTCGGGTGCACGGCCCGCAACAGCATAATACGGCCCCCAGTGGTCGAGATCGGATCTCGATTGACCCCCGTCACCACCATGGATGCCATGACTTCGACGGCGACTTCACCGGCGACACTCGCCACGACACCGGATCGACGCCAGGCGCTCGCCTTCCGCCACGTCTCGAAGCAGTTCGGCCGCGCCGACGGCGCGTCGCTCGAGGTGCTGCGCGACATCAGCTTCGACGTGCCGGCCGGCTCGGTCGTGTCGATCCTCGGCCCGTCGGGCTCGGGCAAGTCGACGCTGCTGAACATGGCGGCGGGCCTGCTCGCGCCGGATCAGGGGCGCGTCCTCGTGCTCGGTCACGAGACGACGGGCAAGACGACGGATGCGGTCGACTGGTCGCGGCTCGGCTACATGTTCCAGGACGATCGCCTGCTGCCCTGGCGCTCGGCGCTCGCCAATGTCGGGCTCGCGCTCGAGAGCGGCCCGATCGGCCGGCGCGCGTGGCGCGAGCGCGCGCAGGCCCAGCTCGCGTTGGTCGGCCTCGGCGACTTCGCGTCCGCCTACCCGCATCAGCTCTCCGGCGGCATGCGCAGCCGCGTCGCGCTGGCCCGCAGCCTCGTCACCGAGCCGGACATCCTGCTCATGGACGAGCCGTTTTCGCGGCTCGATGCCCAAACGCGCACCACTATGCATACAGAGTTGCTGCGCATCCATCGCGAACGCAACATGTCGATCGTGTTCGTCACCCACGACGTCGAGGAGGCCGTGATCCTGGCCGATCACATCGTGATGTTCTCGCCGCGGCCGGGCCGCGTGCACACCGAGCTCGCCGTCGACCTGCCGCATCCCCGCTTGGGCACCCCGGAGGCCCAGGCCCTGGTCGCGGAGCTGCGTGCCGCGATCGCCGGCATGTCGGCCGATTGGGTGATCTGATCCCGTTCCTCGTCGCGTCCCAGAACCACCCCCGGTCCCGAACCCCCGTCCCTGGAGAGACCATGTCCGTGCGAAAGCTCGCCCTCGCCGTGGCCGTCGCCGCCGCCACCCTCGCGCCCGTCGCCGCCTCGGCGCAGGAGAAGATCAAGGTCGGCTACTGGACCTCCGGCTTCAGCGTCGGCTTCGGCGCCGTGCTGGAGGCCGGCAAGTTCCTCGAGGCGCAGGGCCTGGTGCCGGAGTACATCAAGTTCTCTGACGTCAACGGCCCGACCAAGGCGCTGATGACGCACTCGATCGACGTCGCCTTCGGGGCGCCGGCGACCGGCGCCTTCACGCTCGGCGGCGAAGGCGCGCCGCTGGAGGTGGTGCTGGTGACCCAGATCGCCGAGGCGACCTTCGTCACCAAGGACGGCTCGCCGATCGCCTCGCTCGCCGATCTGAAGGGCAAGAAGGTCGGCATGTCGCCCGCCGGCAGCGCCATGTACGCCATCACGACGTCGCTCCTGGAGAAGAACCAGGGCCTCAAGCGCAGCGACTTCACGGCCGTGCCGGGCAACGAGGGGCGGCTCCTGCAGTTCCTCTCCCAGGGCGACATCGACGCGGCGGCGCTGCGCGCCGTCACGCTCGCCTCCGTCACCGACGTGAAGCTCAAATCCCTCGGCAACGTCGTCGACGAGTGGAAGGCGATGACCAAGACCTCGGCCCCGCCGATCCTCGGCGTCGCCATCGTCCACAAGGACTTCGCCCGCCAGAGCCCGCAGGCCGTGGTAAAATACGTGAAGGCCGTGATCGAGGCCACGCGCTTCGGAGCCAAGGAGACCGAGAAGGCCTCCGAGATCCTGCGCAAGAGCGCCAATCTCGACGCCCGCGACGCCACCGCCTACGCCAAGCTGTGGGACCAGTTCTACGTCGCCTCGCTCGAGCCCGCCGACGTCACGACGCTCAAGACCATGGCCGAGGTGTTCCGCGGCGCCGGCACGATCGAGAAGCCGGTGCCGGATTCGCTGTTCGTCTCCAGCTACTACGAGCAGGCGAAGAAGTGAGAGCCCCGAGCGAAACGACGGCCGCCGCGGCGGCCCGCGGAACCGGACGCGGCGGGCTCGCGCTGCGGCGCACCGCGCTTCTGCTGCTGCTGATCGCGATCTGGTGGGCGGCCTCGCTCGCCATGCCGCCCTACGTGCTGCCGAGCCCGGCCCGCGTCGCCCAGCGCCTGGTGACGCTGGCCGAGAGCGGCGACCTGTTCTCGAACCTGTTCACCACGCTGTGGCGGGTGCTCGCCGGCTTCGCGGTCGCGGTCGTGATCGGCGTGCCGGGCGGCATCCTGCTCGGCTCCAACCGGGCGCTGGGAGCGTTCTTCGAGCCGGTGCTGCCGGTGATGAACACGGTGTCGTCGGCGATCTGGGCGATCTTCGCGATCCTGTGGTTCGGCCTGTCGCCGCTCACCCCGATCTTCGTCGTGCTGATGACGGCGCTGCCGCTGATCATCACCAACGTCTGGCAGGGCACCCAGGCCGTCAACGCCGACTACGTGGAGCTGGCCCAGACGCTGCGCTTCTCGCGGCTGAAGACGTTGACCAAGATCTACGTTCCGTCGATCTTGCCCTACTTCTTCTCCGGCGCGCGGCTCGCCTTCGGGTTCGGTTGGCGCGTCAGCCTGGTGGCCGAGACGCTCGGCGCCTCGAGCGGGGTCGGCTACCGGCTCCGCCAAGCCTCCGACCTGATTCAGACCGACCAGGTGTTCGCCTGGACGATCGCTCAGATCGCCATGATGGTGGTGATCGAGATCGGTCTCCTGGCACCGCTGGAGCGGCATCTGTTCCGCTGGCGGCGCGACGTGAGGACGTGAGCTTCGCCCGGCCGCCGCGACGACGACGACGGCGGCCGGGATCTTGCAAGGGCGAAGGGGCGAGGTGTCGCCCGGACGAGCCCGGGTGGCGTTCGGAGCGTGGGTGCGGCCCGTCCGACACGGGCCGATCGAGGTGCAGCGCAGCGGCCCCCGGCCGTGCCGCGATGGGAGACGAGAATGCAACGACGTGACGTGCTGAAGCTGGCGCTCGGTTCGCTCGCAGGGGCGGCCCTCGCCGCCCACCCGGCGGCCGCGCAGGGCTATCCGGATCGCCCGATCCGCCTGATCGTGCCGCGCAGCGCCGGCGGCGTGCTCGACATCGTCGCCCGCCAGTACGCGGAGTGGGTCAAGACGTCGCTCGGCTCCGTCATCGTCGAGAACCAGGGCGGTGGCGGTGGCATCATCGGCACCGCGATGGCGGCGCGCAGCACGCCGGACGGCTACACGCTGCTGCTCGGCTCGACCAGCGACCTCGTCCTCAACCCTGCGCTCAACAACAAGACCGGCTACGAGGCGAAGGATTTCGCCCCGATCGCCACGATGGCGATCTCGGTCGCGGCCATCATCGTGCACCCGTCCGTGCCGGCCAAGGATCTCAAGGAGCTCGCGGCCTACGCCAAGGCGAACCCGAACAAGCTCTCCTACGGCTCGGCCGGCCCGGGCACCATGGCGAACCTCGCGGGCGAGCTGTTCAAGTCGCTCGCCGGCACGCCCGACATCGTGCACGTGCCCTACAAGGGGGCCGCCGGCGGCTATGCGGATCTGATCGCCGGCCAGGTGCCGATGTTCGCCGCCAACATCACCGACCAGATGGTCGCGCTGCACCGGAACGGAAAGGTGCGCATCCTCGCGGTGGCGACCGAGCAGCGCCTCGCCATCGCGCCCGAGATCCCGACCAGCGCCGAGGCGGGCTACCCCGAGCTGATCGCCAAGCTCGCGCTCGGCCTGTTCGCGCCCGCCGCGACACCGGCGCCGATCCTCGACACGCTCGACGCGGTTACGCGCAAATGCATGGACGACGAGGCGTTCCGAGCGCAGCTCGTGAAGGCCGGGTTCGAGCCGGTGCTCGGCGTCGGCCGCCGCGAGACGGCCGAGTTCATCGGCGCGGAGCAGAAGCGCTGGACCCCGGTGGTGATGTCGTCCGGGCTGAAGACGCAGTAGCGACGACCCGTCTGTCACCTCTCCCCGACGGGGAGAGGTCGGATCTCGCGCCTCTGCGCGAGATCCGGGTGAGGGGGTGCCGAGGCCAGAGAATTCGCGCCGTAAACCCTCACCCCGACGCGCTTCGCGCGTCGACCCTCTCCCTCAGGGAGAGGGTAAAGATCCCTTCCGTCCCGTCTCCAGCCGCGCCTCGGCGTCGCGGTGAAGCGCGCCGCGATCGATCTTGTTGGTCGAGGCGAGCGGCAGCTTCTCGACGAACCAGACGAAGCGCGGGTGCTGGTAGGCCGGCGCGTTGGCGAGCGCGAAGCGCTTGATGTCCTCGGCGTCCGGCGTGCTGCCGGCGCGCGGAATCACGAAGGCGACCGGCTTCTGGCCCTTGATCTCGTCGTCGACCGGCACGACCGCGGCTTGCGCGACGTCGGGATGGCGCTCCAGCATGCGCTCGACGTCACCCGGGAAGATGTTCTCGCCGCCGCAGACGAACATGTCGTCGGTGCGGCCGACGAAGGTGTAGAAGCCGTTCGGGTCGCGGCGGAAGACGTCGCCGGTCTTGTAGAAGCCGTCCGGTGTGATCGGCGTCGGAAGGTCCGGGCGGTTGTGGTAGCCGTTCATGATCGCCGGCGACCTCATCTCCAGCGCGCCTTCGACCGCGTCGCGGTCGTCGCCGTCGACGAGCCGGACCTCGACCTGCGGATGCGGAAAGCCGACCGACGTGTCGGGCTGCTTCAGCCCGTCGGGATGCGGGCCGAACACCACCGGGCCGCCCTCGGTCGTGCCGTAGGCGTTGGTGATCACGGCGTTCGGCAGCAAGGTCTTGATGCCGGCCATCAGGCTGGCGCTGACCGGCGCCGAGCCCATCCGCACCAGCTGCACGCTCGACAGATCGGTCGCCGTCAACAGATCGCGCTCGCGCAGCATCATCGCCATCATGGGCGGCACCGCGGTGAGCCAGGTCGCCTTGTAGCGTCCGATCGCCTCGATATAGGCGGCGGCCGTGAATTGCGGCAGCAGGATCACGGTGGCGTGCGCCGCGCAGGCGAGCTTCGCCAGCGCCAGCGCGTTCATGTGATAGAGCGGCGCGGCGACGAGAAAGCGATGTGCGCTCATGCCGGGCGCCCCGGCGAGCCGCGTCTTCACGACCCACAGATGGCTCCGATGCGACAGCACGACGCCCTTCGGCGTGCCGGTCGAGCCCGACGTGTAGAGGAACATGGCGGGCTCGCGCTCGCTCGGCACCACCGCCTCGAACGGCCCCGGATCGAGAAAACCCTCGAAGCTCTCGGCGCCGTGGGCGCCGAAGCAGACGACCGGCAGATCGGCCGGGCAGTCGTCGCGCCGTGCCAGGTCGCAGAACACCAGCCTGGCGCCGCAGTCCCTCAGGATGAAGTCGATGGTGCCGCGCGGGAACTTGAAGTTGACCGGCACGGCGACGAAGCCGGCCCGCATGATGCCGAGATAGGCCGCGACGTATTCCGACCGGTTGGCGGACAGGATCGCGACGCGATCCCCGCGCGAAAACCCGCGGGCCACCAGGGCACGGGCGATGCCGTTCGCCGCCGCGTCGAGCGCCCCGTAAGTGATCTCGCGCGGCGTCTCCTCGCCGCCGAGATCGACGATGGCGATTTTTTCGGGGTTCTGCCGGCGATCGATCAGGTCGCCGAGGTTCTTGGGATCATGCAAGCGCGAGTTCATCGGAGACGTCACCAACACCGACCGCCGCGTCGTCGTGGCCGGGCTCGACCCGGCCGTCCGTCACGCTTCGGATCGAGTCCTTTCGAAGTTGGATGCGCGGGCCGAGCCCGCGCACGACCGACCTTCACTTCTTCGGCGCCGCGGCGCCGGTGAAATACGTGGCACGGCCGCTCGCCAGGAGCTTGCCGTCGAGGTCGAACACCTGCGACTCCGCGGCGGCGAACTGGCTGCCCGGCTTGAGCACCCGACCCTTGACGATCAGGTCGCCCGGCATCGCGGCCGCATGATAGTCGACCCGCATGTCGATGGTCGGCACGCCGCGGCCGGTGCGCTTCACCAACGCCCAGTCGGCGGCGAGGTCGAGCAGCGTCGCGAGGATGCCGCCGTGCGTGTAGGGGCGCTCCGGATGCACCTTCCACTCCTCGCGCCAGGTGGCGCGGATCTCGATCGAGTCCTCGCCGAGCGCCGTCACCTTGAGACCGAGCCACTGGTGGAACGGCCCCTGGGTGATCATCGCGTCGACGTCAGCGGCGGTGAGGGTCTGGCTCATGGATGTCCTGTCGGATAGCGATTCGAGTAACGTTGTCTCAATGACGAGATCCCAGGGGAGCGGCGTATGTACCTCTCCCCGCACGCGGGGAGAGGGGACGCGGGCGTCTGCGCCAAGAGCCTCACGGCGTGATCACGACCTTGCCGATCACCTCGCGGTCCTGGATCAGGCGCAGGCCTTCGCGGGCCTGATCGAGCGGCAGCACCGTGTCGATCACGGGCGCGAGCTTCTTCTCGGCGATCAGCGACATCAAGGCGGCGAGGTTGTCGTCGTAGAAGCTGTTCGAGCCGATGATCTTCAGCTCGAAGCTCCAGATGTAGCGCAGATCCTCCTTCGGATCGTGGCCGGCGGTCGCGCCGCAGACCAGGATCTTGCCGCCGCGCTTGACGCATTTCAGCGACGGCGCCCAGGTGTCGCCGCCGGTGAAGTTGATCACCACGTCGACCCCGCCCTCGTAGGTGCGGCGCTGCGGCTTGCCGTATCGCTCGACCGCCCACTTCGAGAAGTCGACCTTGGTGTAGTCGATCGCCTCGTCGGCGCCCATCTCCTTCAGGCGCTTGAGCTTGCCGTCGCTCGACGCGCACGCGATCACCTCGGCGCCGAGCATCTTGGCGAGGATCACGCAGCCGGTGCCGACGCCGCCCGAGGCGCCGAGCACGATCACCTTGTCGCCGGCCTTCACGGTGTCGTGGGTGATCAGCATGCGGTGCGCCGTGCCGTAGGCGACCGGCAGGGCCGCCGCCTGCTCGAACGTCACGTCGTCCGGCATCGCGATGAGCTGGTCGGCGCCGACCAGGCAGTACTCCGCCATGCCGCCGTCGAGCATCTCGCCCATCAGGCCTTTCTTCTTGTTGAGCGGGTTGACGAGCACGCGGTCGCCCGGCTTCCAGCCGGAGACGCCCTCGCCCACCTCGGCGATCTCGCCGGCCATGTCGAGGCCGATGACGACCGGCAGCGGCACCTTGATGCCCGGCATGCCGCGCACCGTGAAGACGTCGTGGTAATTGAACGAGGAGGCGCGCACCCGAATGACGACATGACCGGCCGTGACGGTCGGCCGCGGGTGATCGGTGACGTACTCCAGGTCGTCCAGGGTGCCGTGCTGGCGCAGCACCAGGGCTCGCATCGTCGCGCTCAAAGCCGTCGTCTCCTCTTCGTCCTCGTTCGGGCTTTCCGGGCCTCTTGATTAACCCAGTCAGCCTGATATGCAAAGTGCTGCCGCGCGCATGGCGCACGGCACGGATCCGGTTTTCGGAGGAGCCGCCGTCGCACTCCCGCGGTCGTGTGACCGCGGCTCGCGATCGTCGGCGCCGACCGCGTTCGTCCCCCGACAGTGCGGAGCACCCCGTGCAGCAGATCCCCGTGCAGCAGATCCCGATGCAAGAGACGTTCCGAGAGTTCCTCGACCGGCTGCGCGAGGCCGGCGAGCTCGTCGACCTGCGCCAGCCGGTCGACATCCGGCACATCGCCACGCTGGTCGACCAGTCCGACAAGGCGATCCTGTTCCACGACGTGATCGGCTACTCCGTCCCGGTGATCTCCGGCATCATCCGCACCCAGAAGCGCGCCATGATGTCGCTCGGTGCGACGACGTATCGCGACATCGAGGACAAGCTGCGGCTCGCGACCGAGCGGCCGATCCCGCCCGCCCGCGTCGCGACCTCGCCGACCCGCGAGGTGGTGATGCGCGGCGACGAGGTCGACCTGTTCCGCCTGCCCATCCCGATGTCGTCGATCTACGACGGCGGCCCGATGATCACGGCCGGCGTGGTGATCGCGCACGATCCCGAGCTCGGCTTCAACAGCGGCATCTACCGGTTCATCGTCAAGGAGAAGAACCTCACCGGCATCGACATCGTCACGCCGAACAACATGCGACTGTTCGCGGACCGTGCATACAAAGCGGGCCGCCCCTGCCCGATCTCGATCTCGATCGGCACGCATCCGTTCGAGATCACCGGCTCGGGGTTCCGGGCGCCGCTCGGCGTCGACGAGATGGCGATCGCCGGGGGCTTGCGCGGCGCGCCCGTCGCGCTCGCCCCGTGCGAGACCATCGACGTGCCCTACATCGCCGACGCCGAGATCGTGCTGGAGGCCGAGATTCTGCCGACCGGCTGGACCTGGCCGGAGGGCCGGTTCGGCGAGTTCACCCGGCTGATGGGCGGCCTGCATTGGAATCCGCTGGTGCGCATCAAGGCGGTCGCGATGCGGCGCGACGCCATGTACTACGCGCTCCACATGCCGTGGGAGAACACCTGGCTCGCCGCGCCGACCCGCTACGCGGCGCTGCGCCAGGCGCTCAAGACCGCCGGCGTCACGGTGAAGGACATCAACGTCACGCTCGGCGGCTGTGCCTTCTGGCACGCCGTGATCTCCATCAAGAAGCAGGCCGGCGAAGGCAAGAACGCGCTGCTCGCCGCGCTCTCGGTGATGGACCTCAAGCACGTCGTGGTGGTCGACGACGACATCGACGTCAACGACCCGGCCGAGGTCGAATGGGCGATCGCGACGCGCGTGCAGGCCGATCGCGACGTCGTGATCATTTCGAACTCGCGCGCAAAACCGCTCGATCCGAGCCTGGTGCCGATGCCGCCCGGCACGGTACCGACCGGCGCCAAGATGGGCATCGACGCGACGATTCCCGAGTACGCGCAGCGCGAGGCTTACGAGCGCATCACCTACGCCTATGCCGAGACGGCGAAGATCGACGACTACGTGTCCGGCAAGGCCGATCCGGCCGGCGAGAGCGGTGGCGACAACGCGGTGGCGCGGCTCGCCGACGCCATCCTGGAGAAGATCGCGGTCGCGCCGATGTACTACACCGACATCGCCGAGGCGTTCGCGGGCTGGAATTTCCAGACCGTGGCGCGCGCTCTGGGGCACCTGCACGCGACCGAGCGGCTGTGGCAGGACAAGACCGGACGCATGTGCGTGCGCGGCTCGGCCTTCGCGGCCAAGCCGCCGACCGGGCGCTGAGGCGGCCCGCGCAGGAGCATCGGCGAGGAGTTCGTCCTGTGTGGACGGGCTCTGCTTGGCCAGGGGGCTTCGTGGGCTCGGCGGGGCGGATCGGGAGCGGTCGTCGATCCAGCCTTTGAACGCGGTCGACGACCGTGAACTCCGAGGGAGTTCGCGGATCGGGCTCCGATCGTTCCGACGCGTTCGCGGTGCGATGACGACGAGGAGCGCCCGGCCCCCGGTTCCCGACCGGTCACCGTCGAGCCTCGGGCTCCCTTGCTCCGCAGGCCGGCGTTTTCGGACGCCGGACCGCGATCCGCCGAATACCGCTTCAGGCGGCCGCGGCGAGCCCCTCGCCGCGGTCTCGGCGTGAGCGAAGATCTCGGCGCGGTGACGCCCGCCCGTCTCGCGCAGCGCCCGGATGACGCACGCCGTCATGGCGGCGAGCGCGACGGTCACGACCTTGGCCGGGCGCCGCGGAGCAACGACCCCGGAACGACACCACACGATCGCTCTGCTCTGCTCCGCCCTTCCCGCCTCAGCCCTTCTTCCGCCCCGTCTCGTGCCAGAGCAGCGCGAGGCCGGAGGCGACGACGACGGCGGAGCCGATCAGGAGGTGCACGGTCGGCACGTCGCCCCACACCATGAAGCCGATCCCCATCGCCCAGACGAGCGACAGGTAATAGAACGGCCCGACCGCGCCGGCCGGGGCGAGATGCAGGGCCCGTGTCCACCAGTACTGGCCGATCGCGTTCGACACGCCGTTCACCAGCATCAGCCCGCCGTCGACGAGGGTCGGCATCACGAAGCCGAACGGCAGCGCCGCCGCGAAGATCACGGTCAGCATCACCATCTGCCACATGGTGAGCGTGCCGGGCGACTCGGTGTTGGTCATGCTGCGCACGCCGGCCGTGACGAGCCCGAACAGCACCGCGTTGGCGATGGCGAACAAGAAGCCGATCTGGAACGTGTCGGCGCCCGGATGGGTGACGATCAGCACGCCGCCGAAGCCGACGACCAGCGCGGCCCAGCGGGCCGGGCCGGCCACCTCCCTGAAGATCAGCGCCGAGAACAGCGTCGCGAACAGCGGTGCCGAGAAGTTGACGGCGATCACGCTGGCGAGCGGCATCAGGCCGAGCGCGATCATGATGCAGGTCTGCGCCCCCGCCTGGGTGATCGAGCGGGTCGCGTGATCGCGCAGCCTGCGGGTGCGGAACACCATGAGTCCCGTCCTCGGCAGCACGATGAGCGACACGACGACGATCGACACCAGCGCCCGCACGAACAGAATCTCGCCGACCGGATAGGTTGCGACCTGCCATTTCGACACGGCGCTGCCGATGGCGAACATGATCGTGCAGCCGATCATGAACAGGATTCCGGGAACGACGGACCGCGAGGCCATGGGCACGGACGGGGGAGCCGGAGGGGATCGGACGCAGGGGTCCGGGCGGGACGGCCGAACGCCGCCGCGCGCGACGGCGCGTGCGGCCGGACCCGCCAGAACTCGCCGGCTGCGGCCGCGCCGTCAAGCGCGTTTGGAAAGGTTTGCATTTTCCATTTGTTCCAAGTCTGCTCGAAGTCCAAGTCTGCTCGGATTCCAGGTCCGCTCGGTACTTTCTCGTATGACGGGCACACCGGCGACCGATTATCCAGCCCAGCACCCACGGCCGGACCGCCGCCGGCAGGCGCGATCGGCCGTCGAAGCAGGAGGATGCGGGATGGTGTCTGCGAACCGACGCGACGCGCTGACGGGCCTCGCCGCGGCGGGCGTCGCCGGCCTTCTTCCGCGCGTCGTCGCCCCGGTGAACGCGAGCCCGGCGAAGACCGGAGAGAAGCTCGCGAGCCTCGTGATCAACGGCATGCCGGCGACGCCCTCGGTCGTGATGGCGCGGCTGATCGAGACCGGCACGCTGTCGCGCTTCGCCGACAAGGCGCAGCTGAAGGTGTGGCGCACGCCCGACCAGATGCGGGCCGGCGTCGTCTCGGGCGAGATGGCGGTGTTCGGCACGCCGTCCTACTCGTGTGCCAACATGCGCAACCGTGGCGTCCCGGTGCGGCTGATGAACATCGTCACGTGGGGACTTCTCTATCTGATGAGCCGCGACGACGGCGTCCGGAAGATCGAGGACATGGCCGGCAAGACGGTGCTGATGGCGTTCCGCAACGACGCGCCCGACCTGATCTTCCGCATGACGCTGCGCAAGCTCGGCATGAATCCCGACACCGACGTGAAGCTGCACTATGTGGGCGCGCCCACCGAGGCCGTGCAGCTCCTGCTCGCCGACCGCGCGTCCCTCGCCGTGATCTCCGAGCCGGCCGCGACCGCGGCACAGATCCGCGGCGCCCAGGCCGGCATCGCGGTCCGCCGCGCCGCCGACCTCACCGCCGTGTACGGCCGCCTGACCGGCCGGCCGCCGCGCATCGCCCAGGCCGGCCTCGGCGTGCGCGAGGACTTTCTCCAGGCGAACCCGGAGCTGGTGCGGGCGATCCACCAGGGCTGCGTCGAGAGCGCCCGCTGGGTGCTCGACAACCCGGCCGAGGCCGGCAAGCTCGGCGCGACGACGCTCGATCTCGCCGCCCCGGTGGTGGAGAAGTCGATCCCGCATTTCCGACTCGACGTCGTCGCCGCCGCCGACGCCAAGCCCGACCTCCAACACTACTTCACGGCCCTGATGGAGATGTCGCCCGACATCCTCGGCGGCCGGCTGCCCGACGACGCCTTCTACTGGGGCCCCGCCGCATGATCCGGCTTCGCGCCCGCCTCGCCCGAGCATTGGACCAAGCATTGGACTATGTCTGGGGCGGCTGGGGCGCCGCCGCGAGCCTCTTGCTGCTCGTCGCGTTGTGGGAGGCGGGGCACGCCGCCTACGGCACCCTCGTGCTCCCCTCGCCGCGCGAGACCTTCGCGGCGCTGTGGCAGATGACGCTCGCCGGCAAGGTGTGGCCGGCCGTCATCGAGACCAGCCGCAACGCCCTCGTCGGATTCGGCTTCGGCGTGGTGGTCGGCGGCGTGCTCGGCGCGCTCGCCGGGCTCTCCGACATGATCCGCCGCCTGCTGGCGCCGATCGCGACCCTGATGCTCGGCATCCCGGCGATCGCCTGGGTGGTGCTGTCGCTCTTGTGGTTCGGCGGCTCGGGACTCGCCGTCGTCTTCACCGTGCTGGTGACGAGCGCGCCGATCGTGTTCGCCAGCGCGGCCGAAGGCGTGCGCAGCCTCGACGGCGCGCTGCGCCGGATGGCGCGCGCCTTCCGGGTGCCGCGCCACGTGCTGGTGACCGACGTCTACCTGCCGCACATGCTCTCCTACCTGTTCCCGGCGGTGGCGACCGCGCTGGCGCTCTCTTGGAAGGTCGCCGTGATGACCGAGCTCCTGAGCGGCGCCGGCGGCATCGGCGACGGGCTCGCCACCGCCCGCGTGCAGGTCGACACCGTCAAGGCGATGGCCTGGATCCTGGTCGTCGTCGCACTGCTGCTCGCGGTCGAGTACCTGCTGCTCGAGCCGCTGCGCCGCCGCCTGCTCACCTGGCGGCGCGACCTCCCCGGCGCCGAGGCGCGCGACATGCCGGGGATCTGACGCGCATGACCTTCGCACCCGACGGCCCTTTCGCGACTGTCGCGACACCATCGCCCGGTCTCGGGGTCGAGGCTGTGACGCACGCGTTCGGGCCGGAGCCGGTGCTGGCGGGCGTCTCCTTCGCGCTGCCCGCCGGCACGGTCGGCGGCCTGATCGGCCCTTCGGGCTGCGGCAAGAGCACGCTGCTCGCGATGATCGGCGGCCTGGTGCGCCCCGACCAGGGCCGCATCGTCCACGGGTTTGCGCGCCCGGCCTTCGCGTTCCAGGATCCCTGCCTGCTGCCGTGGCGCGACGCGCGAAAGAACATCGCGTTCGGACTGAAGGCGCTGCCGATGCGCGCCGCCGAGCGGCTGGCGCGGGCCGACGCGCTGTTGCGCGTCGTCGGCCTTTCCGCGGACGACGGCGACAAGTTCCCGCACGCGCTGTCGGGCGGCATGCGCCAGCGCGTCGCGCTCGCCCGCGCGCTGGCGATCGAGCCGGATCTCTTGCTGCTCGACGAGCCGTTCAGCGCGCTCGACGTCGGGCTGCGCCGGCAGATGCAGGCGCTGGTGCAGCGGCTGATCGGCGCGCGCGGGCTCACCACCGTGCTGGTGACGCACGACCTCGCCGAGGCCGTGCGCATGGCCGACCGCATCGTCGTGCTCTCGGCGCGCCCGGCCCGTGTCGCTGCGATACACGACATCACGGTGCCGCACGCCGCGCGCGACGACGGCTTCGTCCATGCCGAGGTCGGCCGTCTGCTCGCCGATCCGGCGACCGCGACGGCGCTCTCGGTCGAGCCGGAGTCGCCACGATGACGCGGCCCGCGACACAGACGACGCGCGACGCCGTGCTGAGCGAGGCCTTCCGGCCGTTCTTTCTGCTGGTGCCGCTCGCCGCCGTCGCGGCCGTGCTGCCAATGCCGGTGATCTGGACCGGGCTGGTCGGATCGGGAACGATCGGCAGCGCGGCCTGGCACGCGCACGAGCAGGTGTTCGGCTGCCTCGTCGCCGCGATGGCGGGCTTTGCGCTGACGGCGTTTCCGAGCTGGACCGGCACGCCGCCCGTGGCGGGCCGGCCGCTCGCCGCGCTGGTGCTGATCTGGCTCGCCGGCCGCGTCGCCTTCTGGCTCGACGGCGTGCTGCCGGCCGAAGTGGTCGCGCTCGCCGACCTCGCCTTCCTGCCCGCCGTGCTCGGAGGCGCCCTGCCCGCGCTGTCGAAGGCCGGCCGCCGGCCGATCGACCTCGGTCTGGTGATGCTCGGCCTGCTGGCGGCGAACATCTGGTTCCACATGACGCGGCTCGGCGCGCTGCCCGGCACGCCGGACGCCGCCGTGATCCTCGGCCTCGATCTCCTGCTGGTGGCGATCGCGCTGGCGCTCGGACGCATTCTTCCGGTGGCCCTCGGCGCTGCGCTGCGCGAGACCGGCCGCAAGGGGCCGCCGCGCCTGTCGCCGGGACGTCGCCATCTCGCCGTCGCGACGCTGGTGCTTTTCGCGATCGCCGACACGGTCGCGCCGCAGAACCCGGTGACCGGCTGGATCGCGCTCGCCGCCGCCTGCGCCCAGCTCGACCGCATGGTCGAGCTGCATCGCGGGCCTGCGCTCCTGCGCCCGCAGGTGCTGCTGTTCTGGGTGACGCAGGGTTTTCTGGCGGCGGGCCTCGCCGGGCTCGGCGCCGTGGCGCTCGGCGCCGGCTTCGATCCGACCGGCCTGCGGCACCTCGTCGGCATGGGCGCCGCCTCGCTCACGGTCGCCACCGTGATGTCGATCGTGTCGCTGCGCCACACCGGCCGCAGCTTCCCGCTGCCGCGCGCCGTGTGGATCGCCCCGGTCCTGATCGTCGCGGCGACGCTTCTTCGCGTGATCACGCCGGAGCTCGCGCCCGAGGCGATGCCGTGGCTCGGCGTCGCGCTGCCGAGCGCGCTGTGGGCGGCGGGCTTCCTCGCCTGGCTCGCCGTGTTCGGCCGCTGGCTCGTCGCGCCGCGGGTCGACGGCGGCTCGGCATGACTTCGGTTGACTCGTTTTGAAAGGAGAGACGATGACGCACGTTTTGAAGATGCGCGGGTCGAAGCAGAACCCCGTCGCGATCAGCTACGAGCAGATGCTCACGTTCCACGGCGGCCCGCATCCGGGCGGCGTCGCGGTCGCCTACAAGGTGCTGGAGACGGCCTTCCCGCTGATTTCGCCGGACGGCCCGCCCGAGCGCAGCGCCATCCAGGTGGCGATCGGGGTCGACGGCCCCGGCGTCGTCGACGGGCTCGAATGCGCCACCCGCGCCTTCAGCCGCCGGCGCGCCGTGCTCGATCACGGCGCCAAGAAGGGCCAGGCGGTGTGCGGCGAGCACTTCTGGTTCGAGATCCGCCACAAGGGTACGGCGGTGAGCCTGTGGCTCAAGGAGGGCACGCTGACGAGCGAGTTCCTCGCCCTCGCCTCGAAGACCGCGGGCGGGCTCGCCAGCGACGCCGAGGTGGCGCGCTTCGACGCGCTGCGCCACGAGATGGCGGACCGCGTGCTGGCGTCGCCCGCCGCCGAGCTGTTCGAGATCGGCCCCGTGGTGAAGAGCTGAGGAGGATCGCCATGACCCCGTCCATCAAGGTCCGCGACTCTGCGGGCGAGCTGACCATCACGCTCGACGACCTCGAGGCGTTCCACGACAAGGACCACTTCGGCGGCGTCGTCCTGTCGATCAAGGTGCTGCAGCGCGCCTTCGCCGCTTTCCCGGGCGCCGGCATCCCGCATCGCGACGAGGTCGCCATCGTGGCCGGCCTCGACCCGCCGGGCCTGATCGACAGTTTCGAGTTCATGCTTCGCGCCGTGTCGCGCAAGCGGCTCGTCGTCGACCGGACGCTGACGCACGGTCCGGCCTCGCCGTTCGGCCGCTTCTGCTTCGAGGTCCACCGCCCCTGTGGCGCCGTCGCCCTGTGGGTGCGCGAGGGCCTGCTGCCGGACGATTTCGCGACCACCGGCAAGAAGGTCGAGGCCGGCTTCGGCACCGAGGCCGAGATCGCCCGCTGGACCGGCTACAAGCGCGACGTCGGTGTCGCCATGATCCCGATGAAGCCCGAGGACATCCTCGAGCTGCGCCCGATCGCGAGCCGGCGGATGGTGGCCTGAGATCGTTGCTTTGCGGGGCCGTGAGCACGGCCCCGTGCGTGACCTCGTGTCCCGGGCGCGGCGCACTCCGCTGCGTCCGGGGCACGTTCGCGTTGCCGGTCATTCCGGAGCGCGGCGAAGCCGCGAACCCGGAATGACGGATCACGGCGCGACCGCAGGGCGTGAGGCCTCCCGCAGCTGCTCCAGAAACTCCGCCTGCAAGGCGGTCGGCAGCCAGTCGGCGCGGGTCGTGACGCCGACGGCGCGGCGAGGTTGCGGGACCGGCAGGTCCAGCACCGCGAGCGCGTCGGCCGCGCCATCGCCGCCCGCACCGGCGACGCCGGCCCGCGGCAGCAGGCTGAGCCGATCGGTCTCGGCCAGCACGGCGACGATGCCGCCGAGCGAGTCCGCCTCGACGTCGACTCGGTCCGGCAGATCCCAGGTGGCGCGCACGCGATCGACCACGGCGCGGCGCGGCAGCGGCGCGGTCGGCACCACCCAGCCATAGGGCCGCAGGTCGGCGGGCGTGAGATCACGACGGCCGGCGAGCGGATGGCCGCGCCGGCAGGCGATCCGGTACGGGTCGTCGAACAGCGCCGCCTCGGCGAGATCGTCGAACGGCGGCGGCGCCCGCAGCGCGCCGAAGATCAGGTCGAGGGCGCCGCTGCGCAGGCTTTCGGCGAGGCTCGCATACGGCGCCTCGCGAATGGTGACGCGGGCGCCCGGATGCGCGCGCAGCACGCCCTCGGCGGCCCGCGCCACGAGCCGCACCGGGGCGAGCGCCAGCACGCCGATCACCACTGTGGCGGCCGCGCTGCCACGCAGGAGCGCCAGCTCCTCGCGCGCCGCCCTCACCTCGGCCACGGCGAGCGCGAACCGCCGGGCGAGCTCGGCCCCCGTGGCCGACAGGCCGACGCCGTCGCGGGTGCGGCGGTAGAGGGCGACCCCGATCAGCTTCTCGAGATCGCGCGCCGCCCGGTGCAGGGTCGGCTCGGCGATGCCGAGCGCCGCTGCGGCGCGCCGGAACGTCTGCGCCGTCCACACCGCCGCGAGGGCGCGCAGATGCGCGTCGGCGAGCGCCCGCACGATCCGGCTCGCCGCATCCCCGCCGGGATCGGCGCCGGTCGCGGCACCGACGGCGGCGCGCAGCTGCGCGAACAGCCGCGCGGTCCGCCGCGCCAGCAGCCGGCCCGCCTCGGTCGGCACGGCGCCGTCGCCGCGCCGTTCGAGCAGGGTCGTGCCGAGCTCCACCTCCAGGGCGCGGACGGCCCGGCTCACCGCCGGCTGAGTCAGCCGCAAACCGGCGGCCGCGGCCGTCATGCCGCCGGTCGTCGCCACCTGATCGAAGGCACGCAGCCGCCCGATCCTGGTCCTGTCCACCCGACGTATCCCGTCGCGGCCGCCGCCGGCCCTACCGGAGGGGCGTTTCCTTAAATTCGACTTAGCATGAATTCATGGAGCGCAGCAGCGTTGGAATGCCGGTCGCACGCCCGAAAAATGCTCGACTGACGCTCCGAGGAGCCGCCCATGACCGCCATCATCGACACCCACACGCATGTGATCTCGCCGGACACGGCGCGCTATCCGCTGGCACCGCTCGGTGGCAAGCAGTCGGACTGGTCGCATGCGCATCCCTGCACGGCCGAGGCGCTGGTCGCGGCGCTCGACGAGGCCGGCGTGGACAAGGCCGCCGTGGTGCAAGCCTCCACGGCCTACGGCTTCGACAATTCCTACGCGGCTCACGCGATCGCGACCTTTCCGGACCGATTCACCGGCGTGTTCTCGATGGACCTGTTCGCGCCCGACGCCGCGGCCGTGTTCGACGGTTGGGTGGCGAAGGGTTTTTCGGGCCTGCGCCTGTTCACCACCGGGACGACGCAGCCCGGCCAGGCCGGCTGGCTCGCCGATCCGCGCACCTTCCCGATCTGGGAGCGGGCCGAGGCGGCCGGCCTGCCGGTGTGCGTGCAGATGCGCCCCGAGGGCGTCGACCAGCTCGTCGTGCTGCTCGACCGCTTCCGCACCGTGCCCGTGGTGCTCGATCATCTCGCCCGCGTCGACCTCTCCGACGGCGCTCCCTACCGCAAGGCCGACTGGCTGTGGCGTCTCGCCGAGCGGCCCAACGTGGTGCTGAAGCTGACCAGCCGGACGGTGCGCGAGGCGTCGTCGGGCGCGTCGCGGCCGGAGGACTTCTTCCCGCGACTGGTCCGCGTGTACGGTGCGGAGCGCATCGCCTGGGGCTCCAACTTCCCGGCCGAGCCGGGGCCGATGCGCCGCATCGTCGCTGCCGCCCGCACCGCCCTCGCCTGCCTCTCCGACACCGACCGCGCAAACATCTTCGCCGGGACGGCGCGCCGGCTCTATCCCGCCCTCGCCGCCGCGCCGGTGCCGGCCTGACCCACCCGACCGCCTCCCTGGCGCCGCAGCCGTCGCCGGGCAACAACAACGACCGGAGGACCACCATGACCGCCCCCCTCGCCCTGCTGCACCCCGACCGCCGCCGGCTGCTCCTCGGCGGCCTCGCCGGAGCGTTCGCCACGCTGCTGCCGGCGGCCGCACGGGCGCAGGCCGGCTACCCGAACCGGCCGGTCCGCATCATCGTGCCCTACGGCGCCGGCGGCATCGCCGACGTGACGATGCGGATGGTCGCGCAAAAGCTCTCCGACAAGTTCGGCCAGCAGTTCATCATCGACAACCGGCCGGGCGCCGCCGGCGTGATCGGCATCAACTCGGTGGTCGCCTCGACCCCGGACGGCTACACGCTGGCGATGATCGGTGGCGGGCTCACGGCGGCGAAGTCGCTGTTCAAGTCGCTGCCCTACGACCTCGAGCGCGACCTGGTGCCGATCTCGACCACGGCCGCCTACGGCCTCGTCGTCGCCACCAAGGCCGGGTCGCCGCTCAAGACCGTCGCGGACATCATCGCGACCGCCAAGGCGTCGCCCGGCAAGCTCAATTTCGGCTCGATCAATCCGGGCAGCAACCAGCATCTCGGCGGCGAGCTGTTCAAGTCGATGGCCGGCATCACCGTCACGGCGATCCCGTTCAAGACGACGCCGCAGCTCGTCACCGCGATGATCCAGGGCGACGTCGACGTGCTGTTCGAGTACCAGGCCGCCCTGCAGGGGCCGCTGGAGGAGCGCCAGATCGTCGCCGTGGCGACGACCGCGACGCAGCGCGCCGCCTCGCTGCCGAACGTCCCGACCGTCGCCGAGAGCGGCCTGCCGGGCTACGAGGTGACGAGCTGGAACGGCCTCGCGGCCCCGGCGGCGACGCCGCCCGACATCGTCGCGACGCTCAACAAGGCCGTGGTCGAGGTGCTGGCGTTGCCCGACATCCAGGCCGCCGCCACCAAGTACGGCATGGCGGCGCAGGGCTGCTCGGTCGAGGACTTCAAGGCCCGCATCGCCCGCGAGGTGGCGAAGTGGGCCAAGGTGGTGGAAGCCGCCGGCATCGAGAAGAAGTAGGCGGAGGCTCCGCCCGGCGCGGCGTCGCGTCGGCGGCCGCAGACTCGTGTGCCGGACACGGTGCGACGCACCGCGAGCCGGCCCCCGGACGAGCGGACGGAGCGGGAGTGATCGTCTTGCGCCCCGGTGCTCGCCTTGCGGCCCCTGGGTTCGGCTCTGCGGCACGCCGAGTCGCTGGCTCGACGGGCCTTGTCCGGGGCACGAAGCCGAGAATACCGGGCAGCGAGCCGGAGACGCCCCGCTCAGCGGTTCACGCAGCTCCAGACGAAGCTCGCGCGCTGCGAGGGGCTGAGGGCGAGCTCGCGCGCCTGCTGCTCGCAGGCGGGGCGCCGCTCGCGCCTCGCGGCGAGCTCGTCGCGCAGCATCTCGCCGGGACCGGCCGATGCCACCACCTGTCCGGCCGGCGACGTCGATCGCGTGCAGGCCGCGGCCGTGAGGCCGAGGACGACCGCGCAGAGTAGGCCGACGGCATTCCGCATGGGGATCACACCTCGAAGCGTGGTCATCCCCTCCCCGTGCGAAGACTAACATCGGCCGCGGCGGTTTGACAGCCGGTGGTTTTCCGGGGCCCGCCATGCGCGCCGGCGCCCGGCCGAACACGTCGGCGACCGACGATCAGGTCGGCGCGCCGACCCGGCCGGCAGCCACGGCACACGACCGGGCCACGCCCATGCCGCGGCGCCGCCCACATCGTGCGGGGGTCGGGTTCCGGCAGATCGCTGTTTTCAGGGAATGCTGTTCGGAGAGCCAGCATCGACAAGCTGGCGGGAGCGACGGGGCTCGAACCCGCGACCTCCGGCGTGACAGGCCGGCGCTCTAACCAACTGAGCTACGCCCCCGAACTTCGGAGCCGTTCTCCTAGGGCGCTCCCGGATCGAAGTCAAGCGCACTTCGCGACGGTCGAAAGCGCGCCGGAAGCGTCCCGGAAGCGTGCCGGAACGGCGCTGCGGCGGGACACGATTTCGCCCGCGCAGCATCCCGAAAAGTGCCGTCAGACGGGCGGATTCGCGGCTGCAGCTCACGGAAACCCAGAAAACATGGGCACTTTCGTCGATTGCGGCTGGCCAAGGCCGAAGAATCGTCTATGTGACGGGCAGTTTCGGCGTCCATCGATCCGCAGAGGAGGGATAAGAGATGGCCAAGGCAGCGACCACGACGACCCCGACCATCACGCTCAAGCACCTCGCCGCGACGCTCGCCGGCGAGCACGAGATCGCCAAGAAGCAGTCCGAGGCGATTCTCGGCGACTTCGTCGGTCTCGTGGTGAAGCACCTCAAGAAGGGCGACCGCCTGCGCATCGGCGGCCTCGGCATCCTCCAGGTCAAGAAGCGCGCCGCCCGCATGGGCCGCAATCCGGCCACCGGCGAGGCGATCAAGATCAAGGCCAGCAAGAAGGTCGCCTTCCGGCCCGCCAAGGAGCTCAAGGACTCGATCTGAGTCGCGAGAGGACGGGGCTGCTCCCCTTGTTTTCGTCATGGCCGGGCTCGTCCCGGCCATCCCCGTTCGTCCTGCCGGCATCGCCGCAGAATCGTGGATGCCCGCGACGGGCGCGGGCATGACGCGTCGTGAGTCGGGGGGTGTCGATCGGCTGCAGCGGCGCGCACGACGGGCGAGCCGCATTGTTCGCTCGCCGCTCAGAATCGGCCCTTGGCCTCCAGCAGCAGGCCGTAGCGCTGCTGCTCGAACTTGGTGAGGTCGTAGGAGCCGGCGAAGCTCGGGCCGAACGTCACCGTGCCGGTGTCGGCGTCGAGCCCCCAGTAGCGCCCGCCGACGCCGATCTCCAGGAACGGCGTGACGGCGTAGTGGACGAACAGCTCCGCCTCGACGCCGAAGCCGCGCGACGAGCGCGAGATCACGTTGGGGGCCGGGCCGAGATCGTTCATGCCCTGGCGCAGCAGGTGGCTGTCCTTGTTCTCCACGCTGGCGATCGGCACCCAGGCGACCTCGCCCGACACCGACCAGCCCGGCAGGAACTCCCAGCGGCCGTCGATACCGAGGCGCAGCGCGTGCCAAGTCGGCTCGTAGACGAACACGGCGGTGGCGTCGCTCGCGAACCGGGTGCCGGCCGGCACGCCCCAATAGGCGCCACCGAAATCGTCCGGGTTGGTGATCAGGCCCGAGGCACCGAGTTTCTCGTTCCAGTAGTGATAGCCGACGAAGCCGCCGACCCGCCAGCCGGCCTTCGGCACGTCGAACGACCAGCCGACGTCGACGATGCCGTAGCGCAGGCTGTCGCCCGTCACGGTGCTGGTCGTGTCGGAGAATTTCCATTGGCCGGCGAAGAAGTCGCGGTCGACGATGGTGCCGCCGTCGAGCGTGCCGGCGCCGATGACGCCCTTCACGAACAGCCGCGTCGGCTGGTGGGAGATGCGCGCGAACGCCTCCCCCGAATGGCCGTGCATGCCGGTCCAGTCGAGCGTCGAGGTCGGGTCGCCGTAGCCGGCGACGCCGTTGCGGAACCCGAAATCGACCTTGCCGGTCGAGTACCAGTAGCGGGCCCCGACGTCGACCTTGAACGGCGCCGGCGCCATCGGAACCACATAGGCGGGCCGCATCGGGGGCGCCTTGGTGACCGGCGCCGAAGCGGACGAGATCGCGCCGGTGGCGCGCGGCGCCGGGTCGGCCGGCACCGGGTCGGCCGGCACCGGGTCGGCGCCGTCGGAGACATTCGGCCAGGCCGGCCCCCAGTTCGCCTCCGCCGGAGCGGCGCCGGCGGGGCGCGTGTCACGCACCGCGCGCGTGTCGCGCACTGTACGCGCGTCGGGCGCCGAGCGCGTATCACGCGCCGGAATGGTCGCGGGTGCCGAGAGTGCGGGAATGGATCCGGTGACGTCCGGGTCGGCCGCAGGAGACGACGGCTGTGCCCGCCTCTCCTGCGTGGCCGAAACGTCGGCGGTCGGCGACGGCTGTGCCCGTCGCGGGTCCACCGTGGAGCCGGCGGGCATCGCTTCCGCCTCGTCGGACGGAAGGCTCGGCCAGCGCGGCCCCGGATCCCAGACCGTGACCTCGCCCGTGGGTCCGGACGGAAGGCGCGGCCATTCGGCGGCGGCAGCGGGACCGAGGATCGAGAGGGGAATCGAGATCACCAGGGTCGCCAACGCCGTCGCGGCGTGAAACGAGCGACCCCTGTCCCCTGCCACTCCCGGCTCCCTGTGCCACCGTGAACAGGGACAATTTGAACCTGTTTGTTATCGATTCATTGCCGAACGCGCCGACGCGACGACGCGAGTTCGCCGGCGCGGTTAACGCGGCGTGAAGAGAACCGGACCGCACCACGCCTGTCGTCCCGGGGCGGCGCGCCGGATCCCGGGCCTGCCCGGGATCCGTCTTATCGCGTGCCGAAGTCGGCTGAAGCCGACTTCCGTGCGCCGAACCCGGGATCCATACGCCCTGTCTCTCGCGAGCCATCCACCCCGGGGCCATGGATTCCGGGCTCGCGGACCTGCGGTCCGCGCCCCGGAAAGACCGAGCATCACAAGCTCGCGGCGGCCGGCATCGGGACGTGGCGGGCGAGGCGCTCCTTCTTGAGGAGCTCGGCGAGCAGGAAGGCGAGGTCGATCGACTGCTCGGCGTTGAGCCGCGGATCACAGAAGGTGTGATAGCGGTTGTTCAGATCCTCGTCCGAGATGGCGCGGGCGCCGCCCGTGCACTCGGTGACGTTCTGCCCCGTCATCTCGAGATGGACGCCGCCGGCGATCGTGCCCTCGGCCGCGTGGACGGCGAAGAAGCCCTTCACCTCCTGGAGAATGCGGTCGAACGGCCGGGTCTTGAAGCCGGACGCCGAGGAGATCGTGTTGGCGTGCATCGGATCGCACGACCAGATCACGTTGCGCTTCTCCCGCGCGACGGCACGGACGAGCGGAGTCAGCAGCTCGCCGACCCGGTCGGCGCCCATGCGGCAGATCAGCGTGAGGCGGCCCGGCTCGTTCTCCGGATCCAGCACGTCGATCAGCCGCATCAGGTCGTCGGCCTTCATCGACGGCCCGCATTTCAGCCCGATCGGGTTCTTGATGCCGCGGCAGTACTCGACATGGGCGTGATCGAGCTGGCGGGTGCGGTCGCCGATCCACAGCATGTGGCCGGACGTGCAATACCAGTCGCCGCTGGTCGAATCGATGCGGGTCAGCGCCTCCTCGTAGCCGAGGAGGAGCGCCTCGTGGCTGGTGTAGAGCTCGGTGCCGCGCAGCTCCGGATGCCGCTCGAGATCGAGCCCGCAGGCCTGCATGAAGCCGAGCGCCTCGGAGATGCGGTCGGCGAGCTCCATGTAGCGGCGCGACTGCGGACTGTCCTTCACGAAGCCGAGCATCCACTGATGCACGCTGGCGAGATTGGCGTAGCCGCCCTGCGCGAAGGCGCGCAGGAGGTTCAGGGTCGCGGCCGACTGGCGATAGGCTTCCAGCTGGCGGCGCGGATCGGGGATGCGCGCTTCGGCCGTGAAGTCGTTGCCGTTGACGATGTCGCCGCGATAGCTCGGCAGCGACACGCCACCTTGCGTCTCGGTCGGCGAGGAACGCGGCTTGGCGAATTGGCCGGCGATGCGGCCGACCTTCACGACGGGCGACGCCGCCGCATAGGTGAGCACCACCGCCATCTGCAGGAACACGCGGAAGAAGTCGCGGATGTTGTTGGCGCCGTGCTCGGCGAAGCTCTCGGCGCAGTCGCCGCCCTGCAGCAGGAAGCACTCGCCGGCCGCCACCTTGGCGAGCTGGCGCTTGAGGCTCCGCGCCTCGCCTGCAAAAACCAGCGGCGGAAAGGTCGAAAGCTGCTTCTCGACGGCCGACAGCGCGTCCAGGTCCGGGAAGTCCGGCACCTGCTGGATCGGCTTCCTGCGCCAGCTCTCGGGGGTCCACCGCTCGGGCATGATCTCGTCCTCGTCGCGCGCCGGCCGGGTCTCGTCCCGGAGGTCTCTCGTTCCGCGCGGGACGCCTTATACACGAGGGACGCCGCGGCAGGCCAGAGCCGCAGGCCAGAGGCGGCGGGCCGGACCCTCGCGGGTCGGCGCAGTCGTCCCGGCGGCGGTCACGCCCCGGCGGCGAGCGCCGTCGCGACGTCGGTGCGACGGAAGTCGTCGCCCTTGAACAGCAGCGGCTCGCCGGTCGCCTTGGCGAGCGCATAGCTGAAGCAGTCGCCGAAGTTCAACCGCGCCGGATGCCCGCTGCCCCGCCCGAAGTCGCGATAGGCCTGCCGGGCGATGCGGGCGTGCTGCTCGGTGACCGGCTCGATGACCACGGCGGCCTCGGCGAGCAGCTCGTCGACGCGGCGGCTCGCGACCGGATCACGTGCGCTGTCGATGACGATCGAGGTCTCGAGATAGCCCACCGCCGAAACCCTCCTGGTCGGCGCAGCCGCGATCGCCTCCGCAAAACGCGGACCTTCCGGCTCCGCCCGGAGGATCGCGACCAGAGCCGAAGAGTCGATGATCACTTCGGCAACCCGTTCTCGTCGTAGAGAAACTCGTCCGGGTCCATCGACTTCCACGGCTCACTCATGTGAGCCGCACAATCACGTCCGATCGCCATCAGCCGCTCCGACAGGCCGCGGCCGTCCTGCGGCCGGACCCGCTCCAGCCGCTCCCTCAACGCCGTCGTGACCGCGTCGGGCAGGCTCTCGCCCGTGATCCGGGCGAGTTCCTCGGCGAGGCGCAACGCCTCCTCGGTGTCGATGTTGAGGCCCATGCGAGGCTCCCTCGGTCCGGAGCGACCGAGTGTAAGGCGACAGCCCCGCCGCATCAACGGCTGCGCGCCCGACAGCCTGCACGCCCGTGGTGGAGCCGCGGATGTGCGCCCTGCTCCGCCGGCCGCTCGCCCTGCGCGAGCGCCCTACTCGGCCGCCTTGCGGCGGTGGCGCAGCGTCGGCTGGCGCATGGTGACGAGTTCCTCGGCGGCGGTCGGGTGCACCGCCATGGTGGCGTCGAAGTCGGCCTTGGTCGCGCCCATCCGCACCGCGATGCCGACCAGCTGGATCATCTCGCCCGCCCCCTCGCCGACGATGTGGCAGCCGAGCACACGCTGGCTCGCGGCGTCGACCACGAGCTTGAGCAGCACCGTGGTGTCGCGCCCCGACAGCGTCGCCTTCATCGGGCGGAAGCTGGTCTTGTAGACGTCGACGTCGCCGAACTCCGCGATCGCCTGCGTCTCGGAAAGGCCCACCGTGCCGACCTCCGGCTCGGAGAACACCGCGGTCGGAACACAGCGATAATCGACCTTGGTCGGCTTGCTGCCGAACACCGTGTCGGCGAAGGCGTGCCCCTCGCGGATCGCGACCGGCGTCAGGTTGATGCGGTTGGTCACGTCGCCGACCGCGTAGATGCCGGGCACCGAGGTCCGTGAGAACTCGTCGACCGCGATGCCGCCGTTCGGCGCGATCGTCACGCCGACCGTCTCCAGCCCGAGGCCGCGCACGTTGGGCGGCCGGCCGATGGCGAACATCACGGCGTCGGCGGCGACCTGCATGTCGCAGGAGAGATGCGCCGTGTAGTGCTTGCCGTGCGGCTCCACGGCCGTCACGGTCGCGCCCGTGATCACGTGGATGCCGCGCTTCTCCAGCTCCATCCGCAGCTGCTGGCGGACGTCGTCGTCGAAGCCGCGCAGGATGTTCTCGCCGCGATAGACGAGCGACACCTGGCTGCCGAGCCCGGCGAAGATCGAAGCGAACTCGACCGCGATGTAGCTGCCGCCCTGCACCAGCACCCGGGCCGGCAGATGATCGAGCGCCAGCGCCTCGTTGGACGAGATCACGTGCTCGATGCCGGGGATCGAGGGCCCGAGGGAGGGCGTCGCGCCGGTGGCGATCAGGATGTGCTCGGCCCGGATCAGCTCGCCCGAGGGCTCGAGCCGCACGGTCTTTGCGTCGTGCAGCACGGCGCGGCTTTCGACGATCTCGACCCCGGCCTTGCCGAGGGTCGCCTTGTAGGCCGCTTCGAGGCGGCCGATCTCGCGGTCCTTGCCGGCGATCAGGCGCGCCCAGTCGAAGGTCGGCGCCGTGTCGCTCCAGCCGAAGCCGACCGCGTCCTCGAACGCCTCGCGGAAGCGCGCCGCGTAGACCAGGAGCTTCTTGGGCACGCAGCCGCGGATCACGCAGGTGCCGCCGACCCGGTACTCCTCGGCGACCATCACGCGGGCGCCGTAGCCGGCGGCGATGCGGGCGGCGCGCACGCCCCCCGAGCCGGCTCCGATGACGAACAGGTCGACGCGGCGTTCGGTCGTGGTCACAGGGTGTGGCCCTTCTTCTTCATCTCCTCGCGGAACCGGCTCATCACCTGCTCCGAGAACGCGTCGGCCCACACTTGCGCCTTCTTCAGGCCCTGGTCGATCACGCCCGGCTCCTCGGTCGCCATCTTCTTGCCGAGCGGCGACTTGTAGAACGTCACGAGCTCCTTCAGCTCGGCCTCGGAGAACTTCTGGGCATAGACCTTGGCGACCTCGCCGAGCAGCTCGGCGCGCTTGCTCTCGTAGTCCTTGCGCAGCTGCAGCGCGACCTCGCCGAGCTCCTTGCCGAGCTGCGGGTTGGTCGGCAGGAAGGCGTTCTTCACGTACTCGATGACGCCGTTGACGATCGGGTCGAACACGGCGTTGCCGCCCTTGACCATGATCAGCTCGCGCGCCGCCGCGACGGCGGCGGGCGACGGATCGGCCGGCTGCGGGGCCTGCGCCTGAGCTTGCGCCGGGACGAGGCCGACCGTGCCGGCGACCAGCGCGGCCGCGGCGGTGGCGCGAAAGAGCGTGACGAGCGAACTGGCGAACGGCATGGGAGCCCCCTGTTGGCGACGCTGCGGGTCGTCTACCCGCGGACGACGCGGGCGGTTTCGATGCGGATGCCGGCGCTGCCCGCGAGGATCGCGGTGCGCACCAGCCCGATGAACAGGCCGTGCTCGACGACGCCCGGAACGGCGGCGAGGCGTTCGGCGAGCGCCGCCGGATCCGGGATGCGGCCGAGCGCGAGATCGAGGATCAGGTGCCCGCCGTCCGTGACGAAAGCGTGACCCTCGCGGGTGCGCCGCAGCACCGCCCGCCCGGCGCAGCCGGCCGCGACGGCCGCCGCCTCGACCGCGATCGTCGTCGGCGCGACCCCGAACGGCACCACCTCGACGGGCAGCGGAAAGCGGCCGAGCGTCTCCACCCACTTGCTCTCGTCGGCGATGACCACCATGCGGGCCGAGGCCGCGGCGACGATCTTTTCGCGCAGCAGCGCGCCGCCCCCCCCTTTGATGGCGGAAAGGTCGGGGGCGATCTCGTCGGCGCCGTCGACCGTGAGGTCGAGGGCCGGGGTCTCCTCGAGCGTCGACAGGCGGATGCCGGCCGCCTCGGCGTCGGCCCGCGTCGCCTCCGAGGTCGGCACGCCGATCACGTCGAGGCCGCCCCGCACCCGCTCGCCGAGCAGCGCGACGAAGTGCTTGGCGGTCGAGCCGGTGCCGAGGCCGAGCCGCATGCCGGGCTCGACGAGATCGACGGCGCGAGCGGCCGCCTCGCGCTTGAGGGAGTCAGGATTCATCGCTTTGCCCGGACGGGGGTCGTGGGTCGCATGTGGTGTGCCGGCCCGCTATGTAGCCCCGTTCCGCCGCCTCGCCTAGAGCACGATCCAGCGACGGCGCTGCGGCGACCGGACCGCTTGCGCCGGCGCCCCGGCCCGGCCTAGACCGGAACGGGAGGCCCCGTGCCGCGATCGCCGGGCCAGCCGAGACCGCCATGCACCAGCCCGCGCCGTCCCCGCTCGTCGTGTTCGACCTCGACGGCACCCTGGTCGACACCGCGCCGGACCTGATCGACACGCTCAACGGTCTCCTGGTCCGCGAGGGGCTCGCCGCCGTGCCGTTCGACGAGGCGCGCCGCTTCATCGGCGGCGGTGCCCGCCTGCTGATCGAGCGCGCCCTCGGCGCCCGCGGGCGTGATTGCGGTGCGACCGAGATCGACCGTCTCTACGCCGTCTATGTCGACGACTATGCGGAGCGCATCGCCGCGCTGTCGCGACCGTTTCCCGGCCTCGTCGATGCGCTCGACAGGCTCGACGCGGCCGGCTGCCGCTTCGCCGTGTGCACCAACAAGCTCGAGCGGCTGTCGGTGAAGCTGCTCGGGGCGCTCGGCCTCGCCGATCGGTTCGCCGCGATCTGCGGCCAGGACACCTTCGCGGCCATGAAGCCCGACCCGCGCGCCCTGCTCGGCACCATCGCGGCGGCGGCCGGCTCGCCGTCCTTGACCGTGATGGTCGGCGACTCGGGGACCGACATCGTCACGGCCAAGGCGGCCGGCGTGCCCGTGGTGGCGGTCGACTTCGGCTACACCGAGGTGCCGGTCGAGACCCTCGCGCCGGACCGGGTGATCGGCCGGTACGACGACCTGCCGGCCGTCGTCGCCGAGATTTTGGGCCTTCGCGTCGGCTGACCGTCCACCGCCCCCGCCTTCCCGTCGCACCACCAACAGCAGGGCTCCGAATCCAGGTTAACGCGTCCGATGTCCGAGGATCTGGGCGCAGTA
>NZ_JBHUIW010000022.1:0-105291 GCF_042682915.1 Rhodoplanes azumiensis | reverse complement strand
CGATACTCGCTCTCGCTGTTACAAGGGTGGGCAAAGCGAAGCGTGCCCACGCCGTCCGGTTCGGTTCGTCACGACCGCGTGGACACGACGCGGCAGCGGCGCGCCTTTGCCCACCCTACGGCATCCAACCCCACCCTTCGGCATCCAACGAAGTGATCACGTCGCAGCGCGCGCGACCCGCTCGAACGGGCCGTGCCCGCACGCCACTCATTGCGCCGCACAACAAACTCGCACTGCGGCATCCGTATTGATGCTGAATTGAGCTTGACGATGTCGCGGGTCCGACCCTAGCCTATTCAGCATTGAACGATCTGTTCAATAATGAACAGGTTTGAACGAGCGGCAGCGAACAGGCGACCCCCCGATGCCCAGACCGCATTCCGACCTCGCGCATCAATCCCGTGGCCGTGATCTCACCGCCGACGAGGCGGCACTCGCCGTCGCGCTCGAGCGCATCTTCGCCGCCGGCACGCACGACTTCGCCGCGGTCGCGCAGCAGCTCTCCGCGCAGGCGATCGTCGCGCCGGCGAGCCGCTCGACGCACTGGACCGTCGATCTGCTCGAGACCGAGCTGACCGCCATCAACGCATCTCTCGACGAGGCTTACGCGGCTCATGGTTTTGGCGCTTGACTTCATCGGCGTGACCAAACGCTTCCCGATCGTCGGCAAGCGCGACGAGTTCACGGCCGTCGAGAAGCTGACCTTCCATGTCGGCGCCGGCGAGATCGTCGCCGTCGTCGGTCCGTCCGGCTGCGGCAAGAGCACGATCCTCAACATGGTCGCCGGCCTCGACGGACCGAGCGAAGGCGAGGTGCGGATCGGCGGCGCGCGCGTCACCGGGCCGACCCGGCATGTCGGTTTCATGCTGCAGAAGGATCTGCTGCTGCCCTGGCGCACCATCGTCGCCAATGTCGAGTTCGGCCTCGAATCGCGCGGCATCGCGCGGGCCGAGCGGCGCGAGCGGGCGATGCGCGAGCTCGAGCGCTGTCGCCTCGTCGATTTCGCGCATCACTATCCGCACCAGCTCTCCGGCGGCATGCGCCAACGCGCCGCGCTGGCCCGGACGCTGGCGGTCGAGCCCGACGTGGTGCTGCTCGACGAGCCGTTCTCGGCGCTCGACGCGCAGACCAAGATGATCCTGCAGGAGAGCTTCGCCCGCACCATTGTGGCGACAGGTGTCACCACGGTGCTGATCACCCACGATCTTGCCGAAGCCGTGCTGATGTCGGACCGGGTCGTCGTGATGAGCGAGCGGCCGGGACGCCTCGTCGAGGAGCTTCCGATCGACCTGCCGCGGCGTGGCGATCCGATGGGCCGTGGCCGAATGCCGCGCGCCCACGAGTACATCGACCACCTGTTCAACACGCTGCATCTCGCCGAGCGCGCCGCCTGAAGCGTCGCAGCGACCCCTTCGCGACTCCAAACTGACGACCGCGACCGAAGACCCTCGCCGGGCCATCAAGGAGACCCCCGATGCCCTCCCTGCCGATCCGACTGGCCGCCGGCGCGGCCCTGCTGTTCGCCGCTGGCGCGGCGATGGCGGCCGTCACCGCGGCGCAGGCCGCCGAGAAGATGACCTATCTGTTCCCGGCGCCCGGCGTGCTGCCGGCCTTCGCGCCGTTCCAGCTCGCGCAGGCGCGCGGCTACTACGCGGCCGAGGGGCTCGAGGTGACGTTCCAGGTCGGCAAGGGCGGCGCCGACGTCGCCAAGCAGGTGGCGGTCGGCAATGCCGAGCTCGGCGGCGGCATCGGCGATACGCCCGTGATCGTCCGCGCCAACGGCCTGCCCGTGAAGGCGGTCGCGGTGCTGGGCGGCCAGGCGCTCACCCAGATCATCGTGCGCAAGGACGCCGGCGTGAAGTCGCTCGCCGAGCTGAAGGGCAAGAAGATCGGCGTCCTCTCGTTCCAGGACACGACCTACTACAACGCGCTCGCGGCGCTCGCCAGCGCCGGCCTCAAGAAGGAGGACGTCTCGATCGAGGCGGTCGGTCCGGCCGGCATGGTGAAGCTGATGATCTCCGGCGACCTCGCCGCCATCTCGGGCGTGCCGGAATGGACCGCGGCGATCGAGGAGGCCGGCATCGGCGTCGACATCTATCCGATCACGACGATCTTCCCCGCCATGGCGCAGGCGCTGCTCGCCTCCGACGAGACCATCGCCAAGAAGCCGAAGGTGGTGGAGGGCTTCGTGCGCGCGACCCTGAAGGCCGTGCGCGACATTCAGGCCGACCCGAAGAAGGCGGCGGCCGAATACGTCAAGGCGGTGCCGCAGCACGCCGGCCGCGAGGCGCAGATCCTCGACATCATGCAGCGCTACAACACGCTCGTGTACCGCACCGACGACCCGGCCGAGCTCGGCAAGCTCGACCCGAAGCGCATCGCCGCCGTGCAGAAGTTCTACGTCGACAACGGCATCGTGCAGACGGCCGTGCCGATCGCCGAGCTCTACACCAACCAGTTCGTCAAGTGAGCGGGGGCGATCCGATGAGCGTGAACGTTCTCGACGCCGACGCGGCCTCCGGCCGCACGCGACGCCGGCTCGCGGCGGCGAACGCCTCGCTCGCCCAGATGGCGCCCGACATCGCCCTGACGCTGACGATCGCCGTCGTCGTGCTCGCCGCTTGGCAGTACGCGCCGCCGCTGCTCGGCATCCCGCGCTACATCGTCCCGACGCTCGGCGATTGTCTCGCCGAGTTCGGCCGCATGATCGCGCAGGAGAACCTCGCCCGCCACTTCTTCGCCACCCTGTGGGTGTCGGTCGTCGGCTTCGTGCTGGGCAGCGCCTTCGGCGCGGCCTTCGGCTACGCGCTCGGCCTTTCGGCCATGTGGGAGCGGGCGATCGCGCCCTATCTGCTCACCCTGCAGATCGCCCCCAAGGTCGCCTTCGCGCCGCTGTTCATCATGTGGTTCGGCTACACGGCGTGGCCGAAGCTCCTGGTGACGCTGCTGATCGTGTTCTTCCCGATCCTCGTCAACGTGCTGCAGTCGATGAAGACGGTCGACCGCGATCTCGTCAATCTCGCCCGCGCCTACAACATGAGCCGTGCCGCGATCTTCTGGAAGATCGAGTTTCCGTCGTCGATGCCGGCCTTGATGGCGGGCCTGCGCATCGGCGCGACGCTCGCCGTCATCGGCGTCACGGTCGGGGAGTTCGTCGGCGGCAATGTCGGGCTCGGCTTCCTGATCACCTACGGCGAGGGCCAGGCCAACACCGCGATGGTGTTCGACGCGATCATCCTGCTGACCGTGATCGGCATCGCGCTCTACATGGCGGTCGCCGCGATCGAGAAGCGCGTTCTCCACTACATCCCCCGTGCCGGCCACTGACGTGGCGGAGCAGAGCCGAAGGAGAGGTCCATGAACCAGCCCGTGAAGATGGCCGAGATCATGCCCGAGGACGTCGTCGTCCCGGAGGGTAAGACCTTCGAGCAGTGGCTCGAGTCGCGCATCGCCCGCTACGACACCCGCAAGCTCGACTGGAACGCGCTGAAGTTCCAGGCCGACTACGATCCGAAGTATCGCCGCGCCCAGATGCGCTACATCGGCACCGGCGCGACCGGCGTGGCGCACGACGACAACGTCGTTCCGGCCGAGCACTTCACCTTCTCGACCATGGTGCTGCCGGCCGGCTGCGAGGGGCCGCTGCACCTCCACACCGACGCCGAGGAGGTGTTCTTCGTGCTGCGCGGCCGCAAGCTGCGCTTCATGGTCGAGCACCAGGGCCAGCGCTTCGAGGCGGTGCTCGGCGAGCGCGATCTCATCTCGGTGCCGCCCGGCATGTATCGCGGTCTCGTCAACGAGGGCATCGAGGAGGCGCTGATGCTGGTCATCATCGGCTCGACCAAGCCGGAGACGCCGACCTATCCGGACGACCATCCGCTGTCCAAGGTCAAGCGGCCGAAGACCTGACCTTCCGCAGACCCGACCCAGGCGCCGTCCCGGAGCAGCACATGTCCACGGATCTCAAGGACCGCATCGAACGCCGCATCAACCAGGGCCTGCTCGGCCAGTGGTACGCCGCCGCGAAGTCCGTGCAGGTGAAGCCCGGGCGGCCGCACGGCGTCACCATCCTGGGGCGCAATCTCGTGCTGTGGCGCGATGCCTCGGGCAAGGTGCAGTGCCTCGAGGACTTCTGCCCGCACCGCGGCGCCAAGCTGTCGCGCGGCGAGGTGCACGAGGGCAACATCGCCTGTCGTTATCACGGCGTGATCCTCGACGGCACCGGCACCATCGTCCAGGTGCCGGCGATGCCGGACTGCGCGCTGGAAGGCCGTCGCGCCATCGAGTCCTTCACCGTGCACGAGATGCGCGATTGCGTGTTCGTCTACATGCCGAGCGCCGAGCGCCCGACCGCGCCGGCGTTCCAGGCGCCGGTCGAGTTTCTCGACGAGGCGTGGGAAGGCTTCCTGTGCATGTCGCGCTGGGGCTGCAACTACCGCTACGCGCTCGACAACCTCGCCGACCCGATGCACGGCTGCTACCTGCACGCGCAGAGCTTCACGCTCGCTTACGGCGCCAAGCAGGATCTGATGAAGCTCGACCGCACCGACGACGGTTTCATCGTCTCGCGCGTGCAGCAGCAGGGCGAGAACTTCGACTGGACCCACATGGTGGTGACCGAGGCGCAGACCTATTGCCGTCTCGACATCCCGTATCCGAAGGCGGCGGGCCCCGGCAGCGTGTTCCGCATCATCGGCTTCACCACGCCGATCGACGAGACGCACTGCTACGTGTTCTTCTGGCGCATGCGCAAGATCGACGGCCTCGCCCGCCAGGCCTGGCGCTTCCTCTATCGCGCCATGCTGGAGGAGCGGCACTGGCACGTGCTTGAGCAGGATCGCGAGATGCTGGAGGACATGCCGGACGACGCGCGCATGCGCGAGATGCTCTATCAGCACGACATCGGCGTCTCGCGCATGCGCCAGATGCTCACCCGTGCCGCCAAGGCGCAGATCGCCGCCGAGGACGCCGCCGTTTCGCGCACGGCGGTTTGAACGAAGCTGACGAGCCGGGGTCGGGCAGGGCGCATGCTGAACGGACGCACCATCGTCGTCACCGGAGCGGCCCGTGGGGTCGGCCGTGCCATCGCGGAGGCTTGCGGCCGCCGCGGTGCGCGCCTGATCCTCGCGGACATTCTGGTCGAAGCCGGCGAGGCGACGACGGCCGAGCTGGTGCGTCACAACGTCGATGCGCGCTTCGTGCCGGTCGATCTGGGCGAGCCGGAATCGGTCGCGCGCTTCGCCGAAGCGGTCGCGGCCGCCGACGAGACGATCGACGGGCTCGTCAACAACGCAGCGATCGCCACCAATGTCGGCGGCAAGCTGTTCGACGAGATCGATCTCGACCTGTGGGACCGGGTGCAGCGCGTGAACGTGCGCGGCACCTGGCTGGTGACCCGGGCGCTCGCGCCCCTGATGGGGCGCGGCGGCCGCATCGTGAACCTCGCCTCCGACACGGCGCTGTGGGGTGCCCCGAAGTTGCTCGCCTACACGGCCAGCAAGGGCGCCATCATGGCGATGACCCGCTCGCTCGCCCGCGAGCTCGGGCCGCGCGGCATCGCCGTCACGGCGGTGGCGCCCGGCATCATGCGCTGCGAGGCGACCGACTACGTGCCGGCCGAGCGCCACGCGTTGTATGAGAACGGGCGCGCCGTGCCGGGGCCGCAGATGCCCGAGGACATCGTCGACGTCGTCGCCTTCCTGCTCAGCGAGGGCGCCCTGCCGCTGACCGGCCAGGTGCTGCCGGTCTCCGCCGGGTTCGTGTTCACATGAGTGGCGTCGCGCGCCTCCTGGAGACGACCGCGTCGCCGAACACGGCGATCGTCGGCGGCCGCGCCGACGGCATCGCCTATCTGCACCGGCCGGGGCGCGAGACGGCCGTGCCGGTCGTGTTGCTGCACGGCATCGGCAGCGACGCTGCCTCGTTCGTTCCTTTGATGGGGGCGCTCGATGCACGCTTCGACGTGATCGCCTGGGACGCGCCGGGCTACGGCACCTCGGCTCCGCTCGCGCCGGCGTGGCCGTCGGCCGCGGACTACGCGGAGCGGCTCGCCGCGCTGCTGACGACGCTCGACGGCGGTCCGGCGATCGTGGTCGGTCATTCGCTCGGTGCTCTGATGGCCGCCTCGTATGCGCGAAGCAAGCCGCAGCAGGTCGCCGGCGTGCTGCTGCTGTCGCCGGCGGTCGGCTACGGCGTCGTTCCGGGCGGCGATCTCCCCGAGAGTGTCGCGGCGCGCCTTTCCGATCTCGATCGGCTCGGGCCGGAGGAGTTCGCGCGACTGCGCGCGCCGCGCCTGGTGGCGGACGTCACGGTGCTGCCGGCCGTCACCCGTGCGATGGCGAGCGTGAGAATGCCGGGCTACGGCCAGGCGAGCCGGATGCTCGGCTGCGGCCGGTTGCTCGACGACCTCGCGGCGCTGACCTGTCCGGTGCTGGTCGCCTGCGGAGCCGAGGACCGCATCACGCCGCCGGCGCAGTCGGCGACGGTGGCCCGTGCCGTCGCGCCGGCCGGGCGGATCCGTGACGATCTCGTGTTGGTCGACGGCGCCGGCCACGCGCTGCCGCAGGAGCGGCCGGACGTGGTGGCGGGGCTGATCGCAGGCCTCGCGGCGCATCCCGGCAGCGACGGAGAGGCGCCATGAACGATCGTCTCGAGCACGCGAGCACCGTCCCGGCCGCGGTCGGCGTGCCGCCGGTCGAGCGGGCGATCCGCCTCCTGCGTGCCATCGCGGAGGGCGATCCGGTCACCAACATGAGCCGCACGGCGCGCGCCCTCGCCATCAACCGCACCACGCTGATGCGGCTCCTCCAGACGCTCGAGGCCGAGCGCTTCATCGAGCGCCGCCCGCAAGGCGACGGCTACCGCATCGGTCTCGGGCTGGTCGGCATCGCGGCGGGCGCGTCCTACTCGCAGGATCTGGTGCAGACGGCGATGCCGGTCGTCACGCATCTCGCCGAGTCGGTCGGCCTCTCGGCGCATGTCGGCGTGCTCGACGGCACCGATGCGCTCTATCTGGTGCGGCAGGTGCCGAATGTCCCGCTCGCCAGCAACATCCATGTCGGAAGCCGCGTGCCGGCCTATGCGACGACGCTCGGGCGCATCATCGTGGCGTTCTGGCCGGACGAGAAGATCGACCGCGTGTTCGGCGACCTCACCTTCACGGCGTACTCGAAGCACTCGCCGCGCACGCTCGACGCATTCAAGGCGATGCTCGCGGCCGACCGCGCCGCGGGGCTCGCCTGGAGCGAGAGCCACTATGTCTCCGGCGTCTCGTCGTTCGCGGGGCCGATCTTCGATCGCACCGGCGAGCCGGTCGCCGCCGTCAACGTCACCGGCCCGGCGCAGGTGTTTTCCGCGGAGCCCGGACGCCGCAGCCGCATCGGCGAGGCGGTGCGGGCCGCCGCAGACGAGATCTCGAAGCGTCTCGGCCACGTGGCGAAGCCGGCCACGCCGGCGGCGCCGACGACGAGGAGGAGAACCGCATGACGAGCGGCCTGATCAGCCACATGCGCGGCATCGCGATGCGCGCCACCGGCGCGACCGCGACCCGCGATTTCTACGTGAAGAATTGGGGGCTGGTGCCGATCGCGCAGGAGAACGGCACGCTGTACTTCCGCGGCACCGGGCCCGAGCAGTACATCTATTCTTTGCGCGACGACGACGTGTTCGGCGTCGACTACGTCAACTTCGCGGTGGCGAGCCGCGAGAATGTCGAACGCCTGCACGGCGAGCTCGTGGCGAAGGGCGTCGACGTGCTCGGCGCGCCGGCCGCGGCGACGACGCCGGGCGGCGGTTACGGCTTCATGGCGCTCGATCCGGACAGACGCCGGCTGCGCTTCGTCACCGGCGTGGCCCAGCACGACGACACCGAGGACGACGTCGCCAAGCCCCGCAAGGTGACGCATGTCGTGCTCAACACGCCGCAGATGGAGCGCACCCGCGACTTCTACATCGACATGCTCGGCATGCGGATCAGCGACTACTCGGCCGCCCAGATGGTGTTCCTGCGCATCGCCGCCGATCATCACTCGATCGCGCTGAACCAGAGCACCTATCCGAGCGTCAATCACGTCGCTTTCGAGATGCCGAACATCGATTCCTTCATGCGCGGCATCGGACGCATGAAGACGCTCGGCCAGGCGCCGGCCTGGGGGCCGGGCCGCCACGGGCCGGGCAACAACCCGTTCGCCTATTTCGTCTCGCCGTCGGGCTTCGTCATCGAGTTCACCACCGAGGTGCAGCAGATCGACGAAGCGACGCACGAGCCGCAGGTGTGGCCGCGCGACGTGCCCGAGAAGATGGACGTGTGGATGACGGCCGGCCCGCCGACCCCGGCGATGCGCGCCGTCATGCAGGGGCGTCCCGACGTCGGCTTCCCGGGGCGGAGCTGATCGCATGGATCTCGGCCTGTCGGGTCGCGTCGCCGTCGTCACCGGAGGTTCTTCCGGGATCGGCCTCGCCGCCTGCCGCCTGCTGCTCGACGAGGGGGCGGACGTCGCGCTGTGCGGGCGCGATGCGGCGCGGCTCGCCGCGGCCGCAGCCGGGCTGTCGGAGAGATACGGCGCACACCGGCTGCTCGCGCAGCGCTGCGACGTGCTGGTCAAGGCCGAGGTGGAGGCGTTCGCGCAGCTCATGCGGGACTGGCGGGGCCGCTGTGATCTGCTCGTCAACAATGCCGGGCAGGGGCGGGTCTCGACCTTCGCGGACACCTCGGACGACGACTGGCGGAACGAGCTGGAGCTGAAGTTCTTCAGCCAGATTCATCCGATCCGCGCGTTCCGGCCGCTGCTCGACGCGAGCGAGGCGCCGGCGATCGTCGGTGTCAACTCGCTGCTCGCCTATCAGCCGGAACCCCACATGGTCTGTACCTCGGCGGCGCGGGCGGGCGTGCAGAGCCTTCTCAAGTCGCTCGCTCGCGAGTTCGCGCCGCGTATCCGCGTCAACGCGATTCTGATCGGCCTCGTCGACTCCGGCCAGTGGCAGCGGCGTTACGAGGCCTCGGGCCCGACGGTGTCGCGCGAAACCTGGTTCTCGACGTTGGCGCGCGAGAAAGGCATCCCGCTCGGCCGCCTCGGCGATCCGGAGGAGGCGGCCCGCGCCATCCTGTTCCTCGGCTCTCCTGCGGCGAGCTACGTCACCGGCAGCCAGCTCGAGGTTTCGGGCGGCGTCTCGCGTTTCATCTAGGATCCCCCAGCATGACCATTTCGCTGCCGCTGTCGCGCATCGAGGAGAGCCTCGCCGAGGAGCCGGTCGGCGATCTCGTCGCGCGGTTCCTGGCCGAGATCGGCGTTCGCACCGTGTTCGGCGTGATCTCCATCCACAACATGCCGATCCTCGATGCGATCTTCCGCCAGCGTCGCATCCGCTTCGTTCCGGCGCGCGGCGAGGCGGGCGCGATGAGCATGGCGGACGCCTATGCGCGCGTCTCGGGCTCGCTCGGCGTCGTGATCACGTCGACCGGCACGGCGGCGGCGAACGCGGCCGGCTCGCAGGTCGAGGCGCTCACCGCCGGCGCGCCGGTGCTGCACATCACGACCCAGGTCGACAGTCCGTGGGCGGATCGCGACCGCGCCGCCATTCACGACGTGCCCCGCCAGCCCGACATGCTGAAGGCGATCTCCAAGAACTATTTTCGGGTGTGGGACGCGAACGGCGCGCTCGGCGTGCTGAAGGCCGCCGCGACGGCGGCGCTCGCCGCCCCCTCCGGCCCGGTCAGCGTGGAGCTGCCGGTCGACATCCAGCGCGCCCTCGCCCGCATTCCGAAGCGGGTCTCGCTCAACATTCCGCGGACGGCGCCGAGCGACGGCGAGCTCGATCAGCTCGCGGCGCTGGTGAAGGCGGCGAAGCGCCCGATGCTGTGGCTCGGCGGCGGCGCCCGCGGGGCGAGCGAGGCGGCGACCGTGCTGGTCGAGCGCGGCTTCTGCGTCGTCACCTCCACCAACGGCCGCGCCGTGGTGCCGGAGGGACACGCGCGCAGCCTCGGTGCCTTCAACATGACGCCGGAGGCGCAGGCCGTCTACCGCCGCGCCGATCTGATGATCGTCGTCGGCTCGCGGCTGCGCGGCAACGAGACTCGCGACGGCGCGTTGGAGCTGCCGTCGCCGCTCGTCCAGGTCGACGCCGATGCGAGCCGCATCGGCCGCAACTACGCGGTCGATCTCGGCGTCGCGGCGGACGCGCGCCTGGTGCTGGAGGGGCTTCTGGCGCGGCTTCCCGGGACGCTCGATGTCGATCCGGGCTTCGGTTACGAGGTGAGCGTCGCCCGCGCCCGCTCCGAAGGGGCGCTGCGCGCCCGGCTCGGACCTTATCAGGTGATCGCCGACGCCATGCTGGCGCGGGTCGGTCCCGGCCTGCATCCGTTCGTGCGCGACGTGACCATCGCCAACTCGACCTTCGGAAACCGCTACGTCGCGATCGGCGCGCCGCATCTCGGCGTCCACGCGCTCGGCGGCGGCATCGGCATGGGCATCGCCATGGCGGTCGGTGCCGCCTGCGCCTCGCCGGACGCCAAGACCGTGGCGTTGGTCGGCGACGGCGGCGCGATGCTCAACCTCTCCGAGCTGCTGACCGCCGTCGAGGAGGAGAGCGACGTCGTCTTCGTGCTGATGAACGACAAGAGCTACCAGGTCATCCGCAACATCCAGGATGCGCAATACGGCAGCCGCTACGGCTACAGCAAGCTGCGCACGCCCGACTTCGGCGCCTTCGCGGCGTCGATCGGTCTCGCTCATGTGCGGGTCGCCGCCGTCGAGGCGTTCGAGCCGACCTTCGCCCGCGCGCTGGAGACCAAGGGGCCGGTCCTGCTCGAGGTCGACATGACGGCGATCGGCCCGTTCGCCGAGCCGTTCGGCGGTCCGCCCGCCGGCGCGGCCGGCGGCGGCGCGTGATCGGGACGTCCGGATCCAAAGAGGCGAAGACGAGATGCTGATCGCCGACGACAAGATGCCGCCCGATCTCCTCTATGTCGGCGGCGAATGGCGCCCGGGTCGCGGCGCCGAGATCACGTCGATCTTCCCGGCCGACCGCAGCCTCAACCGCGTGCTGCACGGCGCCTCGCGCGAGGACGTGCTGGAGGCGATCGACCGCGCCGAGGCGGCGCAGCGCGATCCGGCGTGGCGGAGCCTGAAGGCGCACGAGCGCGCGACCTATCTGTATCGGATCGCGCAGGGAATCGCCGACGGTGCCGACCGTATCGCGCACATCCAGAGCCGCGACACCGGCAAGACCCTGAAGGAGACCAAGGCGCTGGCGCTCAGCGCCGCCGGCACGTTCCGCTACTTCGCGGCCGTGCTGGAGACCGCCGAAGATGCCCTCACACCGTCGCGCGGCGACTATCTCTCGGTCTCGGCGCACGAGCCGATCGGCGTCGTCGCGGCGATCACGCCGTGGAACTCGCCGATCGCCAGCGACGCCCAGAAGGTCGCGCCGGCGCTCGCCGCCGGCAATGCCGTGCTGTTGAAGCCCGCGTCGTGGAGCCCGCTCGTCTCGCTCGAGCTCGCCCGCATCGTCGAGGCGGCGGGGCTTCCGAAGGGCCTGTTCTCCGTGCTGCCGGGATCCGGCAGCGTGGTCGGTGATCTGCTCGTCGGGCATCCGGCGATCGGCAAGGTGTCGTTCACGGGCGGCACCGAGGTCGGCCGCGGCATCGCCCGCAAGGCCGCCGACAAGATGATGCCGGTGTCGCTCGAGCTCGGCGGCAAGTCGGCGACCATCGTGTTCGCCGACGCCGATCTCGACGTCGCGATCGCCGGCGTGCTGTTCGGCATCTTCTCGTCGAGCGGCCAGTCCTGCATCGCCGGCTCGCGGCTGCTGGTCCAACGCTCGATCTACGATCGATTCGTCGGGCGGCTGGTCGCCGCGACCGAGCGGCTCGTCGTCGGTCATCCGTTCGATCCGGCGACGCAAGTCGCGCCGCTGATCCACGACGACCACCGCGACAGCGTCGCGGACTATGTGAGGATCGGCCTGGAGGAGGGGGCGACCCTGCTCTCCGGCGGCGCGCCGCCGCGTGGCGACGTCTACGATCAGGGCATCTATTACGCGCCCACCATCCTGGCCGACGTGAGCAACGGCGCCCGCATCTGTCGCGAGGAGATCTTCGGTCCGGTCCTGATCGTGATGCCGTTCGACGACGAGGCGGAGGCCGTGGCGATCGCCGACGACAGCGACTTCGGACTCGCCTGCGGGATCTGGACGCGTGATCTCCTGCGGGCGCGCCGTGTGGGGGCGTCGATCAAGGCCGGCACCGTCTGGGTGAACACCTACAAGCAGTTCTCCGTCGCGACGCCGTTCGGCGGCGTGAAGGACTCGGGTCTGGGTCGTGAGAAGGGCCGCGACGGCCTGCGCGCCTACATGACGCAGAAATCGTGGTACCTCGACACGAGCGAGCGGCCGCATCCCTGGGCCGCGTCGGTCCTCGGAGGCGGAGCATGAGCGGACCTCGTCAGATCGCGGTCGTCGGCGCCGGCCCGTCCGGCCTGTTCTCGGCCCAGGCGCTGCTGAAGGCGGTGCCGGGGGCGGTCATCGACGTGATCGAGAAGCTCCCCGTGCCGCACGGGCTGATCCGCTACGGCGTGGCACCCGACCATCAGGGCACCAAGGCGGTGACGCGGCAGTTCGAGCGGCTGTTCGAGCGCGACGGCGTCGCTTTTCACGGTAATGTCGAGATCGGCCGCGAGGTGTCGCTGTCGGCACTGCTCGGGCTCTACGACGCCGTGGTGCTGGCGGCGGGACTGTCGGTCGATCGCCGGCTCGGCGTGCCGGGCGAGACGCTCGCCGGCGTGATCACGAGCGGTGCGCTGACGCGCTGGATCAACAGCCATCCGAGCGAGGGCGCGACGCCGCCGGCTCTCGGGCGTAACGTCGTCGTCGTCGGCGCGGGCAATGTGGCGCTCGACATCGCCCGCCTGCTGGCGAAGACGCCGGACGAGTTCTCCGGTAGCGATTTCGATCCGACCCGTGCCGCGGCGCTCGACGCCTGCGGCATCGAGACCATCGACGTGGTCGGCCGGGGCTCGGCGTCGGCCTGCCGGTTCGACCCGGCGCTGATCAAGGAGATGGCGCATCTCGCCTGCGCCCGCGTGGAGGTGCACGGCGATCTCGATGCCGATGCGCCGGCCGAGGCGGCCGCGCGGCTCACGGCCCTGAAGGTGATCCATGGCGCAGGCCCCGCCGACGCTCGCCGCGTCGTGCGGTTCCGGTTCGGGTGCACGCCCGAGGAGATCATCGGCGACGCGGCGGGCGCCGTGGAGGCGGTGCGGTTCAGGAGCGCGGATGGAGCGATCCTGAGTCTTCCGGCGAGCAGCATCGTCACGGCGATCGGCTTCGGTTGCGAGTCTCGCGCGAGGCTGATCGATGCGGCGAGCCTGCCGGCCGGCGACGGCGCGGGCGCGCTGCCGCACCGGATCGGCGAGCGGCTGTTCGCGGTCGGCTGGTTCCGTGGCGGCGCCGTCGGCACGATCCCGGAGGCGCGGCGCGACGCCAAGCTGTTGGCCGACGCGGTCGCGGCCGCACCGGCGACCGCCGAGCCGATGCCTGCCGCCCGTGCGGGGCGCGCCGGCCTCCTCGCTCGCATCGCGGCCGCCGGCGTGACGCCGGTGTCCTATGCGCATTGGAAACACATCGAGGCCGCCGAGACGGCGGCGGCGCCGCCCGGCCGGGCGCGCTTGAAGCTCTGCTCCACCTCCGACATGATCGTCCACGTCCATCGCGCGGCCTGACCCATGACCATCGTGATTCTCTACGGGACCGAGACCGGAAACGCCGAGATGCTGGCCGAGGATCTGGCCGCGCGCCTCTCCGCCGAGCATGCCGTGAGCACGGTCAACATGGACGGCGCCGATCCCTCGGTGTTCGACACCGATGCGCTGTTCTTGATCGTCACCTCGACTTACGGGGACGGCGAACTGCCGGCCTCGGCGAAGCCGTTCCACGCCGCGCTCGCGGCGGCGCGGCCGTCGCTTTCGGGAAAACGCTTCGCCGTGTTCGGGCTCGGCGACAGTCAGTATGCCGAGACCTTCAACTTCGGTGGCCGCACGTTCCAGGAGCTGCTGGAAAGCCTCGGCGCCCGCGCCGTGGCGCCGCGCGGCCTGCACGACGCTTCGGGCAAGGAGCTCGCCGAGGACGTCGCCGGCCGTTGGCTCGACGAGGTTTTGGTGGCCGCCGAGTCCGTGTGACCCTTCGGACATCTGCCGTCCGAGGCTCCTGTGGACGAGCTCCCCGCCGCGCGTGACAAAATCTTGGGCAGGCCTACGGGTTGTGCAGCGACGGGTCGATGGTATCCTGCGCCCGACAGGCTTCAGGATCACGCCCGGCGAGGACGGCCCGATGTGCACGGATTCTTCTCCCCCCCGCGGGATGCCGACGGCGGCGCCCGCCGCGACCGGCGCGTTCCCCCTGATCGCGGCGATCCGCGGCGGCCCCGGTACCGGGGCCTCCGACGTGCTGATCGCCTTCGCCCAGGCCCGCATGGCCGAGGGGCTTTCGGTCGCCGGCCTCGTCGTCGCGCCGGCGCCGGACGGCACGACGCGCGGCGGCCCGCACAGCCACGGCGGGCACGCGCATGGGGGCCATGGTCACGGCGGACACGGCGGCGAGGCTTGCGGCTGCGGCGGCGCGCTGCGCGACCTCGCGTCCGGCGAGGTGATCGGCACCCATCAGGATCTCGGGCCCGGCTCGGAGGCCTGCAATCTCGACACCTCGGGTCTCGCGCGCGCCTGCGCCGGCGTGGAGCGGCAGATCGCCGCCGGCGTCGATCTCGTCGTCCTCAGCCGCTTCGGCGGTCAGGAGGCGGAGCGCGGCGGGCTGACGGCGGCGTTCCAGGCGGCGGTCGCGGCCGGCGTGCCGGTCGCCTGCGTGGTCACCCCGAAGGCCGAGGAGGCCTGGGCCGTGTTCGCCGGCGATCTCGCCTTGATGCTGCCCGCCGACCTCGGCGCGCTGGAGGCGTGGTGGACCGAGCGGCGCGCGACCCGTGACCTGGCCGCCTGACACGTCCGCAAGCGAAGGCGTCGCCATCGCCGGACGACTGTTCGCGAATACGGAACGCGCCACCGAATCCGAAGACTGGCCCGCTTCCTCGGGTTCGGCCGGTTTCCAGCCGCCTGCCGTTCGCTTATGATGGTTCGCGTCGTTTTGTGATCGCGAACAACTGGAAGCGAACGGGGAGCCGGATGAGCGAGCGTCTGCGCACGGCGATCGGACGGGTGACGTTGAAGAACCCGCTGATCGCCGGATCGGCCGAGCACCTGATCGAGCCGGAGGGGGTGCGCCGCGCGCTCTCCGCCGGGGTCGGCGCCGTGGTGGTGAAGTCCACCAACGAGTCGCAGGCGGCGCGCCGCCAGCTCCAATGCGCCGAGTACATGGTCCTCGACGACCATTGGCGGCCGCTCCCCTGGACCAAGGACGCGCCGGCGCACGCCTACATCGCCTGCCGGTCCGGCCTGTCGCCGCTCTCCTTCGAGGTGTGGCTCGAGCAGACCGCGATGCTGGACCGCGAGGCGAGGGCGGTCGACTCTTATGCGGTGGCGAGCCTGATCCTCGCCGATCTCCACGCCTGCGTCGCCATGGCCCGGCAGGTCGAAGCGGCGGGCCTGCGGGTGCTCGAGCTGAACATCGGCACGCCCTATGCGAGCCAGGCGCCCGGCGCAGTCGCGACCGAGCTCGATCCGGCCCGCATCACCACGATCGTCACGGCCGTGCGGGCCGCCGTGACGATCCCGCTGTGGATCAAGATCACGGGCCAGAGCGAGCGCGTCCCGGAGCTCGCGGCGGCCGCCCTCGCGGCCGGCGGCGAGGCCGTGGTGATGGCCGGCCGGTCGCTCGGCCTGATTCCGGACGTCGAGACGTTCGAGCCGATGCTCGGCACCACGCTTGGCGTCGGCGGGCACTGGAACCTGCCGCTCACCTGCCAGTGGCTGGCGCTCTCCCGCGCGAAGCTCGGACCGCAGGCGCCGCTGATCGGCACCAACGGGGCGCAGAGCGGGCTCGACATCGCGCGCATGATGCTGGCCGGCGCCAGCGCCGTGGCGATGTCGTCCGCCGTGATGCTGCGCGGCTTCGAGGTTCTTTCCGAATCGCTCGCCGAATTCGCCGCATATCTGGACCGCAAGGACGTGAGTGCGCGTGATCTGATCGGGCGTTCCGCCGACAGCCGCAAGACGTTCGCCGAGATGCCGCTGCGGGCCGACAACTGGCGCCGCTACGTGCCGGCGTGACGAGTCCAACGGTCCGCCGGCGACGTGATCAGATCGCCAGCGCGAGCGCGACGGCGCCGAGCAGCGCCGCGGTCCCGCCGAAAGCCACCCGGAACAGCACGAGGGCGCGGCGGATGTCGGCCGGCGTCGCCTCGGCGCGGCCGTCGCCCATCCAGGCAGCCTCCACGCGCGCGCCGCCGTAGACGCGCGGGCCGGCGAGCCGCAGGCCGAGCGCGCCCGCCATCGCCGCCTCGGGCCAGCCGGCGTTCGGCGAGGTGTGCCGGCCGGCGTCGCGGCGCAGCGCGGTCCACGCCCTGCGCCAGGAGGCGCCCGGCACGACGAATGCGGCCCCGACCAGCATCAGCCCGGTCAGGCGCGAGGCCGGCAGGTTGACGAGATCGTCGAGCCGCGCCGCCGCCCAGCCGAAGGCGCGGTGCCGTGCGGTCTTGTGGCCGATCATCGAGTCGGCCGTGTTGATCGCCTTGTAGGCCAGCATGCCGGGCAGTCCGGCGGCCAGGAACCAGAAGGCCGGCGCCGTCACGCCGTCGGAAGCGTTCTCCGCCAGGCTCTCGATGGCGGCGCGACATACCGCGGCCTCGTCGAGCGTCGCCGGATCGCGCCCGACGATTTTTGCGACCTCGCGGCGGCCGCCCGAGAGACCTTCGGAGTCGAGGGCGTCGGCGACCGCCCGCACGTGACGGTCGAGACTGCCGGCGGCGATCAGCACCGCGACCGCGATCACGGCGATCACCAGGCCGACCGGCCGGGTCGCCGCGGCGAGCCCGCCGAGCCCGGCGCCGGCCGTGATCGTGACGGCGAGCAGAACCAGGACCGTGAGAACGCCGGCCCCGCGCCGCACCGCGTCGGGCCAGGCCGGCCGGTTGAGCGTCTGGTCGAGCCGCGCGATCAGCGCGCCGATCCACGACACCGGATGGCCGATCGCCTTGAACACGACAGCCGGATAGGCGACCCACGCCTCCAGCACGGCGGCGACAACGAGAACGAGGAGGCGGTCGTGAACGTCGAGCATCGCGGCATCCGGGGCCGCGCAGCCGCGGCGGTCATTGCGGGCGCGGCATACACCGGTCTTCGGCGAAGGTCACGGGAGGCCCTGTCTCACCTCTCCCCGCGCGCGGGGAGAGGTCGACATCTGCGCCTGTGGCGCAGATGTCGGGTGAGGGGGCGTCGCCGCGAGTCCGGGCTCACGCGAGTCTCTGCTTTGCGGAGGCGCCCCCTCACCCGACTCGCCGCTGCGCGGCGAGCCACCCTCTCCCCGCCTGCGGGGAGAGGGAACGAACCACGCGGCTCCCCGTCCTTGTGCCCGAATGCCCGCCGTGGTTTAACGCCGATGTCGTCGGTGCCTCCACCCGGAGGTGAAACGGGAACACGGTAAGGACGCCCTCCGATCCGAGAGTGTCCGAAACCGCGGCTGCCCCCGCAACTGTGAGCGGAGCTCCTCGTCCGAACGCCACTGGCCGCAGCGGCCGGGAAGGCGGACGAAATCCGATCCGCGAGCCAGGAGACCGGCCGGCGACAGGCACGTTCGGTCGACGGTGGGTCGACGGAGGATTTCCCTTGAAGCTGTCCGACGCGGCCCGCACCGCCGTCGCCGACCCGCTCGCGGAGCGGGACCGCGCCCGCGACATTGCACGAGACAATTCGGCACGCGACGATTCGGCAGGCGATGATTCGGCACGCGACGCATCGCGCCGCCGTGCGTCGGTGATCCTCGCGCTTTTCGCGCTCGTCGTCGTGCTGGTGCTGCTGTCGCTCGGCCTCGGCTCGGTGCGGCTGTCGCCCGCCGAGGTCGCGACCGCGTTGTTCGGCGGCGGCAGCGAGGAGAGCCGCATCATCGTCCAGGAGATCCGGCTGCCGCGGGCGATCCTCGGCGTCGCGGTCGGCGCCGTGCTGGGTCTCGCCGGCGCCGCCCTGCAGGGACTGCTGCGCAACCCGCTCGCCGCGCCGGAGCTGTTCGGCGCGCCCCAGGCGGCGGCTTTCGGGGCCGTGCTGGTGATCGCCACCGGGCTCGCCGACGTGCTCTCCTTCGCGCTGCCGCTCGCCGCCATCGCGGCCGCCTTCGTCTCGGTGTTCGTGCTGCTGGCCGTCGCCGGCCGCAATGCGAGCCTGCTGCTGCTGATCCTCGCCGGGCTCGCGCTCTCGGCGCTGGCCGGGGCCGGCACGGCGCTGACCATGAATCTCGCGAAAAATCCGTTCGCGGCGCTGGAGATCACGTTCTGGCTGCTCGGCTCGCTGGAGGATCGCAGCCAGCGACACGTGGCGCTGGCGCTGCCCTTCGTGCTCGCCGGCGGCGCGCTGCTGCTGTCGCAGCGCCATGCGTTCCGGGTGCTGAGCCTCGGCGAGGAGACGGCCGCGAGCCTCGGCGTCGACGTCGCCCGCACGCGGCTTCTCGTGATTCTCGGCGTCGCGCTCGGGGTCGGCGGCTCGGTCGCCGTGTCGGGCACGATCGGCTTCATCGGCCTCGTCGGGCCGCATCTCGCCCGCCCGCTGGTCGGCCCGGATCCGGCCCGCCTGCTGGTGCCGAGCGCGCTGCTCGGCGCCGCGCTGCTCACCGCCGCCGACATCGCGGTGCGGCTGCTGCCGGCCACCACCAGCGTGCGGGTCGGCGTGCTCACTGCGCTGATCGGCGTGCCGTTCTTCCTGTGGCTGATCGTGCGGGAGCGCCGTTCGCTCGGCGGAGGCGTGTCGTGACCGCCCCCTATCTGGCCGCCGAGGAGCTGACCGTCGCGGTCGGCGGACGCGACGTGATCGCGGGCGTCTCTCTGACGGCTTCGCGCGGACAGCTGATCGCGCTGGTCGGCCCCAACGGCGCCGGCAAGACGACGCTGCTTCGCGCGCTCGCCGGCCTTCTGCCGTCACGCGGCGGTCTGACGGTCGGCGGCGAGGCCGTGACGTCGTTGGCGCCGCGCGAACGCGCGAAGCGATTCGCGTATCTGCCGCAGGGGCATGTGGTGCACTGGCCGCTGCCGGTGCGCGACGTCGTCGCGCTCGGACGTTATCCGCACGGCGCCGTCGATCCGGCGCGGCTGTCGCGCGGCGACGCCGAGGCGGTGGCGCGCGCCATGCGGATCGCCGATCTCGATGCGCTCGCCGACCGCCCCGTCACCGAATTGTCCGGCGGCGAGAAGAGCCGCGTCGCGCTCGCCCGCATGCTGGCCGTCGAGGCGCCCGTGGTGCTGGCCGACGAGCCGGTCGCCTCGCTCGATCCCTATTATCAGCTCGAGGTGCTTGGCCTCCTGCAACGCACGGCGCGCGCCGGCGCGCTCGTCGTCGTCGTGACGCACGATCTCGGCCTCGCGGCGCGCTTCGCCGATCGCGTGCTGGTGCTCGCCGCCGGCCGCCTGGTGATCGACGGCACGCCCGAGGAGGCGCTCGGCGAAGACCCGCTCGCCGAGGTGTTCCGCATCACCGCCTGGCGCGGCGGCGCCGCCGACCAGCCCGTCGTGGTGCCATGGTCGGCGGTGTGATGCTGCTGCTCGGACATCGGCGTATGTCGTCGTGGCTTTCCCCCCACCCCCGACCCCTCCCCGACAATCGCAAGGGCGAATGGGGGGAGGGGAGTCGATTCATCTCGACGGTCATCGGGCAAGGCGCCTCGGGCTCCCCTCCCCCCGCGAGCGAAGCTCGTGGCGGGGAGGGGGCGGGGGTGGGGGGCCTGCAGCGTTTCCGCGGCTGTTTGCGCATGTTGCTCGGCGCAATCGCTGCGACAGTCGCCGTCATCCTCACGTTCGCTTCCGCGACGTCCGATCCTCCGAAAAAAATCGTCTCGCTCAATCTCTGCACGGATCAGCTTCTGCTCAGCCTCGCCGATCCTGATCAGATCGCCGGCCTGAGCCCCTATGCGCGTGATCCGACGCTCTCCTGGGCGGCTGCCGAGGCGGTGCGGTTTCCGGTGATGTCGGGCGGGGCCGAGGACGCGATGATGCTGAAGCCCGATCTCGTCGTCGCCGGCCGCTTCGAGCGCCGCGCGACCCGCGAGCTGCTGGCACGCCGCGGCCTGAGGGTCGCCGACTTCGACGTCGTCCGCTCGATCGACGAGGCGAAGCGGCAGATCGCCCGCATGGGCGCGATCGTCGGCCATCCGGAGCGGGCGGAGGCGCGCATCGCGGCGATCGACGCGGCGGTGGCGCGGCTGCGTGCGGTCGCGACGCGAAAAGGGCGGCGCGTGCTCGCGGTGTCGCGCCGCGGCTGGATTCCCGGCGCCGACAGTCTCACGAGCTCGCTCTTGGCCGCTGCCGGTCTCGTCAACGCCGCATCCGAGATGGGCATCGCGACCGGCGGCTTCGCGACGCTCGAGCAGATCGTCGCGGCGAAGCCGGACCTCGTGCTGGTCGCATCCGCCCTGACGATGGCGGAGGACCAGGGCCAGGCCTTCCTGCTGCACCCGGCGCTGCAGCGCCTCTACCCGCCGGAGAAGCGCATCGTCATCCCCGAGATGCTGACGGTCTGCGGCGGCCCGATGCTGGCCGAGGGGCTCGACCGCCTCGCCGACGTGCTGGCGCGGCGGCCTGACGAGGTCACGCGCGTCGCGCCCTGATCAGCTTTCGCGAGGATCGGCGGCGGGCGGCATCAGCGTCGCCCAGCCCGAGTCGGGCGCCGGCGGGAGCACCGCCCTGGTCGTCCGGTCACGCAGCATGTGCGCCTTGGCGATCATGTGGGCCGAGACCGGCGCCGTCATGAACAGGAACAGCGCGATCAGGAGCTCGTGGAACGACAACGCGTCGTGCCGCAGGTCGAACCACAGCATCGAGGCGACCAGCATCGCGCCGATGCCGAGCGTCGTCGCCTTGGTCGGCGCATGCAGACGGCGCATCAGGTCGGGCAGCGTCGCGAGACCGAGCGAGCCGACGAACAGGAACACGGTGCCGACCAGGATCAGGGCGGTGACGGCGATCTCGGACGCGGTGATCTGCGACGCGGTGATCTGCGACGGGTCCATCATGGGCTCACTCGATCACGTTGCCGCGCAGCAGATACTTGCAGAACGCCACGGTGGTGAGAAACCCGACCATGGCGAACAAGAGCGCCGCCTCGAAGTAGATCGCCGTGCCGTACCACACGCCCATCACGACGATCAGGGCGATGGCGTTCACCACCATGGTGTCGAGCGCCAGGATGCGGTCGAGAACGTCGGGGCCGACGACGAGGCGATAGAGATTGAGCAACGCCGCGACGGCGATCGCCGCGAGCGCGATCATGCAGGCGATCTCGATCATCCCGGTCATTCGAAGATCTCCTTCAGGCGGCGCTCGTAGCGGCTCTTGATCTGCCGCACCACGGCGTCCGGGTCGGCGGCGTCCAGGCAGTGCACCAGGATGCTGCGGCCGTCGGCGGAGAGGTCCGCCGAGACGGTGCCGGGCGTCATCGTGATGGTGCCGGCCAGCATCGTGATCGCCTCGGGCGTCGTCAGGTCGAGCGGCACCGAAACGAAAACGGAGCGCAACGAGGCGCCGCGGCGGAACAGGATCAGCCGCGCCACCTCGATGTTGGAGACGACGATGTCCCAGGCGACGACGCCGACATAGGCCGCGACGATGAGCGGACGCTTGATCTTCGGCCGCGCCGGCCACCAGCACGCCGTCCAGGCGGGAATCGCGAGGCCGAGCGCGACACCGAGCACGAGGTTTCCGACCGAGATGTCGTTGGCGAGCCCGACCCAGACGATCGCGACGACGACGCTGAGGATCGGGTGCGGCAGCAGGCGTTCTCTGGTGAGGAGCGTGCTCACGGCGTCACCTCCCCGGCGGCTGCGGTCGCGGCGGTCCGGGCCGGGAGCACGGCCCGACGATAGGCCGCGGTGTCGAAGAGCTGCGCCGTCGTCGCGTCGAGCTCCGTCGTGATCGGGCCGGCGAACGCGGACAGCAGCGCCGTCGCGGCGAGCAGCACCGCGCAGATCGCGACGGCGAGGCGCGGCGGCGTCACCGCGACTACGCTGCCGTGGTGCGTCTCGGGTTCGGCGTCGCCGCCGGGTCGCGCGGGGCGCGTCTTCCAGAACACGGTGCTGCCGGCGCGGGCGAAGCCGAGGATCACGAGAAGGCTGGTGGCGAGCAGCACGGTCCAGACGACGGTGGCGCCGGGCGCCGCGCCGGTCGCGTCGAGGATCAGGAGCTTGCCAAGGAAGCCGGAGAGTGGCGGCATGCCGGTGACGGCGATCGCGGCGGCAAAGAACAGGCCGGCGAGGAGCGCGGCCGACGGCAGCGGTGGGGTCGTGGAGATGCGGTCCACGGCGCGACCGCGCAGCGGGGCGAGGAGGTCGACCAGCAGGAACAGGGCGGCGCCCGCGACCGTCGAGTGGACGAGATAATAGAGCCCGGCCGCGACGCCGCCGCGATCGAACAGGCCGAGGGCGACCAGCAGCGAGCCCATCGACCAGACGACGGCGAAGCAGGCGAGCGCCGAGAGCGTGCGGCTCGCCAGCACGCCGGCGGCGCCGATCACGAGCGTCGCCAGGGCGGCCGGCAGCACGAAGGGCGCCGCGAGATCGGCGAGCGCGCCCGCCTCGACGCCGAACACCAGCACGCAGACGCGCAGGAGCGAATAGGCGCCGACCTTGGTCATGATCATGAACAGCGCCGCCACGGGTCCGGGCGCGGCCCCGTAGGCGCCGGGCAGCCACCAGTGCAGCGGCACCAGCGCGGCCTTCAGGGCGAACACCACGAGCAGCAGCAGGCCGCCGGTGCGCAGGATCGCGACGTCGCCCGGCGCCACCGTCGCCACCTTGTCGGCGAGGTCGGCCAGGTTGAGCGTGCCGGTGACGGCGTAGATGAGACCGACCGCGAACAGGAACAGGGTCGAGCCGGTGAGATTGACGGCGACATAGGAGAGGCCGGCGGTGAGACGCCGCGCGCCGCCGCCGTGCAGCATCAGGCCGTAGGAGGCGATCAGCATCACCTCGAAGAAGACGAACAGGTTGAACACGTCGCCGGTCAGGAAGGCGCCGTTCAGTCCCATCAGCTGGAACTGCAGGAGTGCGTGGAAGTGCCGCCCGCGCATGTCCCAGCCGCCGAGCGCATAGAGCGCGACCGCGAGGCCGAGGCCCGCCGTCAGCACCAGCATGGTGGCGGAGAGCCGGTCGAGCACCAGCACGATGCCGAACGGCGCCGGCCAGTGGCCGAGATAATAGGGCGCGACGGCGCCGTCGCGGGCCACCGCATAGAGGCCGAGGGCGATCGCGAGCAGGGCGGCCGTCGCCCCGATCGAGACGACGCGCTGCACGGACCTGCGGCCGCGGAAGAACAGCACGAGCGTGGCGGCGACGAGCGCCGGCAGCACGATCGGCAACGCGATCGCGGCGATCGCAGGCGAGGGCAGGGGCGGGGTCATGCCGGCGCTCCGAAGCGAGTCGGGCCGGAGCGGCCGGGGTTCCCTCTCCCCGCGCGGCGGGGAGAGGTGAGGTGATCGCGAGCGGGGCTCTTCGACGTGATCATCATCACGGCCGCTCTCCGGCGCGGTCGATGACGGGAGCGTCGTCGTCGCGACCGCCGTCGACCCGGTCGGTGCCTGTCTCCAGATAGCCGCGCAGCGCCAGCACGACGATCAGGGCCGTCATGCCGAACGAGATCACGATCGCGGTCAGCACCAGCGCCTGCGGCAGCGGATCCGAGTAGGCGGTCGCGGCCTTGTCGATGATGGGCGGCTTGTCGATCACCAGGCGGCCCATGGCGAACAGGAACAGATTCACGGCATAGGACAGGAAGACGGTGCCGATGATCACCGGGAAGCTGTGCGCCCGCAGCAACAGATAGACGCCGACCGCGGTGAGGATGCCGATCGAGGCGGCGACGAGAAACTCCATTCAGGCCTCCGTTCCGGCGAGCGGGGCCGCCGCGGCCGGCGCAGCGTCGCGCTTCGGCGCGGGTGCACCAGGCACCTTCGTGGGCGGCGCGCGCTCGGCCCGGCGCTGCACCAGCGCGATGCGGGCGAGCGACAGCACCACGGTGCCGACCACGGCGAGGAACACGCCGGTGTCGAACAGCATCGCGGTGGCGAGCTCGATCTCGCCGATCAGCGGCACGTGGAAATAGCCGTAGGAGCTGGTGAGGAACGGCCGCGCGAAGGCGAGCGCGCCGAGCCCGGTCAGCCCGGCGACCAGCACGCCGGCGCCGATCAGCGCGTGGCCGTCGAAGCGGCGGCGCGACGCCGTCCAGTCGAAGCCGGAGGCCATGTACTGCATGATCAGCGCGATGGCGACGACCAGGCCGGCGATGAACCCTCCGCCCGGCAGATTGTGCCCGCGCAAAAAAATGTAGACGCCGACCGTGAGGGCGAGCGGCAGCAGCGCGCGCGCGACGACGACCAGCACGGTCGGGTGCGCGTCGGCCGCCTGGACGCTGCGCTTCAGCGTATCGAGCCGGCGCGCGGCGGCGCCCTTCAGGGCGGTGTCGAGCAGCGCCACGATGGCGAGTGCCGCGATCGACAGCACGATGATCTCGCCGAACGTGTCGAAGCCGCGGAAGTCGACGAGAATCACGTTGACGATGTTGGTGCCGCCGCCGCCGGGCTTCGCCTGGGCGACGTGATAGTCCGAGATCGTCGTCCCGTCGCGCGTCATCACGGCGAAGGCGAGGGCAGCGGCGCCCAGCCCGGCCGCGCCCGCGATCACGCCGTCGCGGACGAGGCGCCCGCGGCCGGCCTCGCGCGGCGTGCGCTTCGGAAGGAGCTCGAGGGCGAGCAGGAGCAGGATCGTCGCCACCACCTCGACGGTGATCTGGGTCAGGGCGAGGTCGGGCGCCGAGAACTGCAGGAACGCGAGCGAGACGACGAGCCCGACCACGCTGGTGAGCACCAAAGTGAGCAGGCGGCGGCCGTGCACGGCGGGCACCGCGAGGCTCGTCGCCGCGAGCAGCACGAAGGCAACCACGGCCGGCAGCGACGCCGCGAGCACGGGCCGCGCGCCCGGCGCATGCGTGCCGCCGAGATAGCCGACCGCGCCGACCGCGAGCACCGTGACGGTGATGACGCCGAGATAGCGCGGCAGCGACTCGGTGTGCAGCCTCGCCGTCGCCTTGCGGCAGGCCAGCACGGTCGCCGCCACCACGGCGTCGAACGCCGCCTTGGCGTCGGGCCGGGCGAGGCGTTTGTGCAGGCGGCTCACCGGTCCGAGCATCGCGTAGAGCAGCACGGCGCCCGCGAAGGCAACGAGGCTCATCACCAGGGCCGGCGTGACGCCGTGCCAGAGCGCGAGATGGATGTCGGGCAGCGCCGCCGCGCCGATGGTCGCCTGACCGACGAGCGCCACGATGCCGCCGGCGACGGACTGCGGCGCGATCCCGATGGCGATCACGGGGACGATCAGCACGGCGACCGGCAGCCACATGCCGGCCGGTGGATCGTGCGGAGGATGCGACAGCGCGGCGCGGGGCCGCCCGAGAAACACGCCGATGCCGTAGCGCGCCGAGTAGGCGACCGAGAGCAGCGCCGCGATCGTCGCGGCGAGCGGCACCGGCCAGGCGAGGCCCGCGAAGGGCGTGTGCCAGGCCGCCTCCAGCATCATCTCCTTCGAGAGAAAGCCGTTGAACAGCGGCAGGCCGGCCATCGAGGCGGTCGCGACCAGCGCCAGCCCGGCCGTGATCGGCATCAGTCGCGCGAGCCCGCCGAGCTGACGGATGTCGCGCGTGCCGGTCTCGTGGTCGACGATGCCGGCGCCCATGAACAGCGCCGCCTTGAAGGTCGCGTGATTGAGGATGTGGAACACGCAAGCGAGCGCGGCGAGCGGTGTGCCGAAGCCGAGCAGCATGGTCATCAGCCCGAGATGGCTGACGGTCGAGTAGGCGAGAATCGCCTTCAGGTCGGTCTTGAACAACGCGATGAAGGCGCCGACCAGCATGGTGATCAGCCCGGTCGCGGTGACGAGATAGAACCACGCCTCGGTGCCGGCGAGCACCGGCCACAGCCGCGCCAGCAGGAAGACGCCGGCCTTCACCATCGTGGCGGAATGCAGATAAGCCGACACCGGCGTCGGCGCCGCCATGGCATGCGGCAGCCAGAAGTGGAACGGAAACTGCGCCGACTTGGTGAAGGCGCCGCCGAGCACCAAGAGCAGGATCGGCAGGTAGAGCGGCGAGCTCTTCACCGCCTCGCCGCGCAGAAGAATCTCGGAGAGTTCGTAGGAGCCGGCCGCCTTGCCGAGCAGCAGCATGCCGGCCATCAGCAGCAGGCCGCCGCCGCCGGTGACGACCAGCGCCATGCGGGCGCCCTGGCGGCCCTCCGGCGTCCGATGCCACCAGCCGATCAGCAGGAACGAGGAGAGGCTGGTCAGCTCCCAGAACACGACCAGCAGCAGCACGTTGTCGCTGATCACGATGCCGACCATCGCGCCCTGGAACAGCAGCAGATAGGCGAGGAAGCGGCCGACCGGCTCGTCGCGCCCCAGATAGGCGCGGGCATAGACGATGATCAGCAGGCCGATGCCGAGGATCAGGGCGGCGAAGAACAGGCCGAGCCCGTCCAGGAAGAAGCGGAACGACAGGCCGAGGCGCGGCACCCAGGCGGTGCCGGCCTGCACGATGTCGCCGTCGATCACGGCGGGGGCCGCGGTCGCCAGCACGGCGAGCGCGGCGAGCGTCACGCCGGCGGCCACGGCCGTGCAGGCGTCGCGGCCGGCCCGGGCGACGAGCGGCGGCAGAACGGCACCGAGCAGCGGAAGCAGCGTGATCAGCGCCAGCCGCATCACGTCCCCGCGCGACACGGGTTCGGATGCGGCCGCGCGGCCGTGGGACGCCACGAGCGGGTCGCGAGTCGAGCGATCGCGAGTCTCATGGCCGACATCTCGATGATCCTCCGGAGCACGCCTTCGGGGTATATGAACCATCCGAAGGTGAATCGCTGTGACATGATGTCCGTAGAAACGCGCAGCGGTCGCAGCCGAGCCGTGTGTCGCCGCGGGTCGCCGTTCCGCCCCGTCGCCGCCGGTGCCCCCCGATCCCGGTTCCAGGCCGGGGCTCCGCACGGCGCCGGACGGGTCCGGCATCCCGGGCGCGCCGTCCGATCTGCGCCGTCCGATCTGCGACGTCCGATCTGCGACGTCGACCCGCGGCGTCTGGCAGGCGACGGCGCCCTGCGACCCGCGGGCCGCCGCGACCCCGGTGATTCGGCGTAACCGCCAGCGCCCGCGGGACAATCGCGCCGCCTCCGCCGGGCGTCGCGAGCGGCTACTCCAAACGTGTTAAGAGGCCCTTTCGCGATTGCGGCAAGAATTTGGAATTCGTGGCGAATCCGTGGCGACTCCGGCGCGGGGGCCGCCGACCGATCGCTCGACGCGCCGTGCGAATCCCCTGAAAAACCCACACCCCACAGCCGTTTACCGGCTGTTAACCATGTTCCCCTCAGGCTCGATCCAGGCAGCCGAGGAGAACCCCATGAACGTCATTACCTTTGCGTCTCGCAAGGGCGGCGCAGGGAAGAGCACGCTCACCGCGCACCTCGCGGCCACGGCGCACCTCGCCGGGCATCGCTGCCTGCTCATCGACGCCGACCCGCAGGGCTCGCTGACGCTCTGGCAGTCGCTGCGGCCGGACGGCAAGCCGGTCGTCAAGAGCGCGGCCCGCGGGGTCGACGGCCTCCTGGCCGTCGCCATGATGGAGGGCTACGACTTCGTCTTCATCGACACCCCGCCGACCATGTGGGTGGTGGTGTCCGAGGCGATCCGCGCCTCGACCCTGGTGGTGATCCCGGCCCGGCCCGGGCTGTTCGATCTCCATGCGGTGCGCGAGACCGTGAAGACCGCGCAGGACCGCAACAAGCCTTATGCCGTGGTGATGAACGCCGCGCCGGCGCGCCGCGACGACAAGGAGTCGCCGGTCGTCGCCTATGCCCGCAACCACCTCGACAAGCTCGGCATTCCGGTGTGGTCCGGACAGATCACCCAGCGCGCCGGCTTCGCCCTGTCGCTCGCCGCCGGCGCCTCGGCCCCGGAGGTCGATCCGACCTCGGCGGCGGCCGCCGAGATCGTCGGCCTGTGGACGGCGATCTCCCGCTCGGTCGATGCCGTCAACCTCGCCCACGCCCGCGCGACCGAGCGCGGCGCCGATCCGCGCGGTCCCGACCCGCGTGTCTTGGCTCCGGTCGCCAGCCGCGCCGCCTGAGCGCCGCCGGTCGGCCGATCGAAAGAGCGCCCGTCCCGGGCGACCATCGCGCAAACCCGGACGGCACCTCGTCCGGCTTGCAAAAAAAACCGTCTCCGCCTAGGTTCCGCGCGCTCGCCGGTGCCGCACCGCGAACGGCCGTGCAGCTGTAGCTCAGTTGGTTAGAGCGCCTGACTGTGGATCAGGAGGTCGGTGGTTCGAGTCCACCCAGCTGTACCACCTCCTCGCCACATGCAGACCTTGACAGCGAGCGCGTCGGTCCGCGTGGCGTCGCGAACGTGGCGCTCTCCTCTCCGCGCACGACCACGGTTCGCCGCGCGGCGCCGCCCGCGAGAGGGCCGGGCGCGCTCGAACGGGTGCGCCCGATCCGGCACGCCATCGCGCCGCCGAGCGGTTCCTGCCCACGGCCGTCCCCGACGGGAGACCGGCGCAGAATCGAACGCGATCCGCCCGGGGCGGATTTCGATCTGAAGCGGATTCTTGAAGGCTTACGTGGTGCCCAGGGGCGGAATCGAACCACCGACACCGTGATTTTCAGTCACGTGCTCTACCAACTGAGCTACCTGGGCGTGCCCGCGAGAAGCACGATGCCGGGGCAGGGCCCCGGGGCATCGGCGAGCGGGGGCGGTTATAGAGGCTCACCGGGCGGATGGCAAGCCGACCGCGACGGGATTGCGACAGCGGTTTTCGCAGCCTCGGCGGCAATCTCCGCGACGGCGTGCGACGTCGACGTCCAGGCCCGTCGATGTCCCGTGCCGGCGATCGCGCCTCGGCACGACGCGGCGTCGGCCGCTCGGGCCGGCCGGGCGGCCCGCGCCGAAACCCCTCGTTCCATGTCCCGCCACCCGCCGCCGTCAGGCTCCGCTTCGCCGGCCGTATCCGCCCCGGCGTCGGCCCGCACGGCCGTGGTCGGCGGCCTCTCGGTCGGCGCCTTCAGGATCGTCAGGGCGCGCGGCACGACGCCGTAATGCAGCGGCACCGCGGCGCGGACGAGTTCGCCGTCGGTCGCCGTCCAGGCGCGGCGGCGGACATGCGCGATCGTCACCTCGCGGGCCGTGACGCTGCGGATGCCGGGATTGTCGCGCCAACCGCCGGTGAGCAGGTCGGCGCCGGCGCGCGCGAGGCCGAGCGTGCTGGCGTCCTCGGCGATGTGGACCTCGAGAAGCCCCTCGTCGAGCCGCGGGCGGCGCCAGTCGGGACCGAAGCGGTTGTTGGTGACCAGCACGGCGTGGGCGTCGACGATCTCGCGGTGGCCGTCGAGCGCCACCTCGAAGCGGAACCGGCCGCTGCGGCGCAGCGCCTTGAGGGCCGCCCATGCGACTCCGAGGAAGCGCCCGAGCGAGTGGCCGCGGGCTTCCTCGCGGGCGCGTGCCATCTGGCTGAAGAAGCCGATGCCGGAGAGCGAGTGGAACGGCCTTCCGTCGAGCGTCGCGAGGTCGATGTCGGCGGGTGTCGCCGACGTCAGCGCCGCCACGGCGGCGTCGATGCCGGCCGGCATGCCGAGATCGCGGGCGAGCAGGTTCATGGTGCCGAAGGGCAGCACGCCCAGAACCTTGCCGGTGCCGGCCAGCGCCCGGGCGGCGAGGTTGACGCTGCCGTCACCGCCGCCGACCACCAGGGCGTCGTGCGACGTGCGGGCGGCCTCGGCGATGGCGGCCGGCATCCCCTTGGGGGCGACCAGATGGACGTCGACCTCGCGCCCGCCCTCCCCGAGCGCGGCGAGCGCCGCCGTCACGGTCTCGGCGCCGCAGTCGACGACGGTGCCGGCACGGGCGTTGAGCAGGACGAGAATGCGGCGCATGACGGTTCCGGTGACGATGGTGTCTCGGCCCGGCGCACCGGCGCGACGCAGGCGCGGGCGGCAGAGCCCATCCGAGCCTCAACGCGGTACCGCGGCCCTGGTTCGCGTCGGTGCAGCCGCCGGCCGCGCGGCGGTCGGCCGCAGCCCGGACCCGCGGCGGCCGGGCTCGCGTGCCGGACGTTGCGCCGTTATCAGGGGCGGCAGACGAGGAGAATCGATGAGCCCGGTGGACGCGAGCGTGTACAAGATCTGCCCGGCGGCGCTGTGGCGCGAGGCCGAGGCGTGCGGCGTGTTCAAGGGGGCGCCGGTCGATCTCGCCGACGGCTTCATCCATTTCTCGACCGCGGCCCAGCTCGCCGAGACGGCCCGCAAGCATTTTTCGGGGCAGCACGACCTGGTGCTGGTCGCGGTCGCCACCGCGGCGCTCGGCCAGGCGCTGCGCTTCGAGCCGTCGCGCGGCGGCGATCTCTTCCCGCACCTCTACGGACCGCTGCCGCTCGGTGCCGTGACGGCCGTGGTGCCGCTCGACACCGGTCCGGACGGTGGCGTCCGTATCCCGGCGCTCGGCTGACGGCCGCCGCCCCGCGAGGGGTCGCGACGAGGAGCGCGGCGGTTCTCCTGAACCTCCCGCCGACGCGCCGCGACGAAGACCCGGGACGGCCTTGTCACGTCTCGCCGGCGACACGCCCGGTCACGCGGCCCGCGCCGCATTCGTTCCGTGGGGAAGATTCCATGCCCGACATCGTCCGCCGGCGCCTCGTCGCCGGCCTCGCCGCCACGGCCGCGGCGCCCGTGACGGCCGGTCCGGCCGCGGCCCAGAGCGCGACCGAGATTCGCACGCCCGATCTTCGCACGCTGCACGCCCAGGCGAAGCTCCCGGAGACGTCCATGACCACGCTGTTCAAGATCGTCACCGTCAAGGACGAGATCGTCATCGGTCTCTCCGACGCCGAGCTCGATGCGCTGGGCGGCCGCGATGCCGGCACGGTGGCGCGGGCGCTGAAGGCCCGCGGTGAGCTCACCGCCTGGCAATACGCGGTGCGCAAGGCGGCGACCGGGGAACTGGAGCAGGCGCCGCGTCAAAAGGTCGGGCTGCTCGCCCACGAATCGCTGCGCGTCGAGCCCTATCCGACGCCGCTCGCGGTGCGCGCGCACGAGTGACACGCGTCGGCGCGTCGTCTCGGCGGGGCCGGATTGCGTGTCCCGGGAGGGTCGTCGGGCGAGCAAATCACGCTATGATGCTCGTTCCGCCGCCGCGGCCGGACACGGCGGCGCGCGTTTCGACGAGGACATCATGGACGCGACCGTGCAGCAGAACGCCGACTTCTCCGAGGAGGAGCGCGACGCCGTCTATCGCTGCATCGCGACGCGGCGCGACGTGCGCGGCCAGTTCCTGCCCGACCCGATTCCCGACGAGGTTCTGGCACGCCTGCTCGACGCCGCCCATCACGCGCCGTCGGTCGGCTTCATGCAGCCGTGGGACTTCATCGTGGTCCGCGATCCCGCCGTGAAGCAGAAGGTCCACGCCGCCTTCGCGACCGCGCACGACGAGGCGGCCGACATGTTCGACGGCGGCCGCGCCGCGACCTATCGCAAGCTCAAGCTGGAAGGGATTCTCGAGGCGCCGGTCGGTCTGTGCATCACCTGCGACCGCGAGCGCACCGGCCCGGTCGTGATCGGCCGCACCCATCAGCCCGAGATGGACCTCTACAGCGCCGTGTGTGCCGTGCAGACCCTGTGGCTCGCGGCACGGGCCGAGAATCTCGGGCTCGGCTGGGTGTCGATCGTGCGCTACGACGATCTGCGCAACGCGCTCGGCATCCCGCCGCGCATCCAGCCTGTGGCCTATCTCTGCATCGGCAAGGTCTCGCATTTCTACGCGAAGCCCGAGCTGGAGACCGCCGGCTGGCTGCCTCGCCTGCCGCTGCGCGACCTCGTCTGGTTCGACGGCTGGCACCAGCGCCGTGGCGACGAGAGTTTGCTCGACGCGCTGGGGTAAGCCGGCCCGCGGCGCTCGCCGGCGCACGGGCTCGTCCGTCGCGGCAGCCTGGGCACAGATTCCCCGACGCACGGGTCGGCCGCATGGTGACGGTGGTACGGGCCTCCTCCGACGCCGCGGCGCGGCTCCCTCTCCCCGGCGGGGAGAGAGGGCTGAGGTGAGGGGGTGCCGACGCCGGTTGGATCATCGAGAAGGCAGTCCCCCCTCACCCGGAGCTCGCGCCGTCGCGCGAGCCCCGACCTCTCCCCGCTGGGGAGAGGTGAAGCGAGGCGCAGGTCGCGAGAACGACGATCGCATCAGCTGATAACGAAACAGGGCGGCCCGTGGGCCGCCCTGTCGCATGCTCGGGGTCGGTGAACCGACGCAGCGGTGGCGATTACTCGCCGGCCTCGCGCGGCTGCTCGTCCTTGTGGCCCTCGGCCTTCTGCTTGGCCTCGAGATCCTCGCCGGTCTCCTGGTCGACCACCCGCATGGACAGGCGGACCTTGCCGCGCTCGTCGAAGCCCAAGAGCTTCACCTTCACCTTGTCGCCTTCCTTGACGACCTCGGTGACCTTCTGGACGCGCCGCGAGGCGAGCTGGCTGATGTGGACGAGGCCGTCCTTGGAGCCGAAGAAGTTCACGAAGGCGCCGAAGTCCATCACCTTGACGACCGTGCCCTCGTAGATCTGGCCGACCTCGGGCTCCGAGGCGATCGACTTGATCCAGTTGATCGCGGCGCGGATCGATTCGCCGTTGGCCGAGGCGACCTTGACGGTGCCGTCGTCCTGGATGTCGATCTTGGCGCCGGTCTTCTCGACGATCTCGCGGATCACCTTGCCGCCCGAGCCGATCACCTCGCGGATCTTGTCGACGGGAATCGAGAACATCTCGATGCGCGGCGCGTGCTCGCCGAGCTGGGCGCGGGCCGAGGTGAGCGCCTTCGACATCTCGCCGAGGATGTGCAGCCGGCCGTCCTTCGCCTGAGCGAGGGCGATCCGCATGATCTCCTCGGTGATGCCGGCGATCTTGATGTCCATCTGCAGCGAGGTGACGCCCTTCTCGGTGCCGGCCACCTTGAAGTCCATGTCGCCGAGATGGTCCTCGTCGCCGAGGATGTCGGTGAGCACCGCGAAGCGCTCGCCCTCGAGGATCAGGCCCATGGCGATGCCGGCGGTCGGCGCGCGCAGCGGCACGCCGGCGTCCATCAACGCGAGCGAGGTGCCGCACACGGTCGCCATCGAGGACGAGCCGTTCGACTCGGTGATCTCCGAGACGACCCGGATCGTGTAGGGGAACTCGTGCTTGAGCGGCAGCATCGGCCGGATGGCGCGCCAGGCGAGCTTGCCGTGGCCGATCTCGCGCCGGCCGGGCGAGCCGATGCGGCCCGTCTCGCCCACCGAGAAGGGCGGGAAGTTGTAGTGCAGCATGAAGGTTTCCTTGTAGGTTCCCTCCAGCGCATCGATGAACTGCTCGTCCTCACCGGTGCCGAGCGTCGCGACGACGAGCGCCTGCGTCTCGCCGCGAGTGAACAGCGCCGAGCCGTGGGTGCGCGGCAGCACGCCGACCTCGGCCTCGATCGGACGCACCGTCTTCACGTCGCGGCCGTCGATGCGGCGGCCGGTGTCGAGGATGTTCCAGCGGACGATCTTGGCCTCGAGCGCCTTGAACACGCCCTTGACGCGCAGCTCGTCGTAGCGCGGCGTCTCGCCCTCGGGGAAGAAGTGTGCCTTCACCTTGGCCTTGGCGGCGTCCACGGCCTTGTAGCGCTCCTGCTTCTGCGGGATCGCGTAAGCCGCGCGGAGATCCTGCTCGACGATCGCCAGCATCTCCTTCTCGATCTCGGAGTTGTCCTCCGTGACCAGGTCGCGCGGTTCCTTGGCGGCCTTCTCGGCGAGCCGGATGATCGCCTCGATGACCGGCTGGAAGTGCCGGTGGCCGAACATCACGGCGCCGAGCATCACCTCCTCGGGGAGCTCCTTGGCCTCGGACTCGACCATCAGCACGGCGTCCTGAGTGCCGGCCACGACGAGGTCGAGCTGGCTCTCGGTCATCTCGTCGAGCTGCGGATTGAGGACGAACTCGCCGTTGATGAAGCTGACGCGGGCGGCGCCGATCGGGCCCATGAAGGGGATGCCCGAGATGGTCAGCGCGGCCGAGGCCGCCACCATCGCGACGATGTCGGGATCGTTCTCCAGGTCGTGCGACATCGTCGTCACGATCACCTGGGTGTCGTTGCGCCAGCCGTCGGCGAACAGCGGCCGGATCGGACGATCGATCAGCCGCGAGGTGAGCGTCTCCTTCTCGGTCGGCCGGCCCTCGCGCTTGAAGAAGCCGCCAGGGATGCGGCCCGCCGCGTAGGTCTTCTCCTGGTAGTTCACGGTCAGCGGCATGAAGTCGATGCCGGGGCGCGGCGTCTTCTCGGCCACCACGGTGGCCAGCACCGTGGTCTCGCCGTAAGTGGCGAGGACGGCGCCGTCCGCCTGACGGGCGATCCGGCCGGTCTCCAGCACGAGCTTGCGGCCGGCCCAGTCGATCTCCACGCTATGCTTGTCGAACATCTTGGTCTTCTCTCATGGTTTGGGGGATGCCTCGGACAGCCATGAGCAAGACGGCGAGAGGCTGCCGCGCGCGCCCGAAGGCGCGACCCGCGACAGCGTCCGGCGATCCTGCCATGGCGATCTCCAGCGTTCGCCGGGCGGCCTCGCCCGGCTCGGTCGGCGGCGACGGGCCGCCGCATTCGGCACGGCGTCTCGGACCTGTCGGGGGGCCGAACCGGCTCGCTTCCGAACCAGTGGTCCCGGACCGTTCGGTCCCGCCGCCGGAGCGCCACTCCGACCGAATTCGCTGCGCTCCGGACCTTTCGGTCGCCTTCCGCCCGCCATGTCCCGCGTGCCGGGACCGGGGCGGTGTCGGCGCGGCGGCCAGCGCCGCACCGTGTCGTCGGGCGGGCACGGCCCGCCGGCGGACTCGTCCCGGATCGGCGGCTCTCGTCCGCCGGCGGGATCGGCCCGCGAGAAAACCCGCTCAGCGACGGATGCCGAGCTTCTCGATGATCGCCTTGTAGCGGCTCTCTTCGGTCCGCTTGAGATAGTCGAGGAGCTGGCGGCGCTGCGACACGAGCTTCAGGAGGCCACGCCGGGAGTGGTTGTCCTTGGTGTGGGTCTTGAAGTGCTCGGTCAGGTTGGCGATGCGCTCGGAGAGGATCGCGATCTGGACCTCGGGCGAGCCGGTGTCGCCGGCCTTGATTCCGTGGGCGGTGATCAGTTCGGCCTTGCGGGCGGTCGTGATCGACATCGGGTCAAACACCTTGCTTTCGGCCGGCTCTGCCATGCAGGCCGGCGAGGTTGAACACGCGCTTGGGGACGATCTCGCCACGGTCCATGTCGGCGAGGGCCAGGAGCTGGCCCGAGACGGTCACGGACACGATGCCGTGGACGATGGGGGCGTCCCGCCCGCGCACCAGAACGGCCTGGCCCCTTTGGAGCCTGGCCGCGTCCGCCCGACTGACGGCCAGCGCCGGGATGTCGTCCAGCGCGGTCGAGACAGGCAGAAGGGTGTCGGCGAGGCTTCCCTCGCCAACCGCGGCTCTATCGCACACCGCCTGCAGTTCCGCCAGAGGAATCATGTCCTCGCGGGCGAACGGGCCGACGGCGGTGCGGCGCAGCGCCGAGACGTGGCCGCGGCAGCCGAGCAGGCGGCCCATGTCGCGGGCGATCGCTCGCACATAGGTGCCCTTGCCGCACTCGGCCGCGAACACGGCATGGTCGGTGTCCGGCGTATCGATCAGCTCCAGCGTGTGGATCTCGACCGGCCGCGCCTTGAGCTCGACGGTCTCGCCGTCGCGGGCGATGTCGTAGGCGCGCTCGCCCTCGATCTTGATCGCCGAGTAGCGCGGCGGCACCTGCTCGATCGTGCCGGTGAACCGCGGCAGCACGGCCCGGATCGCCTCGACGGTCGGGCGGTCGGCGCTCTCGGCCACCACCCGGCCCTCGGCGTCGTCGGTGTCGCGCTCCTCGCCCCAGCGCACCGTGAACTCGTAGCGCTTGCGGCCGTCCATCACGAACATGACCGTCTTGGTCGCCTCGCCGAGCGCGATCGGCAGGCAGCCCGAGGCGAGCGGGTCGAGCGTGCCGGCGTGGCCGGCGCGCTTGGCCGAGAACAGCCGCTTGGCGATCGACACGGCATGCGTCGAGGTCATGCCGACCGGCTTGTCGAGGACGAGCCAGCCGTGGACGTCGCGCTTGTCGCGCTTCTTCTGCGGCCCGCGCTCGCGGCGCGGCCGCTCCTCGCCCTGCGGGGCGGCATGACCCTGCGGCGCGGCGTCGGTCCGGCCGGCGTCGGAGACCGGGCGGGCGTCGGGCGCGAGGGCGGCCGCCCCTGCGGGCGGGATGTCGTCTTCGGCGATGTCGGGCGTCATTCGTCGTCGCTCTTGTTGTCCTGGTCGGCGCCGTCCAGATCGCGCTTCACGGCAGGCGAGCGCAGCAGGCCGTCGATGCGGGCGGCCTCGGCGAAGCGGTCGTCGATGCGGAAGCGGATGTCCGGCGCGAATTTGAGGTTCACCCGGTGGGCGATCTCGCCGCGCAGGTATTTCCTGTTGCGCTCCAGCGCCTCGAGCACCGGCTTCTCGTCGCTGCCGCCGAGCGGCATGACGTAGATGGTGGCGAGGCGCAGGTCGGGCGACATGCGCACCTCGGGCACGGTGATCAGATGCGTCTCGAGCACCGGGTCGTGCACGTCGCCGCGCTGGAGAATCTCGGCGACGGCGTGCCGAATCAGCTCGCCGGCGCGCAACGCGCGCTGCGACGGGCCGGCGCCCTGGTCACGGGTGTGATGATGCTTGGCCATGGTCTTCTTGCCGGTGGCGCGGGAATCGAACCTGCGCCGGCTGTGCGTCGCGGCGCCCCCGGTCTCCGTCCGTCCCATACCGGAGGAGGGGAGGCGAGGGTGTCGTCCACGACGCTGCGATACGGAAACGCGTGCCCGGCGGACAATGCCGGGCACGCCCGATCCTCGATGAAATCACCTACAGCGAGCGCTGCACCGTCTCGAGCCGGTAGCACTCGATCACGTCGCCGACCCGGATGTCCTGGTAGTTCTCGAACGACATGCCGCATTCGTGGCCGGACGTGACCTCGCGGACGTCGTCCTTGAGGTGCTTGAGCTGGCCGAGCTTGCCTTCGTGGATCACCACGTTGTCGCGGATCAGGCGGACATTGGCGCCGCGCTGGACGACGCCGTCGGTGACCCGGCAGCCGGCCACCTTGCCGACCTTGGTGATGTTGAAGACCTGCAGGATCGAGGCGTTGCCCAGCATCGTCTCGCGCGTGGTCGGCGCCAGCAGGCCGGACATGGCCTTCTTCACGTCGTCCACGAGGTCGTAGATGATGTTGTAGTAGCGGATCTCGATGCCGAGCCGCTCGGCCGCCTCGCGCGCCTCCTTGTGGGCGCGCACGTTGAAGCCGATGATCGCGGCGTTCGAGGCCTCGGCGAGCGTCACGTCGGACTCGGTGATGCCGCCGACGCCCGACAAGAGCACGCGGGCCGCCACCTCGTCGGTGCCGAGCTTCTCCAGCGCGCCGACGATCGCCTCGATCGAGCCCTGCACGTCGCCCTTGATGACCAGCGGGAATTCCTTCTGGCCCGAGGTCTTGAGCTGGCTCATCATCTGCTCGAGCGAGCCGCGCATGCCGCTCGCGCGGGCCGCCTGCTTCTCGCGCTTCTGACGCGCCCGGTAGTCGGTCACCTCGCGGGCGCGGCTCTCGTTCTCGACGACGGCGAGGCGGTCGCCCGCCTCCGGCGTGCCGTTGAAGCCGAGCACCTCGACCGGAACCGACGGGCCGGCCGTGTCGATCGGCTTGCCGGTGTCGGAGACGAGCGCGCGCACCCGGCCCCATTCGGCGCCGGCGACGACGATGTCGCCGACCTTGAGGGTGCCGCGCTGGACCAGCACGGTCGCCACCGGGCCGCGGCCGCGGTCGAGCTTGGCCTCGATCACGGTGCCTTCGGCCGGGCGGTCCGGATTGGCCTTCAGCTCGAGGATTTCCGACTGCAGCCCGATGATGTCGAGCAGCTTGTCGAGATTGGTCTTCTGCTTGGCCGACACCTCGACCTCGAGGGTCTCGCCGCCGAAGGTCTCGACCTGCACCTCGTGCTGGAGGAGCTCGGTGCGGACCCGCTCCGGCTTGGCGTCGGGCTTGTCGATCTTGTTGATGGCGACGATCAGCGGAACCTTGGCGGCCTTGGCGTGCTGGATCGCCTCGACGGTCTGCGGCATCACGCCGTCGTCGGCCGCGACCACCAGCACGACGACGTCCGTCACCTTGGCGCCGCGGGCGCGCATCGCCGTGAAGGCGGCGTGGCCGGGCGTGTCGATGAAGGTGATCTTGGCGCCGGACGGCGCCGTCACCTGGTAGGCGCCGATGTGCTGGGTGATGCCGCCCGCCTCGCCGGCCACCACGTTGGCGTGGCGGATGGCGTCGAGCAGCGACGTCTTGCCGTGGTCGACATGGCCCATGATGGTCACGACCGGCGGCCGCGGCACCAGATCCTCGGCGGCGTCGGCGACGTCGAACAGGCCCTCCTCGACGTCGGCTTCCGAGACGCGCTTGACCGTGTGGCCGAGCTCCTCGGCGATCAGCTGGGCCGTGTCGGCGTCGATCGTGTCGGTGATCTTGGCCATCTGGCCCTGCTTCATCAGCAGCTTGATCACGTCGACGGCGCGCTCGGCCATGCGGTTGGCGAGCTCCTGGATGGTGATCGCCTCCGGGATCGTCACCTCGCGCACGAGCTTCTCCTTCGGCTCGTTCGACGCGTGGCCCTTCAGGCGCTGCACGCGGCGCCGGAACGCCGCGACCGAGCGCTCGCGTTCCTCGCCGGCGTCGAGCGCCGTGACCACGGTCAGACGGCCGCGATTCTTCTGGGGGCCGGCCTTGGTGCTGGCCGGCTTGGGGGCCGGAGCCGGACGGGCCGGGCCGGCGCCCGAGCGGCGCACCGGGCGGCGCTCGTCCTCGTCGGGCTCCTGCACGGCGGTCCGGGCGTTGACCGGGGTCGTGCCCGGGGCCGCCCCGCCGGCCGGCCGGCCGGCCGGGCGCGCCGGCGCGGGCCGCGCCTGCGGCGACGCCGTCGTGGCGGGCGCCGCCTTGGCGGGCTCGTCGTCGCCGAACCGCTTCTTGGCCTCCTGCTCGGCCTTGCGCTTGGCCTCGTCCTCGATGCGGCGGCGCTCGTCCTCCTCGCGCTTGCGCGCCTCGGCGGCCTCGCGCTCGGCGCCCTCGGCGCGCTCGCGCTCCTTGCGGCGGCGGGCCTCCTCCTCGGCGATCTTGCGCTCCTCGGCCTCGCGGACGCGGGCGTCGGCGAGCGCCAGGGCGCGGGCGGAGCGCTCCTCCTCGGTCAGGGTGCGCAGCACCACGCCGGACGAGCGCGAGCCGCCGCCCTGCGGACGGGGACCGGCGCCGCCTTGCGGGCGCGATCCGGCGCCGCCCTGCTGCGGCCGCGGCGCGCCGCCGGTGCCGCCGCCCTGCGGGCGCGGCGGCTGCGGGCGCGGGGCGCTGCTCTGCTGCGGCGGTGGCGAGGTCGGCTCGGACTTGCCCTCGGGACCGTGGCGGCGCTTCACCTTCTCCACGACGACCGCCTTGGTGCGGCCGTGGCTGAAGCTCTGGCGCACCACGCCCTGCTCGACCCCGGGACGCTTCAGCGTCAGGGTCTTCGGCTGTGCGACCGACAACGTCTTCTCGCCAGGATTCTTGGTATCAGTCATTACGATCCTAGTCTCGGGCCGGGTTCACGGCCATCTGCCTGTCGCCCCGCGGATCGGGGCCACCCGTTCGGAACATTTCGAGCATGCGCCAACGCCCCAGGACCGCCTCGCTCGCGCGCCCGGGCAGAAGGGCAGCATGTATCACATTTGTCCGTGCGAGTGCCAAATCCAATTCGACGGATTCGAACGAACAAATGATCGGTAGCGGCCGGTCGGCCGCGGCGGGGCGTCGCGCCGCCAGGGCGTCGACCTTGCGGACCCCGTCCGGGCTCGCGTCGCGGGCCCGCACCAGGCCGACCGCGGCGCCCGACGTCAGCGCCGTCTCGACCTTGGTGTAGCCCGCCACCACGGTGCCGGCCTTGTGGGCGATGGACAGCGCGTCCAGGACGGCGCGCTCCAGCAATCGCTCGGTGTCGTCGGCGAGGCCGGCGTCGGTCGTCGCCTTGCCCTTGAAGGCGCGCTTGAAGGCGCCCTGCTTGATCGCCGTCACCAGCGGCCCGCGGGCCGCCGTCACCCAGGCCCCGCGGCCCGGCAACTTCCGCTTGATGTCGGCCACCACCCGGCCGTCCGGGCCGGCGACGAAGCGGATCATCTCGTCGATCGGCCGGACCGTGCGGGTCGCCACGCACAGACGCTCCCGCACGGCGGCGGACCCTTTCGGGCCGCCGTCCAGCAAGGTCTCGTCGGTGTTGCCCACCTCGATCCGGGCCAGCATCGCGATCCGTGTCCTCCGTCAGGCCTGCGGCGCCCCGGCGTCCTCGCCTTCGTCCTCGGCCTCGCCCTCGATCCCCTCGGCGCCCTCGTCGGTCTCCTCGGACGGCCGGGCCAGATCCTCCTCGCTGATCCAACCGGCCTTGAGGCGGGCCTGCATGACGATCGCCTCGCAGTCGTCGCGCGACAGCTCGAAGCCGTCCAGGATGCCGGCCTCGCGCTTGGTCTCGCCGTCCTTGCGCTCGGTCCAGCCGGCGAGGTCGTCGGTGGCGCAGCCGGCCAGATCCTCGACCGTCTTGATGCCGTTCTCGCCGAAGGCGACCAGCATCCGGCCGGTCACGCCCGGCACCTCGCGGACCTCGTCCTCGACGCCCAGCGCCCGGCGCTTCTCGTCGTACTCGGCCTCGATCTGGTCGAGATACTCGCGGGCGCGGGTCTGCAGCTCCTGCGCCGTCTCCTCGTCGAAGCCTTCGATCGAGGAGATCTCCTTCTCGTCGACGGCGGCGAGATCCTCGACCGAGGTGAAGCCCTCGGACGCCAGCAGCTGGCCGACCACCTCGTCGACGTTGAGGGCCTCCATGAACAGCTTCGAACGCTTTTCGAAGTCGGCCTGGCGGCGCTCCGACTCCTCCTGCTCGGTGAGGATGTCGATGTCCCAGCCGGTGAGCTGCGAGGCGAGCCGCACGTTCTGGCCGCGCCGGCCGATGGCGAGCGACAGCTGCTGGTCCGGCACCACGACGGCGATGCGCTCCTTGTCCTCGTCGAGCACCACCTTGGCGACCTCGGCGGGGGCGAGCGCGTTGACCACGAAGGTCGCGATGTCCGGCGACCACGGGATGATGTCGATCTTCTCGCCCTGCAGCTCGTTCACCACGGCCTGCACGCGCGAGCCGCGCATGCCGACGCAGGCGCCGACCGGGTCGACCGACGAGTCGCGCGAGATCACGGCGATCTTGGCCCGCGAGCCCGGATCGCGGGCCACGGCCTTCACCTCGACGATGCCGTCGTAGATCTCCGGCACCTCCTGGGTGAACAGCTTGGCCATGAATTGCGGATGGGTGCGGGAGAGGAAGATCTGCGGGCCGCGCGGCTCGCGGCGGACGTCGTAGATGTAGGCGCGGATGCGGTCGCCGTTGCGGAAGACCTCGCGCGGCAGCATCTCGTCGCGCCGCACGATCGCCTCGCCGCGGCCGAGGTCGACGACGACGTTGCCGTACTCGACCCGCTTGACGATGCCGTTGACGATGTCGCCGATGCGGTCCTTGTACTCCTGGTACTGCCGGTCGCGCTCGGCCTCGCGCACCTTCTGGACGATCACCTGCTTGGCCGACTGGGCGGCGATGCGGCCGTATTCGAGCGGCGGCAGCGTGTCGGCGATGGTGTCGCCGACCTGGGCGGCGGGATTGTGCTTGCGGGCGTCCTCGAGGCTGATCTGGTTCGCCGGGTTCTCCACCGCCTCGACCACCAGCATGTGGCGGGCGAGACGCAGCTCGCCCTTCTTCGGGTCGATCTCGGCGTGGACGTCGGTCTCCGAGCCGTAGCGCGAGCGCGCCGCCTTGGCGATCGCATCCTCCATGGCCTGGATGACGATGCTGCGGTCGATCGACTTTTCGCGCGCGACGGCGTCCGCGATCTGCAGAAGCTCGAGCTTGTTGGCGCTGACGACAGCCATGGGTCAGTCTCCGTCGGGGCGCGGGGCCGCCGGCGTCTTCGCCCGGTCGGCTCCGTCCTGGGTCGCTTTGCGGGATTGAATGCGTTCCTTGCGGCGCGCCGCCCGCTCCTGGCGCGCCTCCTTCTCGTCCGCCTTGCCGCGGCGAAGCGCCTCGGCGACCAGCGCGTCGGTGAGAACGAGCTTGGCGTCGGCCATGTCGGTAATCGGCAGGAGAACCTCCTGCGGCGCGCCGTCGCTGCCCTCGATATGGAGCCGCGCCGTCTGACCGTCCAGTCCGGCGAGCTTGCCCTTGAAGCGTTTCTTGCCGCCGACCGGCACGGCCATCTCGACCTTGGCGACGTGGCCCTGGGCACGGGCGAAGTCGCACAGCCGCACCAGCGGCCGGTCGATGCCGGGCGAGGAGATCTCCAGCCGGTATTCGCGATCGATCGGATCGATCTCGTCGAGGATCGGCGACAGGGTGCGCGACACCGCCTCGCAGTCGTCGATCTGCATGGTGCCGTCGGGCCGCTCGGCCATCACCTGCACGGTGCAGCCGTCGAGCCCGGAGACCTTCACCCGCACCAGCCGGTAGCCGAGGGTTCCGAGCACCGGCACGACGATCGCGGCGACCCGCGCGGCGAGCCCGCTCTCGGCGATCAGCCGCGGCTCGTCCAATGCGCTCTCGGTCGGCGCGCTGTCGGTCGGCGCGCTGTCGGTCGGCGCGTTCTCGGTCGTCTCGGTCATATCGGAACCGGCCATAGGGGAACCAGCGGATCCTTTCGGAAGTGTCGCCCGAATGTAGTCTCGCCCGGACGAAGTCTCGCCCGGACGTCGTGGCACGGCGACGACGACGCGGCCGGCCGCAAGTAACAAAAAAGAGCGGGTCCCGGGCGGGCCCCACTCTCACCAACCGATCGTTCAGACCGTTATGAGGTGTCCTCAGACGACGCGGACTATAGCGAAGATCGCCGAACTCGCAAGTGGAACCGGTGGCGGCAATCCGTCCGCGCCGTCGTCGTCGCCGGCCGCGGCCGGAAAGCGCCGCGGATTGCCGGGGCGGGCCGGGTTCGGCGTATGGTTGCGGCCGTGACCACGACGAGGGGGCGGCATGAGGGAGACCGGGACGGCGGCGGCGGGAAACGGGCGGCCCGCGATCGACCTGTGGTTCGAGTTCGCCTCGACCTATTCGTATCCGGCGCTGATGCGGGTCGGGCCGCTCGCGGCGGCGGCCGGGGTCACGGTGCGATATCGGCCGTTCCTGCTCGGGCCGCTCTTCAAGGCGCAGGGTTGGGACACCTCGCCGTTCGTCATCTATCCGGCCAAGGGCCGCTACATGTGGCGGGATCTGGAGCGCCTGTGCGCCGATCTCGGCCTGCCGGTCGTCCGCCCGCCGGTGTTCCCGGCGAGCAGCGTGCTGGCCGCCCGGGTCGCTCTGGTCGGGCTCGACGCAGCGGCCGCCGGCGAGGCGGCTGGCAAAGGGGCGGGAGAAGGCGCCGGCTGGGGCGAGGCGTTCTGCCGCGCCGTGTTCCGGGCCGGGCTGGGGGAGGGGCGTGCGATCGACGACCCCGCCGTGATCGCCGACCTCCTCGCCCGGCTCGGCGTCGATGCGGACGCCGTGCTGGCGCAGGCGGCGACGCCGGTGGCGAAGGCGAGGCTGCGCGAGGAGACCGAGGCGGCGCAGCGCCTCGGCCTGTTCGGCGCGCCGACCCTCGTCACGGCCGACGGCGAGATCTTCTGGGGCAACGACCGGTTGGAGCAGGCGCTGGCCTGGGCCAAGCGGGGCGGCTGAACGGTTCGGCAGGCGCAGAGATCGTGGCTCCCTCCCCACCCCTCACCCACAAGGGGGGAGGGCGCAGGCTCGTCATTCGACGAACGGCGGTGCATCGGCGAGCGATGTCGATCGGGCGAGATCGACCAAGCAGCTAGAGCCGCAAACACGGGGTGTCGGTTCGGCGTTCCCTCCCCCTTGGGGAGGACAGGGATGCGGGGCCCCGCGACGGCACTTCGCTTCGCGCCCGGCCTCACCGCCGCGGCCGACGGCGGAACACCAGGTAGCAGGGCGTGCGGCCCTCGCGGATCGCCTTGGCCTCGTAGCGGGTGCGGGTGAAGCCTTGCCACGGCTTGCGCCAGTCGTCGGCGCACTCGGCCGTCCATTCGAAGGCGGGCGCGCGCAGGAGGTGCTCCAGCGTCCAGGCGGCGTAGTGCTCCCAGTCCGAGGCGAAGCGGAACGCGGCCCCGTCGGCGAGCAGGCGGGCGAGCGTCGCCACCGTCGCGTCCTGGACGAAGCGGCGCTTCCAGTGCCGGCGCTTCCGCCACGGGTCGGGATAGAGGAGGTCGACGCCGGCGAGCGAGGCCTCCGGCAGCCAGGCCAGCACCTCGGCGGCGTCGCCGTGATGAATGCGGATGTTGGAGAGCCCGGCCTCCTCGACATGGACGAGGAGCTGGGCGACGCCGTTGACGAAGCCCTCGCAGCCGATGAAGCCGATGGTCGGTGCGGCCGCCGCCTGGGCGGCGAGGTGCTCACCGCCGCCGAAGCCGATCTCCAGCCGCACCTTGTCCACGGGCGGATCGAACAGGTCGCCCAGCCGCGCCGGCGCCGGGCGCGAAACGTCGAGCGCGAGGCGCGGCAGCAGCGCGCCGAGGAGGTCGGCGTGATGCCGGCGCAGCGTGTGGCCCTTGCGGCGGCCGAAGAACGCGCGCGGGGCGGCAGGGTTCGGGTCCAACGACAACGGCTCCATGAGCGTGGACCGGGTAGACCGCGTAGGGTGGGCAAAGGCACGGAACGCGCCGTGCCCACGCGGTGCTTGCCGGCCGCGGACGGCGTGGGCACGGGCCGCCTGCGGCGCCCCTTTGCCCACCCTACGCGTAACGGCCGACACGAAAGAAGCCGGCGAAGCGGAACTTCGCCGGCTTCAAGTCGGACCGGGCGACCCCGCGTCGGCTCAGCCGACCGCGCTCTTGAGCGCGTCGACGAGGTCGGTCTTCTCCCAGGAGAAGCCGCCGTCGGCGTCCGGCGTGCGGCCGAAATGGCCGTAGGCCGAGGTGCGCGCATAGATCGGCTTGTTGAGGCTCAGATGGGTGCGGATGCCGCGCGGTGTGAGGTCCATGACCTCGGCGGCGGCGCGCTCCAGCTTGTCCTCGGGAACCTTACCCGTGCCGTGGGTGTCGATGTAGATCGACAGCGGCCGGGCGACGCCGATCGCGTAGGCGAGCTGCAGGGTGCAGCGGTCGGCGAGGCCGGCCGCGACGATGTTCTTGGCGAGATAGCGCGACGCATAGGCGGCCGAGCGGTCGACCTTGGTCGGATCCTTGCCCGAGAAGGCGCCGCCGCCGTGCGGGGCCGCGCCGCCGTAGGTGTCGACGATGATCTTGCGGCCGGTCAGGCCGGTGTCGCCGTCCGGGCCGCCGATGTGGAACTTGCCGGTCGGGTTGATGTGCCAGATCGTCTTGTCGGTGATCCAGCCCTCGGGCAGCGCCTTGCGGACATAGGGCTCGACGCGCTCGCGCACCTGGCTCGAGGTCATGTCGGCGATCAGGTGCTGGTGCGACACCACGATCTCACGCACGCCGACCGGCTTGCCGTGCTCGTACTGGACCGTGACCTGGCTCTTGGAATCGGGGCCGAGCACCTTCTCCACGCCGGCGTGGCGGGCCTCGGCGATCAGGCGCAGGATCTTGTGAGCGTAGAACAGCGGCGCCGGCATCAGGTCGGGCGTCTCGTTCGTCGCGTAGCCGAACATGATGCCCTGGTCGCCGGCGCCTTCTTCCTTGTTGGTGCCGGGCTGCAGCGCGTCGACGCCCTGCGCGATGTCGGCCGACTGCGGATGCAGCAGGATCTCGATGTCGCAGGTCTGCCAGTGAAAGCCGTCCTGCTCGTAGCCGATGTCCTTGATGGCGCCGCGGACGACGCTCTCGATCTGCTCGTTGGTGACCGAGGCGGGGCCACGCGTCTCGCCGGCGATCACCACCTTGTTGGTGGTGGCCAGCGTCTCGCACGCGGCCCGGATCGCCCACGGATCGATGCCGGCCTTCGGACCCTCGCGGTAGAAGAGGTCGACGATCTCGTCGGAGATGCGGTCGCAAACCTTGTCGGGATGGCCTTCGGAAACCGATTCGCTGGTGAAAAGATAGCTCGCGCGGGACACGTTCGACTCCACAGCCCGAGACGCGGACCTCCGCGTCGCCCAAAATCGCGCCTGTTCTTGCAGCGTCCCCTTGCCCGGTCAAGACGCAGTCCCGGCGATCCGCTGCCGATTCCGCGCGCGGATCGAGAAAGTCCCAGCCGCCGCGCGGCGCGATTCGCAGGCGCCGGGGGGGGGCGGCGGGATCCAAAAACACGAACGGCGCGCCTTGGGGGCGCGCCTGGGTCGTGTCTCGCGATGGGGGTCGGTCGGAGGACCGCCCCAGGGGTCAATGCTCGGCGGGCTTGCCGTTGCCGTTGCCGTTCTCGACCGGCTCGCCGGCGATGTGCTCGACCAGGTCGACGATGCGCCGGCGCAGCTTGGCGTCGCCGATGCGCATGAACGCCTTGGTCAGAGCGAGGCCGTCCGAGGTCGCCAGGAAGTCGGAGATGTAGGCCGGCGACGGAGCCTCGGCGAGGCCGTCGGTCGGGCCGCCGTCGCCGAGATCGGGGGCACCCTCGAAGAAGAACGCCACCGGAACCTGCAGGATGTGAGCGATCTGCTGCAGCCGGCTGGCACCGATACGGTTCGTTCCCTTTTCGTACTTCTGCACCTGCTGAAAGGTCAGGCTGAGCGCGTCGCCGAGCTTCTCCTGGCTCATCCCCAGCATCATGCGACGCATACGCACACGGCTCCCGACATGCTTGTCGATGGGGTTCGGAGCCTTCTTGGCCATCATTGTCTCTCTCTCCTCATATCCCCGCCGACCACCTTCTCGTCCACTCTCTCGTGCGATGCAATCACAGGACTGCATAGCTGTTCCAAGCACCAGCGAAACAGATTCGAAATCGTTCTGAATTGGAACAAAATAGACACTACCCTCGTTTGAGAGGGTTTACCAATGCAAGTTGCTGAACAATGGAGTAACTTGCCTGATCAATCGGATGATGTCTGCCGGGTAGCACGTTCGGTACCGGGCAGAATTTGTCCGGGGCAGGAGTTTCGGACAACGAGGCGACCGCGGGTTCTGCCCGAGCTATGTAGCGCCCCGTCGTCGCCGTGTCAGCAGGATGGTACCTGTTATTGTGGCGGTTTTGGCCGCACCTGACGCAGAACGGGTATGCACACGGTAGGGCTGTCGACAGCCGAAATTCGTCAGATTTCGCGACCGGCTGATGGCGATTAAAAACTCAGCCACACGAATGATGCGACTCTAGGCCGCGAGAGGTAAGCAGGTCTAGTCCGGGCTGATCCGGATCAGCGACCTAATCGACGCAATCGCCGGCGGCGCTTCCATCCCGAAGCCACCAGCGCGAGCACGACGACCGCGGTGACGGGCGCGTCGCCGGTCCGCGCATAGGGCGTCGGCGACAGCGGAGCAGGCAGGCGTGCATCCAGCACGCCCTCGCGACCGAGGCCGAGCTGTGCGAGAACGCGGCCGGCCGGATCGACGACCACCGAGATGCCGGTGTTGGCGGCCCGCACCAGCGGCAGCCCTTCCTCCACGGCCCGCATCCGGGCCTGCTGGAGGTGCTGATAGGGGCCGGGCGAGAGGCCGAACCAGGCGTCGTTGGTGAGGTTCAGGAGCCAGCCGGGCCGCGCCCCGCGCGGCAGCACGGCATGCGGGAACACCGCCTCGTAACAGACCAGCGGCACGAAGGGCGGCGCCTTCGGGCTTTCCAGCGTGCGCAGCCGGTCGCCGGCCAGGAAGCCGCCCGGCACCCGAACCAGCTGCTCGATGCCGATCCGGCGCAGCAGGCCGCGCAGCGGCACGTACTCGCCGAACGGCACCAGATGCACCTTGTCGTAGATCGACAGGATCGTGCCGTCGTGGTCGAACACGTAGACCGAGTTGAAGGCCTGGATGTCGCCGGGCCGCGACGAGGGGGCGAGCCGCGCCGCCCCGGTGATCAGCACGGTGCCCTCGGGCAGCAGGTCGGCGATCGCGGCGAGCGCGTCCGCCTCGCGGGCGACGAAGAACGGAAAGGCCGATTCGGGCCAGATCAGATGGGTGACGTCGGCGACGCCGCGGCCGTTTGCGGCGGTCGCGCGGTTCGACAGCGCCAGGTACCGCTGCATCACGTCGGCCTTGGCGGCGTAACTGAAGCGCTGGTCCTGCGGGATGTTGGGCTGCATCAGCCGCAGCCGCGGGCCGTCGACGAAGGTGGTCGGGGCGAGCGCCAGCCGGGCCGTGCCGAACGCCGCCAGGGCGATCAGGAGCCCGAGCCCGACCGCCGGCAGGAGCCACGGCCGCGGCGTCTCGGCGCGCGGGTCGGCGAGCGCCGCCGGCGCGGCGAAGATCAGCACGGCCAGGAACGTCATGCCCCACAGGCCGACGACGGCGAAGCCCTGGGCCAGCGCCAGCGGCTCGGCGAGCGCGTAGCCGAAGGCGTTCCACGGGAAGCCGGAGAGGATGTGCCCGCGCAGCCATTCGGCGGCGGTGAGGGCGGCGGCGAGCGTGACGATACGGAACGCGCCGGGCGCCCACAGGGCACGGGCGAGCGCGAAGCCGGCCGCCGTGAACAGCGCGAGCCCGGCCGGCAGGATCAGCACGGCCGGCACCAGGAGGGCGCCGAACTTGTCGGCATCGACCAGGAAGGCGGCGCCGATCCAGTAGAGTCCGGCGAGGAAATAGCCGAAGCCGAACCACCACCCGGCCGCCGCGGCGGCGCCGACGCCGTTCCAACGTCCGGCGCCGGAGCCGTCGATCAGCCAGACCATCACGGGGAACGTGATCAGGAGGGTCGGCCACAGGCCGAGCGGCGCCATCGCGAGCGTCGAGGCGGCGCCGGCCAGCAAGGCGATGACGGTCCGCCGGACCCCCCAGGCGAGCACGATCGGCTGCGCGACCCGGGCGAGCGCGTCCGTCACCGGCACGGCGGTCACGACGAGGCGGCGCCGCGGCGCGGCTCGGGGCCGGGCGGGCCGGCCCCGTCGGGCGGCGCCGCGCGGGCCTCGGACGAGGTCTCGCGGCGCGCCTCGCGGCTGCGGCGCTGCTTGCTGCGGGTGATCTTCACCCGCTTGACGCGGCGCGGATCGGCGTCGAGCACCTCGATCTCGAACGGCTCCGGCCCGGGCACGATCTCGCCGCGCACCGGCACGCGGCCGACCCGCGTCACCAGATAGCCGCCGATCGTGTCGACCTCCTCGGCCGCGTCGCCGACGTCGAACTCGGCCCCGACCGTCGCGGTCACGTCCTCGAGCGGGGCGCGGGCGTCGGCCAGGAAGGAGCCGTCGGGCTGGCGCACGACGCTGCGCGCCTCGTGCTCGTCGTGCTCGTCCTCGATGTCTCCGACGATCTGCTCGACCAGATCCTCGATCGAGATGACGCCGTCGGTGCCGCCGTACTCGTCGATCACGAGGGCGAGATGGACGTGGGTGGCCTGCATCTTGGCGAGCAGGTCGAGGGCCGGCATCGACGGCGGCACGAACAGGATGTCGCGCACGATCGCGGCCTCGGAGAGCGGCATCGCGAGGTCGATGGCACGCAGATCCAGATCGGCCGGGAAGCGCTTCTTGCGCTTGGAGGTCGGCGGCGGCGTCGCGGCCCGGTTCGCCATGAAGGCGACGAGGTCGCGGATGTGGACCATGCCGACCGGATCGTCGAGCGTGTCGTCGTAGACGACGAGACGCGAATGGCCGGCCTTCTCGAACACCTTGACGAGCTCGCCGAGCGAGATGTCGCGCTGAACCGCGACGATGTCGGCGCGCGGCACCATGATGTCCTCGCTGCGCCGCTCGCGCAGGCCGAGGATGTTCTTGAGCATGGTCCGCTCTTCGGCCGAGAAGCCCGACTCGGCGTCGGCCGGGGCGTTGCCCTCGAGCAGCACGGCGATGTCGGAGCGCACCGAGCCCGGCTTCCAGCCGAACAGGGCGCGCAGCATGCGCTGGACCCAGCCTTCACCGGCCTCGCGCGGCAGCACTTCGCCACGCAAGGCCGGCACCGCGACGCCGCGGGCGTCGTCCGCCGCGACGGCCTGGGGGTCCGCCGCGGCGCCGCGGGACTGTCCCGCCGGCTCGTTCGGTTCGCTTCGACTGGGAGGTTCGTCGGGCATGATGGCTGCTGTCAGGCGCATTCGCGTCCGGCGTAAGGGTCGGGGATCGCGAGCGACGCCAGAACGTCGCGCTCGCGAGCCTCCATGGCTTCGGCGTCGGGTTCGGTCTCGTGGTCGTAGCCGAGAAGATGCAGCACGCCGTGCACGACCAGATGACCGAGGTGATGGGCGAAGGGCTTGCCGTCGCGCTCGGCCTCGGCCCGCACGGTCTCGAAGGCGAGCACGACGTCGCCGAGCAGGACCGGCACGGCGGCGTCGCCGGCGGCGCCGTTCGGGCCGGGGACGGCCGGGCCGGGCACGGCCGGGAAGGACAGCACGTTGGTGGCTGTGTCCTTGCCGCGATACTGCGCGTTCAGCGTCTTCACGGTGGCGTCGTCGGCGAGCACGACGGCGAGCTCGCAGGGGCCGCGGTCGGCCGGCAGCGCCGCCGTCACGGCGCGCAGCACCTGCGCCTCGGCCTCGGGCTCGGCCGCCCACAGCGGCGACTCGACCACCACGTCGATGGTGGTGCCCTCGTGCTCGATCGTGGCCCCCGTATGGATCGGGTCGGGCGTCGTCATGCGCCGTCCTCGCGCTTGCGGATGGACCGGCCGGACGCGGCGGTCCCGGCCGCCTCGCCGGATCGGACCGCGCCGTCGGCGTCGGGCCGGGTGGCGGCGGCGCGATCGTAGGCGGCGACGATGCGCCCGACCAGCTCGTGGCGCACCACGTCGGCGGCCGAGAACGTCACCGTGCCGACGCCCTCGACATCGGCGAGCAGCTTCAGCGCCTCCGAGAGGCCCGAGACCTGGCCGGGCGGCAGGTCGATCTGGCTCGGGTCGCCGGTGACGATCATCCGGGCGTTCTCGCCGAGCCGGGTGAGGAACATCTTCATCTGCATCGAGGTCGTGTTCTGCGCCTCGTCCAGGATCACGGCGGCGTTGGCCAGCGTGCGGCCGCGCATGAAGGCGAGCGGCGCGATCTCGATCTCGCCGGTCTGCAGCGCGCGCTCGACGATGCGGGTGTCCATCAGGTCGAACAGCGCGTCGTAGATCGGCCGCAGATAGGGATCGACCTTCTCCTTCATGTCGCCGGGCAGGAAGCCGAGTCGCTCGCCGGCCTCGACGGCCGGGCGCGACAGGATGATCCGGTCGACCTCCTTGCGCTCGAACAGGGCGACCGCGTGCGCGACCGCGAGCCAGGTCTTGCCGGTGCCGGCCGGGCCGGCGCCGAAGACCAGCGCGTTCTTGCGCAGCGCCCGCACATAGGCGTCCTGGGCCGGGGTGCGGGCCCGCACCAGGCGCTTGCGGAGATTGATCTCCTCGAAGCTGACGCGCTTTGCCGTCGCGTCGAAGTCGAACAGCGAGCCTTGCGCGATGGCGAGCCGGATCGCGCCTTCGACGTCGCCCTGGCCGAGGTCGTGGCCGCGCTGGAGCTGCTCGTAGAGGCTCTTGAGCACGCGGCGGGCCTGGTCGCAGGCGTCGCGCGGACCGCCGAGGACGACGTGATTGCCACGCGAGTCGGCGGAGACGCCGAGCCGTCGCTCGATCAGCGCGAGATTCTGGCCGTATTGGCCGAACAGCGCGAGCGCCAGCCGGTTGTCGTCGAAGGCGAGCTCGATCTGCCCCTCCTCGGGAGGCGGCATCAACGACGGCGTGTCGGGGTTGCGTCTCGGCACGGCGGGTTCAGTGACCTCCGCTCGCGGCCCGGACGGCCGGGTCCGGCACGCCCGGCAGGGCCGGGTCCGCCGGCGTGATCCGGTCCGGCCCGTCGTGACGCGGCGGCGCGGTGCCGTTCGCGACCACGAGTGCGCCGTGGAGGCTGTTGGTGCCGGTGCCGGTGATCCGCACGGGCAGGATCTCGCCCTTCACCGAGGGCGGCGCCATCACCTGCACGGCCTGCATCCACGGCGACTTGCCCGTCATCTGGCCGTCGTGCCGGCCGGCGCTCTCGAACAGCACCTGCGCGGTGCGCCCGACCGTCGCGGCGTTGAACGCCGCGGCGTGATGGTCGATGCGGGCCTGCAGCCTTGCGAGCCGCTCGGCCTTCTCGGCCTCGCTCACCTGGTCGTCGCTGTCGGCCGCCGGGGTGCCGGGGCGGGGCGAGTACTTGAACGAGTAGGCGCTGGCGAAGCCGACCGCGTCGACCAGCGCCAGCGTGTCGGCAAAATCCTGCTCGGTCTCGCCCGGGAAGCCGACGATGAAGTCCGACGACATCGCGATGTCGGGCCGCGCCGCCTTCAGCCGCTCGATCACGCGCAGATATTCGGCGCGGCCGTGCTTGCGGTTCATCGCGTCGAGGATGCGGTCGGAGCCCGACTGAACGGGAAGATGGAGCTGCGGCATCAGGGCCGGCAGGTCGCCATGGGCGGCGATCAGGGCGTCGTCCATGTCGCGCGGATGGCTGGTCGTGTAGCGCAGCCGGGCGACGCCGGGCACCTCGGCGAGGCGGTACAGCAGGCGGGCGAGCGTCCAGGTGCGGCCGTCCGGCCCCTCGCCGTGCCAGGCGTTGACGTTCTGGCCGATCAGCCGAATTTCCTTCACGCCCGCCGCGACCAGATCCTCGACCTCGGCCAGGATCTTCTGGACAGGGCGGGAGAACTCGGCGCCGCGCGTGTAGGGGACGACGCAGAAGGTGCAGAACTTGTCGCAGCCCTCCTGCACGGTGACGAAAGCGGCGGCGCCGCGCGATCGTGTCGCCGCGGCGGTCGGCGCCGCGAGGTGGTCGAACTTGTCCTCGGCCGGGAAGTCGGTGTCGACGACGCGGCCCTCGACGGCGGCGCGGGCGACGAGATCGGGCAGGCGGTGATAGCTCTGCGGGCCGACGACGAGGTCGACCACCGGGGCGCGGCGGATGATCTCCTCGCCCTCGGCCTGGGCGACGCAGCCGGCGACCGCGACGGTGAGCCGGCGGCCGTCGCGGGCCGCCTTCTGCTTGAGGACACGCAGCCGGCCGAGCTCGGAATAGACCTTTTCGGCCGCCTTCTCGCGAATGTGGCAGGTGTTGAGCACCAGGACGTCGGCGTCGTCGGGCGTCGCCGTCTCGACGTAACCGTCGCGCGCCAGCACGTCGGCCATGCGCTGCGAATCGTAGACGTTCATCTGGCAGCCATACGACTTCACGTAGAGCTTTCGCGGGGCGCGGGTCACGCTCATTGCTTCGACGTCGTCTCCCGGCCGGTGGCCGCCCATTGCGTCACGCCTCGCGCGCCGCGCCCATTGCGCGACGTCTGTCGCGCCACGCCCATTGCGCGACGTCTGTCGCGCCACGCCCATTGCGCGACCTCTGTCGCGCCACGCCCGTTGCGCCACCACCGTGGCCCTCGCCGGCGCATCACCGGCCTCGCCGACCATGTAATGCGCCTTCGCGGCCGTGCCATCGCCGGCCGCACATTTCGGATCTCGCCCGTTGCGGATCGGCGTGCCGTCGGCCTCCGTCCGGACGCCACAGCACACGCCACCGCGCCGGCCGAAAAGCCCGCGACACGCGTCGGCTTCGGCCCCGGTCTAGCGGGTTTTGCCCCGAAATGGAATGGCGGGGGCTGTCAGACCGGGCGAGGAGCCTGCTTTGTGTTGACAATGCCAACACGCGGACCCATGGTGCTGGAATGAAGTCCGACCCCGCCCTGGCAGAGACCAACATTCACCTGCGCGCTCGGGTGCGGGACCGCGAGCTCATCGACCAGGCCGCGGAATTGGCCGGGACGAACCGGTCACAGTTCATGCTCGCCTCCGCACTCAAGGAAGCGAAGGCCGTGCTGCTCGAACAGACGACCGTGATGGCCGACGCCAAGGCGTTCCGGAACATTCTCGACTGGATGGACGCCCCCCCGTCGCCCGAACAGGAGGCCGGGGTGAAGCGGCTGTTGGCGGTTCGGCCGCCCTGGTCACGTGAGTGAGCCGGCCGGGGATCTATCCGCTCCGGTGCCTCTGACCGAGGCCCATGATCTCTCGTCGTTTCGCAGTGGCGAGCCGGTTCTCGACGACTGGCTTCGCGAACGCGCTCTCGCCAATTCCTCCGTGCTTGCGAGCAAGACTTACGTGGTCTGCCGCGCCGGCACGGCGGCTGTCGTCGGGTATTACGCGCTCTGCATGGGCCAAATCCTCAATCGTGAGGCGACCGGGGCCATGCGGCGCAACATGCCACGGCACATTCCGGCCGTTGTTCTCGCGCGGCTCGGGGTGGATCGGGGACGACAGGGCCAGGGACTGGGCAAGGGATTGCTCCAGGACGCGGTGTTTCGAAGCGCCCGGGCAGCCCGGGAAATCTCGGCTTGCCTTGTGATCGTGCACGCTCTCGCGCCGGCTGCCGAGGCATTCTACAGCCGGCATGGATTCGTGCGACTCCCGGTGGAGACTCCCACCTACGCCTTCGATCTGCTGACGTTGTCTCGAACGAGGTGAGCGGTCAGCCCCGCCTTGCCGCGATGCGGCCGCGCAGCGCCTCGGCGGTGAGGCGGCGGACACTGGCTTCCAAGCGGCGGGTCACCGCCTTGCGGTCGGCCGTGCCGGCGTCGAGGCGGACCGGCTCGCCCCAGGTGAGCGTCACGTCGATGCCGCCGTGGCGGCCGATGTGGAGGAGGTGGGGCACCAGATCGGCGGCGCCGTACCAGGCCGCCACCGGCCGGTGCTGGCGGCCCATCGGCAGCCCCTGGAACCCGGTGTAGGCGATCGACAGCGGCTGGATCGTCACGGCACCCCCCTCGGCGAGCGCGTCGCCGGCGGCGCCGATCAGGGCGGAGCGGAACGGCAGCACCCGGTTGCCGTCGCTCGACGTCCCCTCGCCGAACAGCACCACGGGGTCGCCGCCGGCCAGCCGCTCGGCGATCTCGGCGTTGACGGCGCGGGTCTTGTGGCGGCGGGCGCGGTCGACGAAGACGGAGCGCTGCAGCTTGGCGAACAGGCCGAACAGCGGCCAGGAGGCGATCTCGGACTTGGCGACGAACACCACCGGCAGGCGCGACGTGATCACCGAGATGTCCAGCCAGGAGACGTGGTTGGACACGATCAGCAGCGGCCGGTCGCGCAGCGGCCGGCCGACCTGCCGCACCTTCACGCCGAACAGCAGGCAGACGATGCGGTGGAACAGGGTCGGGATCAGCCGGCGCAGCGGCCAGGCGAAGCGCACCGACACCCACTGGAACGGCAGCAGCGCGGCGGTCGCGAGCGCGAACCCGGCGCCGGTGACCGCGAGGCGGAGCATCAGGAGGCCTTGTCGTCCAGCGGCACCGCGTAGAGCTCGAGCCGGTGATCGATCAGCCGGTAGCCGAGTTTGCGCGCCACCTCGCGCTGGAGCTGCTCGATCTCCTCCGACTGGAACTCGATCACCTCGCCGGTGCGCAGATTGACCAGATGGTCGTGGTGGCTCTCGCGGATCGTCTCGTAGCGGGCGCGGCCCTCGCGAAAGTCGTGGCGCTCGATGATGCCGGCGTCCTCGAACAGCTTGACGGTGCGGTAGACGGTCGAGATCGAGATGTGCGGATCGACGAGCGCGCAGCGGCGGTAGAGCTCCTCGACGTCCGGGTGATCGTCGGAGCGGGCCAGCACGCGCGCGATCACGCGCCGCTGCTCGGTCATGCGCATGCCCTTGGCGACGCACTGCGCCTCGATGTTGGTCGTGACCTGCTCGCTCACCCGAAGCTCCGCCGTTCGATCCTGTCCACCGTTCGGTCCCGAAGACCGTCCGATCCTGCCGGGCGGTGGGATCATAGGGGGGGCCGGATGCACCGTCCATTGCGCGGCGTCAAGGTCCGGGCGGGGCATGTCCACGCCCGCCGCGCCGGCCGGCGGCGATCGACGCGCCGGATCTCATCGGGGATCACATCAGGTCGCGGCGGAGCACCAGGGCGACGGCGGGCGGGCCACCCGCCCGGTCGTAGTAGCCCGGGCGCTGGCCGACCTCGCGGAAACCCGCCGATTCATAGAGTCGGCGGGCCGGCACGTTGTCCCTGTCGACCTCCAGGAACACTTTCTCGACGCCGCCGGCGGCGAGCCGGCCGAGATGGACGGCGAGCAGGCGCCCCGCGACGCCGCGATTGCGCCGCGCCGGGGCGACCGCGACCGAGAGGATCTCGGCCTCCTCGGCGGCCCGCCGGGTGATGACGAAGCCGGCGACCTCGCCGCCCATCTCCGCCATGTCGGCGACGACGTTGCGCTCGGCCAGGAGCCGCTCGAACTCCTCCTCGCTCCAGCCGCGGCGGAACGACTCGGCGTGCAGGGCGGCGAGCGCCGGCGCGTCGGCCGGCTCGGCGGTGCCGAGGCGGGCCTCGGCGCCCTTCCACCAGCGGCGCACCAGCGCGATCATCGCCGCGCCACCCGGGCGCCGTCCTGCGGCTTGGCGTCGGGCGCGCGCAGGTACAGGGGCTTGGGCGAGGCGAGCGTCTCGGCCGCGACGGCGCCGAGCCGCGCCACCCAGTCGATGTCGGGGGCCGGCGTGGTGTCGACGCACAAGGGCGGCTGCGCCCCGGTCATCCAGGCGGCATGAACGAGCGCGGCGGCCGAGCCGACCAGGCGGGTCGGGGCGGCGGTGGCGATGCGGGCGGCCTCGCGAACGCTGGCGACGCGCGGCGCGATGACGGCGCGGCCCCCTTCGCCGACGAGCTGCATGTAGACCTGCTCGTGGCGGGCATCGATGGCGGCGAGCAGCGGCGTGCGGTCGTCGCTCGCGATGTGCGGGGCGGCGAAGCAGGCCAGCGTGGTGAGCCCGACGACCGGCTTGCCGGCGGCGAGCGCGATGCCGCGCGCCGCCGCGACCCCGACGCGCAGGCCCGTGAAGCTGCCCGGCCCGAGCGTCACGACGATGCGGTCGAGATCGGTGAACTCGAGGTCCGATTCGCTCATCACCCGCGCCACCATGGGCATCAGCGCCTCGGCGTGGCCGCGCTCCATCAGGCGCGATTCGTGCGCCAGCACGCCGCCGCGACCGAGGTCGAAGACCGCCACGGAGCAGGCCGCGAGCGCGGTATCGATGGCGAGCACACGCACGATGGAACGCTCCGGCGGGAGTCTTTACGGGACCGGTCCCGGCGGGACACGGCTTCGCCAGGATCTTGTTCGGACGACTGCCGGCAGGGTGCCGTCCCGGCCCGGATCGCGCAAGCGAATCCGATGTCGGGACGGTGACGGATGGGCAGAGGCGACCCGCTCGTGGCGGGGAGCGCGGCCGAAGCCGTAGCTGTAGTAGCTATAGGGTGGGCAAAGCCGCGACGCGGCGTGCCCACGCGGTCGGTCATGTGAACGAGATGCTGAACGGGGGGGGGGCACGACGCACCTGCGGCGTGCCTTTGCCCACCCTTCCGTCTGCCGACCGAAACAAAAAGCGGGCCCGCCGGGGCCCGCTTCGGAACCTGCGCGCGAGAAGCGCCGGCCCACCCCAACGGCTCACACCGGGCGAACCTCCTCGACCTCCGGGACGAAGTGGCGAAGCAGGTTCTGGATGCCGTGGCGCAGCGTCGCCGTGGAGGAGGGGCAGCCCGAGCAGGCGCCCTTCATGGCGAGATAGACGATGCCGTTCTCGAAGCCGCGGAAGACGATGTCGCCGCCGTCGTTGGCGACCGCCGGGCGCACCCGCGTCTCGATCAGATCCTTGATCAGCTCGACCGTCTCGGCGTCCTTCTCGTCGTAGAACTCGTCGTCGGCCTGGCCGGCGGAGCGCTCCAGCATGACCGGCTGGTCGGTCATGAAGTGCTCCATGATCACGCCCAGGACGCCCGGCTTGATGTGCTGCCAGTCGGCGTCGGTCTTCGTCACCGCGATGAAGTCGGAGCCTAAGAACACGGCGGCGACGCCCGGGACGTCGAACAGGCGCTGCGCCAGGGGCGAGGCGTCGGCGTCGGCCTTGCTGCGGAACTCCAGCGTGCCGTAGTCGAGCACGGTGCGGCCGGGCAGGAACTTCAGGGTGGCGGGATTGGGGGTCGATTCGGTCTGAATGAACATCGCGGCTCTCCGGGCCGCGGTTCAAGGCCGCGGCGGGTGGTCCTGATCCGCAGGAGCGGGTACCGGCGCGCAGGAGCGAGCCCGGTCCTCAAGAGATGTCCCTTCGCGGGACGGGCGTCAACCGGGCGGCCGAGCCGATCCGTGGTCGTACCGACGCAGGGTTTCGCGCCGACGCCACGTGTCCGCGGCCTTCAAGTCATGGCGTCGAGCTCGTCGTCGCCGAGATGGCCGGGCACGATCGCCATCGGGATCGGAAACGAGCCGGCCGACTTGGTGAGGCCGCTGACCAGTGGGCCGGGGCCTTCGCTGTCGTCGCCGGCGGCCAGCACCAGCACGGCGATGTCCTCGTCGGTGTCGATCAGCCGGGTGATCTCGGTCGCCGGGTCGCCCTCGCGGATCACCCGGTCCGGCGTGATGCCGGAGATGCCGTTGGCGCGCGCCGCGAAGCGGGCCAGGATCGCCTCCGCCTCCTCGCGCTGCTCGGCTCGCATGATGTCGGCGACGCCGAGCCATTGCGGCGCCCGGTCGCCGGTCTCGATGACGCGCAGCATCACCATGCCGGCGCCGGTGCGGGCGGCCCGCCGGGCGGCGAAATAGACGGCGCGGTCGCATTCGGGCGTCTCGTCGATGACCACGAGGAACTTGGGCTTGTGCCCGGCCTCGTAGCTGCGGCGCTTCCGGCTCATGCCATGCCCCGGGCGGCGTCCCGGCGCCGCCCCTTTCAGAGGCGGAATCTGCCACGGCGGGGCCGTGCCCGGCAAGGTGGGTCCGAGCGACCCGCCCCCTCCTACGTCCCGACGAAGCCGACGATCTCCTTGACGTGCCGCATCGTCTCCGAGGCGAGCACGCGGGCGCGGGCGCTGCCGTCGGCGAGAATCCCGTCGATATAGGTCACGTCGCTCGTCAGCCGCTTCATCTCGGCGCCGATCGGGCCGAGCTTGGCCACCGCGAGGTCGATCAGCGCGCCCTTGAAGGTCGAGAACTGGCCGCCGCCGTATTCCGCCAGCACGGCGGCCGGTGTCGTGCCGGCGAGCGCCGCGTAGATGCCGACCAGGTTGTCGGCCTCGGGGCGGCCTTCGAGACCTTTTTCCTCGCTCGGCAGCGGCTCGGGATCGGTCTTCGCCTTCTTGATCTTCTGGGCGATGGTGTCGGCGTCGTCGGCGAGGTTGATGCGCGAATAGTCCGACGGATCGGACTTCGACATCTTCTTGGTGCCGTCGCGCAGGCTCATCACGCGCGTCGCCGGGCCGGTGATCAGCGGCTCGGCCAGCGGGAAGAACTGCCCGTCGGCGAAGCCCGCCGCCTCGATGTCGGTCTTGAAGTCGTTGTTGAACTTCTGGGCGATGTCGCGGGTCAGCTCGAGATGCTGCTTCTGGTCCTCGCCGATCGGGACATGGGTGGCGCGGTACACCAGGATGTCGGCGGCCATCAGGCTCGGATAGGCGTAGAGGCCGAGCGAGGCGTTCTCGCGATCCTTGCCGGCCTTCTCCTTGAACTGCGTCATGCGGTTCATCCAGCCGAGCCGGGCGACGCAGTTGAACACCCAGGCGAGCTCGGCGTGCTCCGGCACCTGGCTCTGGTTGAAGACGATGTGCGCCTTGGGGTCGATGCCGGCGGCGATGAAGGCGGCCGCGACCTCGCGGATCGACTTCCGCAGCTCGGCCGGCTCCTGCCACACCGTGATGGCGTGCAGGTCGACGACGCAATAGATGCACGCGCAGCGCGACTGCAGCTTCACGAAATTGACGATGGCGCCGAGATAGTTGCCGAGATGCAGGTTCCCGGTCGGCTGAACGCCGGAAAACACGAGGTCGTTGAACGCCATCACCCATCCTCCTGATCGCGGCGGCGGTGTGCCACGCGAGGCCAGGGGGCGCAAGGGGCCGGTCGGATATATGCGCCCGGGCGGCTCGGGCGAGTCGCGGCGGGCGATCAGCCGCGTGGGCGGCGCAGCGCGGCGGCGATCTCGGCGGGGCGGACGACGCGAAATAGCCCGAGCAGCGCCCCATAGGCGGCGGTGCCGACGGCCAGCAGCATGAGCAGCACGGCGAAGCGGCCGAGCGGGCCGGTCGGAACGCCCGAGCCCTCGATCGCCGCGCGAGCGGTCGCCACCACGGCGGTCATCACGAGCGTCGCGAGCGCGATGCGGGGGATGCGGATCGCGGCATCCCGGTCGATGCGCAGCCAGCCGCGCCGGGCCAGCACGACGGCGAGCAGAGCCGGTGCCACATAACCGCCGGCCGCGATCGCCGCCGCGACCCCGACATGGCCGAAGATCGGGAACAGCGCCAACGCGCCGGCGCTCGACGTGGCGAGGCCGGCGAGTGCCGTCGTCATCGGCGTCTGGGTGTCCTCGCGGGCGAACGAGATCGCGCCGAGCACCTTCTCGGCGACATGGCCGGGCAGCCCGAAGGCGAGCGCCGCCAGCGCCGACGCGACCATGGCGGTGTCGTGCGGCGAGAAGGCGCCGCGCTCGAACAGGGCGCGGGCGATCGGCGTGGCGAGCAGCACGAAGCCGGCCGCACAGGGCAGCGCGAGACCGAGGGCGAGTGACAGGGCGCGACCCTGCGCGACGGCGATCTCGGTCGGGCTGCCGGACCGCACCGTGCCGGCGATCGCCGGTCCCATCACGGTCGCGATCGCCACCGAGACGACGCCGAGCGGAAACTCGTAGAGCCGGTCGGCGTAATAGAGCCACGACACCGCGGCCGGCGACGGCGAGGCGATCATGGCGCCGGCCATCAGGGTGATCTGCGGGATGCCGCCGGCCAGCAGCCCGGGTCCGGCGAGAACGAGAAGGCGGCGCAATTCGGGTCCGCCCGACAGCCGCAGCCGCCGCGGCCGCGCCGGCAGGCGCAGCGCGGCGCCGCCGATCAGCAACGTCTGGGCGAGCCCGGCGACGACGATCGCGATCGCCAGCACGGGGCCCGCATGGGCCGCCACGGCCGGCCCGCCGAGAAGGAGGGAGGCGACCGCCGCGATCAGCACCCCGTTGAACGCGATCGGCCCGAACGCCACGGCGCCGACCCGCCCCTCGGCATTGAGGAGGGCGCCCAGCACCGCGACGCAGCCGGCGATCACCACATAGGGAGCCGACAGGCGCACGAGCTGCGCGGCCGCCGCGAAACGCTCGCCGTCGGCCGCGAAGCCCGGCGCGATGACGTGGACGACCAGCGGTGCCGCGACGATCAGCGCGAGCGTCGAAAGGCCCAGCACGACGGCCGTGAGCCCGAGCGCGCCCTCGCCGAAGGCGCGCACCGCGTCGCGCCCCTGCGTGTCGCGCAGGCGCAGCCACAGCGGCACGAAGGCGCCGTTCAGCGCCCCTTCGGCGAGCAGGCGGCGGAACAGGTTGGGCACCTGCAGGGCGGCGAAATAGGCGTCCGCCATCGGCCCGGCGCCCAAGAGCGCGGCGATGCCGGCGTCGCGCAGGAAGGCGAGCAGGCGCGAGCCGAGCGTCGCGGCCCCGACGGCGCCGACCTTCGCGGCGACGCGGCCCTCGGCGCCCTCGGCCGACGAGAGGTCCGGGCTGTGCATGCGGTCCGGTCTCCGGACACCGTGGCGGGCGGGCGGCGCGGCGGCCGTGCCGGCGTTGAAACGGGGCGGCCCGTCGGTATAGTGCGCCGCCGCCTCGCGACGCACCCGACCGGGCGCGCGCGCCTCTCATGACCTATGCAGGGTCGACGGCGCCCCGGCAAGCGCGGCGCGCGCCGGCGGCGGCCCGCCCATCGCGAGTTATCGGATGACCGCTCTTCGCTACGACGTGCTCGGAATCGGCAATGCCATCGTCGACGTCATCGCCCGCGCCGAGGACGACTTCCTGGTGGCGCACGGCATGCGCAAGGGCGGCATGGCGCTGATCGACGAGGATCGCGCCGAGGCCGTCTATGCCGCGATGGGGCCGGCCGTGGAGATTTCCGGGGGCTCGGCCGCCAACACGATCGTCGGCGCGGCGAGCTTCGGGGTGCGGGCGGCCTTCGTCGGCAAGGTGAGGAACGACGGGCTCGGCGGCGTCTTCGCCCACGACATCCGCGCCGCCAAGGTGGCGTTCGACACGCAGCCCGCCGAGGGCGGCCCGGCGACGGCGCGCTGCTTCATCATGGTGACGCCGGACGGCGAGCGCACCATGAACACCTATCTGGGCGCCGCCCAGGATCTGCATCCCTTCGACATCGACCGCGACGCCGTGGCGGGTGCGGCGATCACCTATCTCGAAGGCTATCTGTGGGATCCGGAGAACGCCAAGAACGCCTTCCTCAAGGCCGCCGAGATCGCCCACGCGGCCGGCCGCACCGTCGCGCTGACCCTGTCGGACGCCTTCTGCGTCGACCGCTGGCGCGACGAGTTCCTGCACCTGATGCGCTCCGGCACCGTGGATCTCGTCTTCGCCAACGAGGCCGAGCTGCACAGCCTCTATCAGACCGCCGACCTGGACGCGGCGCTCGCCCAGCTCCGGCAGGACGTCAAGCTCGCCGCCGTCACCCGCAGCGAGAAGGGCTGCCTCGTCGTGTCGCGCGAGGAGACGACGGCCGTGCACGCGGTCCCGGTCGATCGCGTCGTCGACACCACCGGGGCCGGCGACCTGTTCGCGGCCGGCTTCCTGGTCGGGCTCGCCCGCGGCCGCGCGAACGCGGAGGCGGCCCGGCTCGGCGCGCTCGCCGCCGCCGAGATCATCCAGCATCTCGGCGCCCGCCCCGAGACGTCGCTCGCGGAGCTCGCCCGCGACAACGGGCTGTCGGTGTGAAAGCCTCGAGCTTTTAAGAGATTTTTCAGCATTCCGCAGCGTGCCGCCGGGGCGCCACAGTGTGCCACGGAGGGGCCGCTATTCGGCCAAAGCCGCCTGCGATGAGAGGAACCGTAACGATTTGGTAAGCGCGCATCGTTAACGATCGGTTGAGCCGACTTTGCTTCAGCCGCTCGGCGCGACACTCTGGAGCCCCTTGCCATGGGCGAGCACGACACGGGGGAGGGCGGCTTCGGCCGCCGACAGTTCGGGCCACACGATCTCGGAGCACCGGCGGGCGCCGGCGCCGTCGATCCGAGCGCGATCGATCCGAGCGCGATCGATCCGACGTCCATCGATCCGGGCCACGAGGCGTTTCCGGACCGCGAGCCAGCATCGCAGCCGCCGCCGGCGGGGCGTCCGCGCCTGCCCCGACCGGAGCCGGCGACGGCGGCCGGGTCGGGCGGCGGTCGCGACGGCATCGGCGGCCGCCACGGCGCCGTCGTGATCGACGGTCCGCAGCCGCAGCGCGCCCACCGGAGCGACACGCCCGTCAAGGCCGCGCCGTCGGTCGAGCACGACGGCTGGCGCAGCTCCGACACGATCGACATCGACGAGCCGCCGCGCCGGCGCTTCGGCTTCTCCTTCCAGGTGCCGCCCTACATGAAGGTGGCGGCCGTGATCGCGGTGGCGACCTCGTTCGGGGCGCTCGCCGGCACGTTCGCGGCGACCAGCTTCGGTCCCGAGCCGGCGGCGCCGATCGTGCGCGTCACGCCGCCCGACGACAGCGCGCTGCGCGCCACGGTCGCCGATCTGCAGCGCGACGTCGCCGGGCTGCGCACCAGCCTGGAGAGCGCGACCAAGACGCTGCAGACCCAGACCGCCAAGCTCGCCGACCGGTTGGAGCGGACCGAGAAGGCCCAGGCCGAGCCGGCCCAGAAGCTCGCCAAGCTCGGTGAGGCGATCGACCGGCTGGAGAAGCGGACCGCCCAAGCGGGCGTCCAGGCGGGCGCGACGCAGACCCAAGGCCCCGGGGCGCCGCCCTCGACCCTGCAGGCCCAGGCCTCCGCCCAGCAGCCCCCCGCCGGCCAGCCTGGACCGAGCCAGCCGACGCAGATCCATGCCGCCGCGCCGCCGGCCCCGCCGGCGTCCGTGGCGGTCGCCTCCGCCGACATGACGACCGCCTCGCTCGGCGATCCGCGCCCGCCGGCGCCGCCCGTCGTCAGCGGCTGGGTGGTGCGCGACGTGCGCCGCGGCATCGCGCTGATCGAAGGCCGCTACGGCCTGGTCGAGGTCGAGACCGGCGACACGCTGCCGGGCCTCGGCCGGATCGAGAGCATCCGCAAGCAGGACGGACGCTGGCTGGTGGTCACCTCGCGCGGCGTCATCGTCGCCCGCTGAGCGGGACAGACAAACGTCGTTTCCGACTGTTTCGGACGGGCGGGCCGCCGCAAGGCGCCCGCCCGTCGTCGTTTCGGGGTCGTTTCGGGATCGTTTCGGGGCGGGGGCTGCACAGCGAGGATCACGTTGTGGTCAGGGGGGCTTTCCGACCCGCCCCGGGCACGGGTTATGCTTGGCGCACAGACGCCAAGGAGCCCGCATGCCCGCCACCCCCGCCCGGCGTGCGACCCCGGTCCGGTCGCTCGTCCGTTTCGCCGCCTTCGTCGCCGTCCTGATCCTCGGTTGGATTCTGCCCATCGCCGCGATGCGGCCGGCCGTCGGCCAGCCGGCCGCGCCGGCGGCGCCGGCGGCGCCCGAGCGGCTCGACACCTGCCCGGGCCTGGTGTCGCGCACCTCGCCCCGGATCGTCCCGGCGGCGGTCGTGCCGGCCGCGCTCGCGCCCGACCAGGCGCGCGTCACCTATATCGGCCACTCGACCTTCCTGATCGAGAGCCCGCGGCAGGTGCGGGTCGCCACCGATTACAACGACTACGTCAAGCCGCCGGTCGTGCCCGACATCGCCACCATGAACCGGGCGCACTCGACCCATTACACGCTGTCGCCCGATCCCGGCATCCGCTTCGTGCTGCACGGCTGGCGCGACGACGGCAAGCCGGCCGGCCACGACATTTCCTATCAGGACGTCCATGTGCGCAGCGTCGCCACCAACATCCGCGACTGGGCGGGCGGCACGGCGCGGCACGGCAACTCGATCTTCGTGATCGAGGTCGGCACGCTGTGCATCGCCCATCTCGGTCACCTGCACCACACGCTGACGCCCCAGCAGGTGTCCGAGATCGGTCGAGTCGACGTCGTGCTGGTGCCGGTCGACGGCAGCTACACGCTCGACCTCGAAGGCATGATCGAGGTGATCGCCGCCCTGAAGGCGCCGCTGATGATCCCGATGCATTTCTTCAGCCGCTACACGCTCGACCGTTTTCTGGAGCGGGTGAAGTCCGACTACGAGATCGAGTTCGCCGAGACGCCGACCGTGGTCCTGTCGAAGACGACGCTGCCGGCCAAGCCGAAGTTCTTGGTGCTGCCGGGGCGGTGAGACTGGAGGCTGGCTTTGCATCAAAGGCCTGGAACCTCGCCCCGTCATCCCGAGGTGCCCGGCGAAGCGGGGCCTCGACGGATGCGGCCCCCGAGTGCGGGCCGTCGCCCTTCGAGGGCCGCGCTGTGCGCGGCCGCCTCAGCGTGACGGGGAGAGTCGATCGGCGGGTGCAGAACGGCGACGCCGCGATCGGGGGCCGTCGTCGTAAGCGGCGGTGTGCGCGGGTGGATGTGTGCAGACGACAGTCTGCGCTCGATCCGCGCACACGATGACCCGGACGCCAATCTCGCGATTGGTTCCGGATCCTGCCGCAACGCTCCGGGAAGGAGTGACGACAGCCCCCGCAACGAGAGACGTCTCGTCGGCGGTGGATCGGCCCGCCGAAGGCGTTCTAGAACCGCCCTCGACCGGACTTCCCGCGCCTCCCTGGGCTCGCGACAGATGCGCCCCGGCACAGTCAGGGCGACTGTCACCCACGGACCCGCAGGCCACGCTTTCCCGGCCGGACCTCGGAAGGGCGCCGACATCCGGACCAGGATCGAGAATGCTCGATCATTCTGCTTAAGGGTCGGTGAAGAGTCGAGCCTGTCTTCGCGCCACGGGCGCGTCGACACGGGCGCGTCGTCACATGAGCTTCGGGCGAGCGTCGGCGCGGACCGGCGCGGTGCCACGGTCGTGGCACGTTCAGTTGATCAGCGCCTGCAGGGGCGCGGGGATGCGGCCGCCGCGGGCGACGAAGCGGGAGCTCGCCTCGGCGTGCACCGGGATGATCGGAGCGTGGCCGAGAAGCCCACCGAAATCGACCGTGTCGCCGACCGATTTGCCGACCACCGGGATGATGCGGACCGCCGTCGTCTTGCGGTTGATCATGCCGATCGCCGCCTCGTCGGCCATGATGGCGGCGAGCGTCTCGGCCGGCGTGTCGCCCGGCACCGCGATCATGTCGAGCCCGACCGAGCAGACCGAGGTCATCGCCTCGAGCTTGTCGATGGTGAGCGTGCCCTTGGCCGCCGCCTCGATCATGCCGGCGTCCTCGGAGAGCGGGATGAAGGCCCCCGACAGGCCGCCGACATAGCTCGACGCCATCGCGCCGCCCTTCTTCACGGCGTCGTTGAGCAGCGCCAGCGCCGCCGTGGAGCCGTGGGTGCCGACGCGGTCGAGCCCGATCGCCTCCAGGATGCGGGCGACGCTGTCGCGCTCCGCCGGGGTGGGCGCGAGCGACAGGTCGATGATGCCGAACGGCAGGCCGAGCCGGGCCGCCGCGGCGCGGCCGACCAACTCGCCGGCCCGGGTGATCTTGAAGGCGGTGCCGCGGATCACCGCGGTCAGCGCGCCGAAGTCGACGTCGCCCGCCTCCTCGACGGCGCGCAGCACGACGCCGGGGCCGCTGACGCCGACGTTCACGACGCAGTCCGCCTCGCTGGCGCCGTGGAAGGCGCCGGCCATGAACGGGTTGTCCTCGACGGCGTTGCAGAACACCACCAGCTTGGCGCAGCCGATCGAGCCTTGGTCCGCGGTCGCCGCCGCGATGTCCTTCACGCTGCGGCCCATCAGGCCGATCGCGTCCATGTTCAGCCCGGCCCGGGTCGAGCCGACGTTCACCGAGGCGCAGACCCGCTTGGTCGCGGCGAGCGTGTCGGGCAGCGCCGCGATCAGCGCCTGGTCGACCGCGGTCATGCCCTTCTCGACATGGGCCGAGAAGCCGCCGATGAAGTCGATGCCGAGATCGTGGGCGGCGCGGTCGAGCGTCTCGCCGATCCTGATCATCTCGTCCGGCCCGCAGCGGCCGGCGATCAGCGACACCGGGGTCACGGCGATGCGGTTGTTGACGATCGGGATGCCGAACTCGCGCTCGATCTCGGCCGAGACCTTGGTCAGGTCGCGCGCGACCCGCGTCACCTTGGCCCGAATGGCGGCGCACAAGGTCGCGCAGTCGTCGGCGACGCAGTCGAACAGGCTGATGCCGACCGTGACGGTGCGGATGTCGAGCTTCTCGTGCCGCACCATGCCGATGGTCTCGAGGATTTCCTCGCCCGAGAAGCCGAGATGTTTCATGGCTCGTCTTTCATCCCGATGATGCGAGCGGCCCGGTCGGCCATTCCGGGACGATGCGGAGCATCGGACCCGGACTCCAGCGACACGCTCGGAGTTCGTTTCTGGATACCGGGTTCGCGCCTTTGGCGTGCCCCGGAATGACGGTGCCGCAGGGCGGTTCCTCAGACCCGGTGCATCGCCTTGAAGATCTCCTCGCGCTCGATCTCGACCTTGACGGCGAGCTCGGCGCCCTTGCGGGCGAGGCGCGCGCGCAGATCGTCGAAGGACACGTCGGAGGCGGACAGGTCCACCATCATGATCATGGTGAAGAAGTCCCGCATCACCGACTGGCTGATGTCGAGGATGTTGACGCCGGCCTCGGCGATCACGGCCGAGATTCCGGCGATGATGCCGACACGGTCGGCGCCGATGATCGTCACGATGGCGCGGCCGGAGAGATCCTTGGCGGTGTGGGGCATGGTGGTCTCGATGACGGGGTTTTCGCGCAGCGTCCGCACGCGCGTCCGCACGCGTGCGGCGACGGAGCCGCCGGCGGGTCGTGGCCGTGTTTAGCGTGTCGCGCCCCGGCCGGCCACCGATGCGTTCCGGCGGCGACTCGGCTGGCGGCCGATGTCGTTCAGGCCCCGGGACGGCCGAGGTCGGACGAGAGGGCATCGCAGAGCGTCCGGCCGCCGGCGCGCGCGGCGCGGCTGTGGGCGCGCAGGGCGGCCGCCTCGCGGCGGGCGTGCTCGGACAGCGATCGCAATTGCCGGCTCTGGGCCAGAAGGGCGCGGCTTTCGGCTTGGAGCGATCGGATATCGTCGGACAGGATCGTCATCGCGAGGGTCGGACGGGCTTGGCGTGGCGGACTTGGCGTGGCGGGCTTGGCGGGTTCGGGGGGCGGACGACACGGCCCACCGATTTGAGGCGTCATGGTTAACAGATGGTAAATCTGCAGCCGATCCCGCGGGTGTGAAGAGATTGTGCAGCGCACGGTTGCGGCGATTGGTCTCCGTGGCCCTTTCGCGAAAAGCGGTTCCACCCCAGATCGAGACGGCGGTCGGCCGGCGGTCCCGGTCGGGACCGCGAGGGAGGCAGCCATGTCGATCGTCACCTCCATCCTGCAAGGCGCCGCCGGCGTCGTCGGTGTCCGCTCGGGGACCGAGGAGCCGCGCTTCGAGGTGCTGGAGCGGATCGGCGAGGCGGTGGAGATTCGCCGCTACGGCCCGCGGCTCGCCGCCGACGTGACGGTCGCGGCCGACGAGATGGCGGCCCGCTCGGTCGGCTTTCGCCGGCTCGCCCGCTTCATCTTCGGCGCCAATCGGGCCCGCGACACGATCGCCATGACGGCGCCCGTGACAGTGGCGCCCGGCGCGGGCGGATCGGAGGGCCAGGGCGGTGCCGGCGGCTCGGCCCGCATCGCCATGACGGCCCCGGTGACGGTGGTGCCGGCCGACACGGCCGCCTGGTCGACCGCCGAGTCGGCGAGCGACGCGAGGTCGGGCGGCGATCCGCCGCGCTGGACCATCCGGTTCTTCATGCCTGAAAAATTCACCCGCGAGACGCTGCCGGTGCCAAACGACGCCGGCATCGCCATCGTCGAGGTGCCGGCCGAGACGGTCGCCGTGATCAGGTTCGCGGGATCGACCGCGCCCGAGGCGGTGCAGCATCAGGCCCGGCTGCTGACTCGCATCCTGAAGACGAGCGCCTGGCGGGCCGTCGGCGCGCCTGTCGCCCAGTTCTACGACCCGCCCTGGACGCTGCCGCCGCTCCGCCGCAACGAGGTCGCCCAACGGGTGGAGCGCTAGACGCTGGCGAGGACGGTCCCGGTGTCACCGGGACCGTCGCGGATCGTTCCCGGCGTCACAGGCTGTCGCCGAAATCCGCCCGGAACTTCGCGACCAGCCGCTCCTGCCAATCGGAGACCGGCTTCAGGAGGCCGTAGAAGAAGCGCAGCACCTCCGGCTCCTCGACGAAGACGAGGCCCTCGACGAGGCGGCGGTTGGCGTGCAGCCACGACAGACGGTCGATCGCGTATTTCACCTGGCTCAGCGTGAACACCCGGCGCGGCAGCGCGAGGCGCACCAGCTCCATGTTGGAGAACACCTCGCGTCCGTCCGGCTCGCGCTGCTCGGAGAGCGTGCCGCGCTCCATGCCGCGGATGCCGGCGGCGATGTAGAGGGCCGAGGCGAGCGCGCCGGCCGGATACTGCGACTGCGGGATGTGGTCGACGAAGCGCTTGGCGTCGATGTGGCAGCCGAGCCCGCCGGGCGGCGTGATCACCGGCACGCCGCGGCGGTCCAGCTCGTCCACCATGTAGGCGATGAACTGCGGGCCCTGGCTGATCATGTCCTCGTCCATGGTCTCCTCGAGACCGACGGTGAGCGCCTCGATCTCGCGCACCGACATGCCGCCATAGGTGAGGAAGCCCTCGTAGAGCGGCACGAGGCCGCGCATCTTCAGATAGACGTCCTGGTGGCGGATGCAGATGCCGCCGCCGCGCGCGCAGCCGAGTTTTCGCGCGGAGAAATAGACGATGTCGCACAGGTCCGCGATTTTTCGCGTGATCTCGCGGATCGTGAGGTCCTTGCAGGACGGCTCGCGCGTCTTGTTGAAGTGGAGATTGTCGGCCAGCAGGCTCGCGTCCATCACCAACATGATGCCGTTCGCGCGGCACACCGCGCTGACCTCGGCGAGGTTTTGCAGCGACACCGGCTGGCCGCCGATCAGGTTCGTGCCGGACTCGACCCGCACGAAGGCGACCTTGTCGGCGCCCCACTTGGCGATCACGGCGTTCAGCTTGCCGATGTCCATGTCGCCCTTGAAGGGCAGGCGGCTCGTCACCTCGAGCCCGGCGTCCGACACCAGCTCCTCCACCACGCCACCCTGCAGCGTGATGTGCGCCTTGGTGGTGGTGAAGTGATAATTCATCGGCACCACGGAGCCGGGCGTCACCAGTACCTTGGCGAGGATGTGCTCGCAGGCGCGGCCCTGATGGGCGGGCAGGAAATACTCCATGCCGAAGATGTCGCGCAGCTTCGTCTCCAGCCGCGTGTAGGTGGCGCTGCCCGCATAGGCGTCGTCGGCCACCATCATGGCGGCGAGCTGCTGATCGCTCATGGCGTTGACGCCGCTGTCGGTCAGCATGTCGAGGAACACCTCCGCGTTGGGCAGCAGGAAGGTGTTGTTGCCGGCCTTGGTCATCACCTCGAGCCGGCGCTCGATCGGCGGCAGGCCGAGCTTCTGGACGATCCGCACCTTGTGCATCTCGAGCGGAATGGTCTCGTCGCCGAAATATCGGATCTTCGACATGCGTCTCCCCCGGTATAAACGTCTCGAAATGAAAGGGCGCCCGGCCGGCGCGTCGCAGCGCCGGACGACGACCCGCCGGGACGAAAAATCCCGGCCGCGTCCCGGTCGTCGCGCCGGGCCGAGCCATCTGGGGTTCGGGCTATCGAAATACCGCTACGGGAGCAATTCCGTACTTCCTCGGACCCGGGTGGCGGAAACGATGTTGCGCAGCCGTGCCGCAGACCCGGTCGCGTCGAGCACCGCGATGTGAGGATCGGCCAGCCGGTCGAACTCAGCCCGGCGACGACGGCTTCCCGACCTGTCGTTCCGCGCATCGTCGTCGTAATCTGCCATGACCGAGTGCGCTCTCCGCGCACTCGATCCGCCCTCGACGGACCGCGCGCCCATCGGATGTACGGCATCGCTTACGTCATCATCCCGGCGGCCTTCACGTCGCTGCAGGAGGAGCTGGACCGGTCGCTGGACCCATTCCGGCGCGGCGGCCCGGAACGCTTCGGCTGGGACAAGCTGGCCTTCGAGGACGCCGAGCCTGATCTGATCCGTCTGTTCGACGCCCCGCTGGATCTGGAGAAGCAAGCGACCGGCGGCCTTCGCCTCGGCGGCATCGATGGCGCGGCGTCCTATGTGGTGGACGCTTCGGCGGTCCTAAAGGAGATGGATCGTCGCGGTGTCTCGCGGTGGCGCGGGACGTTCCGCGACGCAGAGCCGGACTTCGATCGCTTCGTGACCCGCTTCACCCGCTACAAGGCCCGCGACGAGCGCGCGGGCGGTTACGGACGATGGCTCAATCCGATCGGTCGCTGGGATTGGTGGGATCTCGGCGGCCGGTTCGACGGACGCATCTCGGGTGGGAAACGTCGATCCGAGGTCGGCCGGAGCACGATCAATTCCGGGGCGAGTTCCGGACGTGACCTCGTCGGCGGACTTGTGACGGCGCTGGGTGGCGAGCCGGCGCTGCAGGACGCCGAGATCGAGGCCAATCTAGAGCCGGTCGACGCGCTCGCCGAGGCCGCACGGCTCGGCGAAGATCACGCGGTTCCGACCACCGTCGTCCTGCCGGTGACCCCTGACCTCGAAGACCGAGACAGGTGGGTCACCTCGATCGAATGGCAGGGCGGTGTGGCGTCCGGCGTGCGGCGTTCTCTCGGGGCTGGCAACGACGAGTCCTTCGCGCAGATCGTCACCCGCGCTTACGGCCGCTGCGCCGGGTGGGCGGCGGCGGGGGTGGCGTTTCATTTCTGACTGCCTTGAAGATTCGCGCCCGGACTCCTCGACATGGCCGGTGCTCCTGCCACGCCCGAGCGGTGGGCAATCGGACGTTCCGCCTTTGTGGACCGCCGGCAAAGCCGCTACGACGTCGGCGATCGCCACAGTGAAGGCCGATGCAAGCACGCGACCTTGAAAAGCTGGCCACGGACGTCGTGAACGCCGCCGCGTGGCGGCATCCCCTCGCCGGCCTTTCCACCGAGGCAATCCAATCCTGGATCGCAGGCAACCGGATCGACCCGCACGCGATGCTGGCGGACCTCGTCTACCGCGTGTCCGAAATCCTGGGCATCCCTCACGAGCAGGACGTCTCTCCGGAGGAGCGCGTCGCGCTCGCAGGCGAACTGCGGACGCTCCTGATGACGATCGACGCCGAGATCTCGTCCGCTAGCGATCGTGGTTGAACCGGGCCGTGGCGCGGGCAGAATGGATATGCGAACCGCAGCAACCCATAAGGCGGGCAAAGGCGCGCAGCGACGTGCCACGCGGTGTCGCGCAGTCGATCTCTCGGACCGCGTGGGCACGGCGCGCCGTTCGGCGCACCTTTGCCCACCCTATGCCTATCGAAACGATAACCCGCCCCGCCTCAAATATCCACGCTGGCGGCGAGCGCATTCTCCTGGATGAACTCGCGGCGCGGGTCGACGACGTCACCCATCAGCTTGGTGAAGATGTCCTCGGCCTCGTCGACCTCCTTGATCTTCACCTGGAGGAGCGAGCGGGCGTTGACGTCGAGCGTGGTCTCCCACAGCTGGTCGGGGTTCATCTCGCCCAGCCCCTTGTAGCGCTGCAGCGTGACGCCCTTGCGGCCGGCCGCGATCACCGCCTCGATCAGGTCGATCGGTCCGTGGATCGGCGTCTCGTCGCCCTTGCGGCGAAGCACGCCGGGCCGCGGATAGACCTGCTGGAGGAGCGGCGCGAGGTCGTCGAGCTTCTTGGCCTCCAGCGAGCCGAGCAGCGCGCCGTCGATCACCGCGACCTCCTTCACGCCGCGCACCGTGCGCTCGAACGTGAAGCCGTCGCCCTCGACGAACCGGCCCTCCCAGCCGCGCTCGGTCTCGTCGGCGAGCGCGTCGAGTCGGCGCGCGATGTAGGCGGCGGCGCGGTCGGCGGTCTCGCGGTCGAGCGCGATCGCCGGATTGAGCACCCCGGCGATGGCGGCCTGCTCGACCACCGCGCGGCGGTAGCGGCCGTGCAGGCCGGCGAGCACGCCCCGCACCGTGCGGGCCTGGTCGATCAAGAGCTTGAGATCGGGGCCGGCGCGGTCCTCGCCCGAATGGGCGCGGAACACCGCCTCGTCGAGGCCGGTGGCGATCAGATAGTCCTCCAGCGCGCGCTCGTCCTTGAGGTACTGCTCGGACTTGCCGCGGTTCACCTTGTAGAGCGGCGGCTGGGCGATGAAGATGTGGCCGCGCTCGATCAGCTCGCGCATCTGCCGGTAGAAGAACGTGAGCAGCAGCGTGCGGATATGGGCGCCGTCGACGTCGGCGTCCGTCATGATGATGATCTTGTGGTAGCGCAGCTTGTCGGCCGTGAACTCTTCCGAGATGCCGGTGCCGAGCGCCGTGATCAGCGTGCCGATCTCCTGGCTCGACAGCATCTTGTCGATGCGGGCGCGCTCGACGTTCAGGATCTTGCCGCGCAACGGGAGAACCGCCTGGAACTCGCGGTTGCGGCCCTGCTTGGCGGAGCCGCCGGCCGAGTCGCCCTCGACGATGAACAGTTCGGACTTGGCCGGGTCGCGCTCCTGACAGTCGGCGAGCTTGCCGGGCAGCGAGGCGACGTCGAGGGCGCCCTTGCGCCGCGTCAGCTCACGCGCTTTTCGCGCGGCTTCGCGGGCCGTGGCCGCTTCGACGACCTTGCCGACCACCACCTTGGCCTCGCTCGGATGCTCCTCGAGCCACGCGGCCAGCGCCTCGTTGAGCACGCCTTCGACGGCGGGACGGACCTCGGAGGAGACCAGCTTGTCCTTGGTCTGCGACGAGAACTTCGGGTCCGGCACCTTCACGGAGAGCACCGCGGTCAAGCCCTCGCGGCAGTCGTCGCCGGTCAGCGCCACCTTCTCCTTCTTGGAGACGCCGCCGGATTCGGCATAGCCGGTGATCTGCCGGGTCAGCGCCCCGCGAAAACCGGCCAGATGGGTGCCGCCGTCACGCTGCGGGATGTTGTTGGTGAAGCACAGGACGGTCTCGTGATAGCCGTCGTTCCACCACAGCGCGCACTCGACCTCGATGCCGTCACGCGCCGACTTGATCACGATCGGGTCGACGACCAGCGGCTTCTTGTTGCGGTCGATGAAGCGCACGAAGGCCTCGACGCCGCCCTCGTAGTGCATCTCCTCGCGCTTCTCGACGGCGTGTCGCTTGTCGGTGAGCACGATCCGCACGCCCGAGTTCAGGAAGGCGAGCTCGCGCAGGCGATGCTCCAGCGTCCCCCAGTCGTACTCGGTCATCGTGAAGGTCTCGGTCGAGGCCAGGAACGTGACCTCGGTGCCGCGCTGACCGCCGGCGTCGCCGACCACCGCGAGCGGCGCCACCGCCTCGCCGTGCCGGAACTCCATGAAATGCTCGTGGCCGTCGCGCCAGATGCGCAGCTTCAGCCAGCTCGACAGCGCGTTGACGACCGAGACGCCGACGCCGTGCAGGCCGCCCGAGACCTTGTAGGAGTTCTGGTCGAACTTTCCGCCGGCATGGAGCTGGGTCATGATGACCTCGGCGGCCGACACGCCCTCGCCCTTGTGGATCGCGGTCGGGATACCGCGACCGTCGTCCCGCACCGTCACCGAGCCGTCCGGGTTCAGCGTGACCGACACCTCGCGGGCGTAGCCGGCCAGCGCCTCGTCGATGGCGTTGTCGACCACCTCGTACACCATGTGGTGCAGGCCGGAGCCGTCGTCGGTGTCGCCGATATACATGCCGGGCCGCTTGCGCACGGCGTCGAGGCCCTTGAGGACCTTGATCGACTCGGCGCCGTAGTCGGAGCCGTCGGAGGGGATCTGCGAAGGGGTCGTGTCGTCCATGCCGAGGCGCTTTGGATGTTGTCCGGAAACCGGGTCTGGCTCTGGAGCGGGGAGGCCTGAAACGCGGGCCGTGAACGCGATCCTGGAAGCAGCCCTGCGGCCGGATCGGGGACCGCGAAATCCGTCACCTTCGTGTGACACGAAAGCGGGGGCGCGTACAGGACAATGTGACTGCCGATAAATGGTTATTGTAAAAGGAGAATTCAAGGGATTTCGCGGCGCCGCGACGGCCCGTCCGGAAGGCCGCGCGGCGGGACCGCGCGAGCGCGAATCGGCGGCTCCGGAAAAGCCGCCGGACCGGAGTCCCGGAACCGCAAGAAACGACGCCCGCCGCGGCCGTCGCGGCCGGGCGGGCGTGATCGAAGCCGCGTCGAAGGGGGGCCGATCAGGCGACCTTGAGAACCTCCTCGCCCTTCTGCCAGTTGCACGGGCACAGCTCGTCGGTCTGCAGCGCGTCGAGCACGCGCAGCACCTCCTGCGGGTTGCGGCCGACCGAGAGGTCGTTGACCGACACGAACCGGATGATGCCCTCCGGATCGACCACGAAGGTGGCGCGCAGGCAGACGCCTTCCTCGGCGTGCAGGATGCCGAGCGCGGCCGAGAGCTCGCGCTTGATGTCGGACAGCATCGGGAAGGGCAGGGCCTTCAGATCCTTGTGGTTCTGCCGCCAGGCGAGATGCACGAACTCCGAGTCCGTCGAGGCGCCCCAGATCACCGCGTCGCGGTCGGCGAACTCGCCGTTCAGCGCCCCGAAGGCGGCGATCTCGGTCGGGCACACGAAAGTGAAGTCCTTCGGCCAGAAGAACAGGATCTTCCACTTGCCCGGCGCGCTTCTGTCGGTGATCCGCGTGAAGGCGGAGCCGGGCTCGATGGACACCACGGCCTGGAGGTCGAAGGCCGGGAGCTTGTCACCTACGGTCAGCATGGTCGTCTCGAAGTCCTTGCGAGGGTGGGCGGGGGTTTCAGGCGAGCGCCGGTGCGGCGCTCGGGGCAGGGGTGGTCGCGGCGGCGGCGGTCGCCGCGGCGGAATCCAGGACGGTCGCGGCGGCGTGGACGACGGCGGCGATGCGCAGCACCGCCTGGATGGCCGGCAGGGCGACGGCGTGGGTCTTGGCGCCTTCGACATGCGCCCGCACGCAGCCCTCGCAGCCCTTCACGGCCGAGGCGGCGAGGCCGAACAGCTCGAAGTCGGCCTGGGCGATGCCGTGCTTCACCATCGCGTTCATGCGCAGGCCGGCCGGCAGCTTGGCGAGGTCGGCGTCCTCGGCCATGTGGACGGCCCGGTAATAGACGTTGGTCATCGCCATCAGGGCGGCGGCCGTGCGGGCCGCCTCGGCGGTCGTTACGTCGAGCGCCGCGGTCGCCTCGGCCTCGATCGCGGCGAGGAGGCGCGGCTGGCGGGCCGCGACGGCGGCGGCGAGCGCGCTGCCCCGGCGCTGCGCCGGCGTCAGCTCCGGCACGGCTCCTGAACCGAGCAGCGAGCCGAGGTTGAGCTTGATGTCCTTGGCGTAGTCGGGCAGCGCCTGCCGCAACGTCTCGAGCTGGCTCATCGGGGGCTCCGTGATCTTGGTCCGCCCCGCTGCGGCAGGCGAGATTCGGCCGGGCCGGGACGATCGAAGAGGTCACCGGACCCTAGGACGCATCGCTTTTCATGCAACTAATTTGCAGTTGTTGCGGCGCAACAACTGCGCCCGGCGCGTGGTAACTGCTCTGAAAAGCTGCGGGGCGCGAATTTTTCGCGCAGCCTCGGTCAGCCGGCGCGGGCGACATGCTGCGGCGCGATCTCGAAGACGTCGGCCTCGGCCGCGATCGCCGTGAAGGCGGCCGGGTCGGCGCCCGCCATCCACACCTGGGCGCCGAGCGCGCCGAGCGCCTCGAACAGGGCGCCGCGCCGGCCCGGGTCGAGATGCGCCACCACCTCGTCGAGCAGCACGATCGGCGCGATGCCGGTCATGGTCGCGACGAGCCCGGCATGGGCCAGCACCAGGGTGATCAGCAGCGCCTTCTGCTCGCCCGTCGAGGCGTCGCGCGCCGCGATCCCCTTCGGCGCGAACGTCACCAAGAGATCGGTGAGATGCGGCCCGTCGAGGGTGCGCCCGGCGGCGGCGTCGCGGCCACGGCTCTCGCGCAACACCCGGCGATACCGGTCCTCCACCTCGATGGCCGGACGGTCGAGCGCTGCCTGCTCCATCCAGCCGTCGAGCGCCAGCCCGGCCGAGGGAAACGGCCCGGCGCCGCGCTCCGCCAGCGTGGCGGCGAGCCGCTGCACGGTCTCGGCCCGGGCCGCCGCCACGGCGACGGCGAGCTCGGCCGTCTCGTGCTCGGCGGCGTCGAGCCAGTGCGGGTCGGGCGAGGGGCTTTCGAGGAGGCGGTTGCGGGCGCGCAGGGCGCGCTCCAGCGCCGAGACGCGGGTCGCGTGGTCGGGATGCACGGCGAGCACCAGCCGGTCGAGGAAGCGTCGCCGTTCCGACGCCGGCCCGAGGAACAGCCCGTCCATGGTCGGCACCAGCCAGACGAGCCGCAGATGCTCGGCGAACGCCGTCGCCGCGCCGACCGGCTCGCGGTCGATCCGGCATTTTCGCGCATGAGTTCGCGAATCGGCGCCGTCACCGCCGGCCGGGGTCGCGAGCCCGGTGCCCAGCGTCGCCAGCCCCTGCGCGCCATCGACCTCGGCGGCCACGGCCCATGTCCCGGGGCCGTCCTCGCGGGCGACCGCGTCGAGCGTCGCCCGGCGCAGACCGCGCCCGGGGCCGAGAAACGAGATCGCTTCGAGGATGTTGGTCTTGCCGGCGCCGTTCGGCCCGGTCAGCACGACCAGCCGTCGCGACACCTGAAGCGTCGCGCTCCTCCAGCTGCGGAAGTCGGTCAGGCTGAGCCGGAGGATCTGCGGGGCGACGGTCATGTCTTCTTGTGGTCGCGCCCGCGGCAATGGGCGGCAGATCTGATACGGGCAGAAGCCGCCGCGGATGCTGCCTTTGACCCTCTCCCTGAGGGAGAGGGGCGGGCGCGAGCCGAAAGCTCGCGACCGGGGTGAGGGTTTACGGCGCCGATGGAGGCCTCGGCACCCCCTCACCCGGAGCTCGCGCCGTTGGCGCGACCTCCGACCTCTCCCCGCAGGGGAGAGGTAAAGAGAACCTGCCGCCTCACACCCGCATGGGCATCAGGACGTAGAGGGCGCCCTTGGCGTCCTTGTCCTGGATGAGGGTCGGCGAGCCCGGGTCGGCGAGCTTGAGGATGGCGGTGTCGCCCTCGATCTGGGCCGCGATGTCGAGCAGATAGCGCGAGTTGAAGCCGATATCGAGCGGGTCGGCGTCGTAGGCGACCTCGATCTCCTCGGTGGCGCTGCCGGAGTCCGGGTTGGTCACCGAGAGGATCAGCTTGCTGCCCGAGATCGACAGCTTGACGGCGCGGCCGCGCTCGCTCGACACGGTCGAGACGCGGTCGACGGCCTGCTCGAAGTCGCGCTTCTCGACCTCGAGAAGCTTGTCGTTGCCGGCCGGGATGACGCGGCCGTAGTCCGGGAAGGTGCCGTCGATCAGCTTGGAGGTGAGCACCACGGGGCCGAGCGAGACGCGGATCTTGGTCGCCGACAGCTCGATCTTCACCTCGCCGGACGGATCCTCGATCAGCCGGTGCACCTCGCCGACCGTCTTGCGCGGCACGATCACGCCCGGCATGCCCTCGGTTCCGGCGGGCGCCGGGAACTCGACCTGGGCGAGACGATGCCCGTCGGTCGCGACGGCGCGCAGCCGCGCGGCCGCGCCCTCGCCGGCGACGTGCAGGTAGATGCCGTTGAGATAGTAGCGCGTCTCCTCGGTCGAGATCGCGAACTGGGTCTTGTCGATCAGCCGCTTCAGGTCGGCGGCCGGCAGCGCGAAGGCATGCGTCATGTCGCCGGCGGCGAGATCCGGGAAGTCGCTCTCGGGCAGCGTCTGGAGCGTGAACTTGGAGCGCCCGGCCCGGATCGTCAGCACGGCGCGGTCGCCGGTGGCGTCGAGCGTCACCTGGGTGCCTTCCGGCAGCTTGCGGACGATCTCGTAGAACATGTGGGCCGGCACCGTGGTGACGCCGCCCGAGGTCACCTCGGCCGGGATCGTCTCGACGATCTCGAGGTCGAGGTCGGTCGCCTTGAAGGACAGCTCCGAGCGGTCGGCGCGGATCAGCACGTTGGCGAGGATCGGGATGGTGTTGCGCCGCTCGACCACGCGGTGGACATGCGACAGCGATCGCAAAAGCTCGGACCGCTCGACCGTGACCTTCATGCGGAACCCCGCTCGACTGACTACGCAACGGCGGGCCGGACAGGCCTGCGCCGACTGATGACGCTCGTCGCCGGGACGATCCCGGCTCGACGGATGCTCATGGCCGGGACGGTCCCGGCTCGGGCCGCCCGCCCGCGCAGGCGTCGGACGCACGCCGCGGGCGCACCGGAACACGGGAAAGTGCAATGCCGGCGCGGATTCGGCAAGGGTAACGACGTCGGATCCCCCGACAATCCCGGGGTTTTCACCGCTCGGCGCGACGCCCGCGTGACGGCGAAGTCGCCGCCGTCACAACGCGAGGCCGCCGGGCGGAGTCTCGAGGCCGGCCCGGTAGGCCAGCAGCTGTTCGGCCCGCCGCCACGGGGTCAGGTGGTGGGCCTCGACATGGGCGCGCGCCGCGGTGGCGATGCGGCGCATCCGCTCCGGGTCGGCGAGCGCCGCCTCCACCACGGCGGTCAGGCTGCCCGGCACGTCGGCATCGTAGTATAGCGCGTGGACGCCCTCGAGAAGCGGATGAAAGCGGGCGATCGTCGGCTGGTTGATCACCGGGATCGAGTGGACGGACGCCGCCTCGTAGTGGCGGATGCAGTCCCATCCGAACCCCTCCGGCGACCAGGTCAGCCACGCCTGGCTCATCAGCCGGAAGAACTCGTCCTTCCTCAGCCGCTCCTCGGCGATGACGATGTCCTTGCGGCGTGCCGCCAGCGCCCGCAGCTCCTCCAGCCCGGCGTGACGCACCGTCGAGGAGTTGGTCGCGACCGCGACGAACAGGCCGATGGTCTTCTCCGGAAACGCCGTCTCGGGCAGCGACGGGCCGTCGCTGAGGAAGCCGATCGCCCACGGCCGCAGCTTCTCCAGGCGGCGCCGGTTGCGGGGCTTGCGGCGGAAGCGGGTCGACGGCATCTCCGGGTGGCCGGTGCGCTGGAACACCTGCCAGCGGTCGATCGGCAGCTCGCGCTTGAAGTAGAAGGTGCAGCGGTCGAGCAGGAAGGTGTGGCAGCGGGGGATGGTGCGCATGTCGTCGCCGTCGACGACGAAGATGCTCATCCGGCGCGGCAGCAGCCGGATCGCCTGAATCCCGAACAGCCGGACGAACCGCCGCCACGGCCGTGGCGGCCAGTGGAACACGCTGCGCAGCGGCCGCCAGTGCCACGGCGGGTGGCGGGTCGGCGGATGCACCACGATGGTGTCGATCTCGTAGCGCCAGGCCCGTCGCCACAGGTCGACGAACGCGCGCAGGCCGAACTCGCGGACGTTCTCGGGCACCGGCGCGGCGAGATCGTCCTCGCCGGTCCACAGCAGCATGGCATTGGCCGGATCGACGCGGGAGAGGAGGCCGGCATTGCCGATCTCGACGATCGGCGGGGAGGCTTTCACGGTGGCGGACCGGTCCGTCGGCATGAGGGCACTCGCTCGCTGTGCGCCGTCCGGTTGTGCGGCGCAGCGGGGCGAGACCCTACTCCGGGGGAGGCGCCGGGGTCACGATCCGGATTGTATCGGATCGTGAGACCGCCCGCGTCGTGCCTTATTCCTGCAGCTCGCGCTTGATCGCCTCGATCTCCTCGGCGAGCGCCAGATCGTTGCCGACCAGGTTCTCGATCTTGCGCACGGCGTGCAGCACGGTGGTGTGATCGCGACCGCCGAAGCGCCGACCGATCTCGGGCAGCGAGCGCAGCGTCAGGGTCTTGGCCAGATACATGGCGATCTGGCGCGGCCGCACCACGTTGGCGGTGCGGCGCGAGGAGAGGAGATCGCCGCGGCTGACATTGTAGCGGCGGGCGACGATGCGCTGGATCTCCTCGATCTTCACCTTGCGCGGCTCCTGCGGCCGCACGAGGTCGCGGATCTCGCGCTCGGCGAGCTCCATGGTGATCGGCTGGCCGGTCAGCTTCGAATGCGCCAGCAGCCGGTTGAGGGCGCCTTCGAGGTCGCGGCCGTTGTGGGTCACCGACCGGGCGATGAAGGCGAGCACCGGGGCCGGCACGTCGAACGCGGCGTGATGGCTGCGGGCGGCGGCCACCCGGGACTTGAGGATCTCCAGCCGCAGATCCTCGCCGAACGAGCCCATCTCGACGACCAGGCCGCCGGCGAGCCGCGAGCGGACGCGGTCGTCGAGATTCTCGAGGTCGAGCGGCGGGCGGTCGGCGGCCACGACGACCTGCCGGCCGGCGTCGATCATGGCGTTGAGCGTGTGGGAGAACTCGGCGAAGGTCGACTTCCCCTGCAGGAACTGGAGGTCGTCGATCAGCAGCACGTCGGTCGCCCGCAGCACCTCCTTGAAGGCGAGCGTCGTCTGGGTGCGCAGCGACGAGACGAAGCCGTACACGAACTTCTCGGCGGTCAGATAGATCACGCGCCGCGCGCCACCGGCATTGCCGGCCCAGGCGATCGCCTGCAGCAGATGGGTCTTGCCGAGCCCGACCGAGGCGTGGACGTAGAGCGGGTTGAACATCACCGGGTCGCCGCGCCGCGCCAGCGCCACCTGCTGGGCGGCGGCGTGGGCGAGCGAGTTGGCGCGGCCGACCACGAACGAGTCGAAGGTCAGCCGCGGATCGAGCGGCGAGCCGCCGAACGAATCGTGGGCCGAGGCGGCCGCCGGCGTCGCGGCCGCCAGGGTGGCGCTCGCGGCGGCGTGGCCGTTGGCGATCCCGACGCCGGCCGGCGCCGGATCGTGCCGCACCGTGACGGCGGCCGGGGCCACCGGCCGGGCCGTCGCGGCCGCGGCCGGGCGCATCATGGTGGAGCGCACCGACAGGTCGATGCGGCGGACCAGCGGCTCCTCCCCCTGCCAGCAGGCGAGCACCCGCTCGGCGTAATGAGACTGGATCCAGCTCTTGAGGAAGCGCGTCGGCACCGACAGGCGCACCGTCTCGCTCTCGACGCTCTCCAGCTCCATGCGGGCGAACCAGCTCGAGAAGATGTCCTCGCCGACCTCGGCGCGCAGGCGACCTTTCACCCGCGTCCAGCGTTCTTGATGATTGTTCGTCATGGTCATGGCCTCACGCTTCCGCCCGGGGCGGACACTGACAGTCGAGTGCTCGCGCGGGCGAAGGGACTCCGCCGCGTTCGGGCACGGTCGATCCGCGGGCGCCGCGGGCCTCGACGGACGAGGCGGGCGCCCGGGTGGTCAGTTTTCGGGAGGCGAGAGCGTGGCCGGTCGCACGGACGGGCCGGCACGGCGGGGGACGACGGGCAGGCGGGAAGAGAGAGCGGGTTCTCGCAAGCCGGCGGTTGCGGAACCATTCGGCACCGACCGGGCGCCGAAACGAATGTGCCACATTTTAGTCATGTTCGCCCCTGGACTTAAAGTCTGTAGTTCGGCCTCGAAGCCACAGAATTCCCGATCACCCGCTGAAGTATTACTTCAGCGGACGTCGAACAGTCCCGTTTGTTTCGTGTACAAGAGACAGGGTCGATACGCCGTACGAGCCCTCGGCACGTTCACATTGTTACTTTAAACTACGCCTTTCGGTGTGAACGTCGCGCCGGTGACTCACGATCTCGACCTCTTCTTCGGAGCCCGCCGAGCGGCGGAGCCTGTCCATCACCAATACACAGGGGCCCCCCGGCCCGCAATGCCCTGGATGGGGCGGCTCGGCGGCAATGCAGCGTCGGGTTACACCGGCCTGCACGACGAATCTTCTTGCAAACGGCAACCGCTTGTCCGGGCGTTGAATTTCATCGTGCTGTGACAAACCGGGTGGGTTAACCACACCGCCCCTGGGAGGCGAGCGCCGGCGGCGCCGTGCGGCAGCCCGGACAGCAATGCCGACCGGTCGCCTCGGCTTTGATGTTAACGCTCTGTTAAGGCGTCGAATTTTGTGCGCGCCGGAGGTGGGTAACCTGCGCACCGGTGGGGCGCCGCTCAGGTGAACTCGTTGCTCACGTGGAATACGGGAAACTACTTAAGAGCGGGATCGTGCTTAATGGATTCGTGCAATCGTTGCAGTAAAGCAACGGTGTTGCCCCGAAGCAGCAGCGAATCTCGCGGTTCTTCGCAAGGAATCGACCGTGCCGTGGCACTCGGCCGTCGCAAATGAACGGGGACGACGACAGCATAGTCACGGTTTCGCGTCATGTTTCTCAGAGCAAAACAAGCGTTCGCGGGGCCGAGGGCGGAGATGCGTCGCGCGAATGCCTGCGCGCAACGGTGCGACCCGGTCCTGATCCGGCGGCGACGGTCACGGCCACGGTCGCGATACCCGCGACCCGAAGCCACGCGGGTCGGAACGACGAAGCCCGGAACAACGAGGCCCGGAACGACAAAAGGCCGGGACGAGCCCGGCCTTTTCACAACCCGAAGAGAGGGACGACCGCGGTCGCGATCAGGCGAGCTTGGTCACGGCATGGGTGAGGCGCGCCACCTTGCGGCTGGCGCTGCGCTTGTGGACCACGCCCTTCTGCGCCGCCCGCATCAGCACCGGCTCGGCCGCCTGCAGGGCCGCCGTGGCCGCCGCCTTGTCGCCACTCGCCAGCGCCTCCTCGACCTTGCGGACGAAGGTGCGCATGCGCGAGCGTCGCGCCTTGTTCACCTCGGTGCGACGCGCGATCTTGCGGGTGGCCTTCTTGGCGGAAGTCGTATTGGCCATCGTGGCGGTGTCCGTCCGTTGTGACCGAACATCTCGGTCTCAGTGTCTGTCGTCGTCTGTCTTGCCGTGGGGCGGCCCGGGGTGGCCCGGTCCGGCGCCGCGCTCGCAAGGGGCGCACAAAATCTGCCGCGGCGCGTTCGCGCCGCCGGGTGAGCGACGCTTATAAGTGTGCGCCCGGTCGGCGTCAACGGCCCTCTGTCGGAAGTTTGCGGCGCACGCTATGATTTCCGCACACCCCTCCGAGCGCGGCCTTTCCCGATGATTCGCTTCGCCTTTCGCTTCGTCGGCCTGTGGATCCTGGCCGCCGCCTTCATCTTCCTGGTCTACGACGGAACCCGGTCGATCGCCGCCGGGGTGGTGCTGATCAAGCCGTTCGGCGAGACCTGGAACGACATCCATGCCGGCAGCCTGCAGGCCCTGCAGCCGATCATGGAGCGGCACTCGCCCTGGCTGTGGGATCCGGCCATGCTGAAGGTGCTCACCTCGCCGACCTGGCTGGTGCTCGGCGTCGTCGGCATGATTCTCGTGCTGCTCGGCCGCAAGAAGAAGCCGCTGATCGGCTACGCCCGGCGCTGAACCGGCCCGCGCGGAGCGCCGCGGAAGGCCTGCCGGTTCCCACCTGATGGAGATGTGATCGGCGGCCGCCGCTTCGCCGCCTGCGCCGCGCGGTCCGGCGCCCCATATCTCGCCTCGGCGCGGCCGCCCGGTCGCCGAGATCGCGGCGCGCCGGAAAAGGAGACCCCCGATGTTCCTGTTTCGCAAGAAGGCCGAGATGCCGTCCGAAAGCGAGATGCTGCCCGGGCGCGACCGGCCGATCCCGACCGCCTCGCACCACTTCGTCAACGGCCGCGCCCTGCAGGGGCCGTATCCGGACGGGCTCGAGACGGCGATCTTCGGGCTCGGCTGCTTCTGGGGGGCCGAGCGGAAGTTCTGGCAGCTCGGCGACGGCGTTCACGTCACCGCGGTCGGCTATGCCGGCGGCGGCACGCCGAACCCGACCTACGAGGAGGTGTGCTCCGGCCGCACCGGCCACAACGAGGTGGTGCTGGTCGTCTTCGACCCGGAGACGATCTCCTACGAGCGCCTGTTGCAGACGTTCTGGGAGAGCCACGACCCGACGCAGGGGATGCGGCAGGGCAACGACGTCGGCACCCAGTATCGCTCGGGACTCTACGTGACGTCGCCGGCGCAGCGCGTCGCCGCGGAGGCATCGCGCGACGCCTACCAGAAGGCGCTGTCGGCGCGCGGCTACGGGGCGATCACCACCGAGATCGTCGACGCGCCGCCGTTCTATTTCGCCGAGGACTATCACCAGCAGTACCTCGCCAAGAATCCGGCCGGCTATTGCGGGCTCGGCGGCACCGGCGTGAGCTGCCCGGTCGGCGCCGGCGTGCCGGCGGCGTGAGCCGCGTGCCGGCGGCGTGAGCCGCGCGGCGGCGGTGTTCCGACTCCGGCATGCGTCGTGATCACGAGGCGGCCGGACAAGGCCCGGCCGCCTTTTTCTTGTCCCCATTCCTGTCAGCCGCGCTGCAGCCCGGCCTGCGGCAACGCGCCGAAACAGCGGACCGTGGCGGCGCCGTCGCACCCTGTGCCGGAGCGACCGAACCCTGGCGTGCAGCGGCCGAGAACCCCCCGTCCGGTGAGGCTTTGTTAACGATAATGGGGTGTTAATCCGGACAGTAGAGTTCAGCGCAGTCCGGATTCCCATGCGGCACGTTCGCACCCTCGTCGTGATCCTCGCCGCCCTGGCCGTCTCCGGCTGCGTGACGATGCCGCGCTTCGCGCTGCCGGGCGCCCCGCCGCCGCCGCCGTCGATCGACGCCGTCGTCTATGGCGGCCCCGACGCCACCGGTTCCATTCCGGGGCCGTCGCCCGCGGTCGCCGCCGCGCTGGTCCGGGCCGACGATCCCGATCCACCCTACACGCTCGATGCCGGCGACCGGCTGCGCGTCGTGGTCTACGGCCAGGACGGGCTCACCAACACCTACGCGGTCGATGCCGCCGGACGCATCACGCTGCCGCTCATCGGCGGCGTCTCGGCGCGCGGCCGCACCACGTCGGATCTCGCCAAGGTGATCGCCGGGCGGCTGCGCGACGGCTTCATCCGCGAGCCACATGTCGCGGTCGAGGTCGAGGCCTATCGGCCGTTCTTCATCCTCGGCGAGGTGGCGTTCCCGGGCCAGTATCCGTTCGTCGCGCATCTCACGGCCGAGACCGCCGTGGCGATCGCCGGCGGCTTCACGCCGCGCGCCTATCGCACCGAGATCGAGATCACCCGCCCGACCCCGCAGGGGCCGGTGCGCCTCAAGGGCCCGATGCTCACGCCGGTGCGTCCGGGAGACACCGTCGTGGTGTCCGAGCGGTGGTTCTGACGCGGCAAGCGGACACGCTTGGCCCCGGCCGATCGAGCACGACCACCGACGGCTCTTCGAGCCGTGATGACGCTTCGGCCTCCGGTCTCACCGGTGATGCACGGCGAGCCACACGGTGGCGTGCTCCGGATCGGTCGCCTCGACGCGATGACGGGCGTGGGCCGGGATGTGCAGGAAGTCGCCGGGCCGCAGCTCCCGTGCCGCGGTCTCCTTCTCGAACCGCAAGGTCGCGGACCCGCTGAGCAGCACCACCCATTCGGCCCAGGCCTGATCGTACCAGAAACCCGGCGGGCTCGCCTGGCCGTGCGAGACGATGCGCTCGATCTTCAGATCGGGCGTCGCGAGCAAGGTCGCGATCACCTCCTCGGCGCGGCGGGCCGCGCTGCCGGCGAACAGGTTGCCGTTGGTGATCATGCCGGCCTCTTCGCTCCCGGTCGGTCGCCCCGGTCCGCAGCGGTGTGACGCCGTGCGGTCAGGCAGCGCGGGCGAGCCAGGCGGCGATGTCGTCGTGATGCTGGTTCAGGTAGTGCCGGAACCACACCGCGTAGCGCTCGGGATGCGCCTTCTGGTCGGCGTACAGCGTCTCGAACGGCACCCAGGCGTATTCGCTCACCTCGTCCGGCGCCGGCGCGACGGTGCCGTCGAAGGTGCCGCCGAAGGCGTGCACCAGCTCGTCCTCGATGAAGCCGTTGGACAGCGTCGCGCGGTAGTGCGTCTTGAAGATCGGGGCCAGCGCGCAGGCGAAGCCCATCTCCTCGGGCAGCCGGCGCAGCGCCGCATCGAGCGTCGACTCGCCCGGTCGCGGATGGCTGCAGCAGGTGTTCGCCCACAGGCCGCCCGAGTGGTACTTGGCCGGGTTGCGGCGCTGGATCAGGATCTCGCCGCGGCCGTTGCGGACCAGCACCGAGATGGCGCGATGCGGCAGGCCGCGGCGATGCACCTCGGTCTTGCCGGCGACGCCGAGCGGCCGGTCGTCGGCGTCGACCAGGATGATCTGCTCCTCGGCCGCGTCCTCGGTCGTCGGGTCGGCGATCGCATCGACCGGCATGCTGGATCTCTCGTGCTGCAGTGCGTGACGGCCGCGCGCGGCGCCGTGTGCTCGGCGGCAGTATAGGCGAGGGGGGCGGGGCGACAACCCCGGGCCGCACCCTCGAAGTCGAACGGCCGGCGCGCGCGCCGGCCGTCAGGGGTGTCGCCGAGGAAAGGGCGGTTCGGGGGACCGACCGCGGCCGTCACGGCGCGGCGGCTGCGGTCAGACCGCGGCCGTGATCCACTGCTCGAGCTTGGCCTTGGGCGCGGCGCCGACCTGACGCGAGGACAATTCGCCGTTCTTGAACAGCATCAGGGTCGGGATCGACATGATGTTGTACTGCGCCGCGACCTTGGGATTCTCGTCGACGTTGAGCTTGACGATCTTCACCTTGCCGTCGAGCGAGCCGGCGATCTCCTCGAGGGCCGGGGCGATCATGCGGCAGGGGCCGCACCATTCGGCCCAGAAGTCCACAACGACCGGCTTGTCCGACTTCAGCACCTCGGTCTCGAAGTCCTGGTCGGAAACCTTGGTCACGCCCATGCCATACCTCGCGGGGTTCGATGATCGGGCCTGAACGTATGAATGCACCCCGGGTGCGTCAAGGCGCCGCCGGGGCGATCCCGAGCCGGGCCAGGGCGGCGGCCCGCGCGTCGGCCGGAATCTCCATCAGGTCCGGCGTTTCGGTCCACACCAGCGCGGTGGAGACGCGCCGCCCGGGCCACAGCCGGCCGAGCACCGCGGCATAAAGCGCGAGTTGCGTCACGTAGTCTTGCGGGATCTCGGCGAGCGTCCGCGGGGCGGAGCGATTCGTCTTGAAGTCGGCGATCAGGACGGCGTCCGCCGTGACGGCGAGGCGGTCGACCTGGCCCGAGACGAGGAGCGGCGGCCCGTCGGACCGGGCGAGGCGACCGAGGATCGGCACTTCGGCGCGGCTGCCCGGTGCGAACAGAGCGGCGAAGCGAACGTCGTCGAGGATCGCCAGCGTCTCGGCGAGCAGCGCCTCGCGGACGGCCTCGGGCAGGGCGTCGGCGTTTCGGGCCAGCCCGGCGCGGGCCGTCGCGGGGCGTGTCTCGGCGGCGATCTCGGGCAGCGTCTGGAGCAGCCGATGGGCGAGGCTGCCGCGCAGCATCGCCGCCTTGCGGGCCGTCTCGGTGCCGGCGACGCGACGCGGGACGGCGGGCCCGTCCTGGTCGAGGGCGCGCGACGGCGACACCGGAGCGGGCGCCGCCATGTCGGCGGCGACGACCCGGCGCAGCCAGTCCGGCTCCGGGGACGCCGGTGCCGACCCGACCTCGGCCGCCGGCGCGGGCGGCTCGGGCAGGGGCTCGGCCGCCACCTTGCGATAGACCCGCACCGGCGCCTCGTGGCCGTCGAGCGTCTCCTCCGTCACGCCCGGCCGGCCGGTGAGCTGCGTCGTGATCAGCTCGTGCCAGCAGCCGGCCGGCGGCCTCTTGGCGCCGGCGCAGCCGCAGACGATCAGGCGATGGGCGGCGCGCGTCATCGCCACGTAGAGAAGTCTCCGGTACTCGTCCTCCGCCTCGCGGGCGGCGTTCGCGCGCGCCGCGGCCAGCGCCGGCGGATCCTGCTCTTTGCGGCCGGCCCACACCGGCGCGCCGGGGGTGCCGGGGGCGAGGTGTTCGGTCGGCAGCACGAGAAGCCGCGGCGGCCGCGGGCCGGCCGGCGGCTGTGTCGTGTCGGCCAGGAACACCAGCGGCGCCTCGAGGCCCTTGGCGCCGTGCACGGTCATCACCCGCACCTCGTCGCGGCGGATCTCCATGTCGCGCTTGATCTCGCTCTCGGCGGCGCGCAGCCAGGCGACGAAGCCCTGCAGCGACGGCGTCTCGCGCCGCTCGTAGTCGAGGGCGAGCGCCAGGAACTCGTCGAGCGCGTCGTTCGCCTCCTGCCCGAGCCGCGCCAGGAATTTCTTTCGTCCGCCTTCCGGGCCGAGCAGCCAGGCGAAGAAGTCGAACGGCCCGCAACGCTTTGCCGCCTCGGCACAGCGCGCGAACGCCGCCGCCGCGGCGGCGATGACGGGATCGTCGGCCGCCGCCATCAGCGCCGCGTGCAGCGTGCCGCGCCGGCCGTGGGCGAGGCGGAACAGCATCTCGTCGTCCAGGCCGAACAGCGGGCTCTTCAGCGCGATGGCGAGCGCGAGGTCGTCGGCCGGCAGCAGGATCGCGTCGGCGAGCGCCATCAGGTCGACGACGGCGACGTGCTCGGTCAGCGTCAGCCGGTCGGCGCCGGCGACCGGCACCCGCGCCTCGCCGAGCGCCCGGATGATCGCCTCGAACATGGCCCCGCGCTGGCGCACCAGCACCAGCACGTCGCCGGCCCGCAGCGGCCGGTTCTCGTGACCGGCCGGCGCGCCGGTCTCGATCAGATCGCGGATCGTCTGCGCGATCTTTCGGGCGAGCTTCACCTGCGGGCTCGTCTCGATCGTCTCGTCGAACGGCGCCGCCCAGCCCTCCATCTCCTCGCGCGGATCGGCCGGCGTCAGCGGCCAGACCTCGACGATGCCGGGCGCCGCATCGGGCAGCGCGACGTGGGGCGGAATCCCGTCCGCGTCGGACGTGATGCTGGCGAACATCTCGGGCGCCGCGAACACCGCGTCGACGGCGCCGAGGATGTTGGCGCCCGAGCGGAACGACACCTTGAAGTCGCGCCGGTGGAAGGTCAGGCCCGCGGCCTTGTGGGCGGTCTCGAAGTGCCGCCGCATGCGGGCGAACTCCTTCGGCACGGCGCCCTGGAACGAGAAGATCGACTGCTTCTCGTCGCCGACCGCGAAGACGGTGCGGCGGACCGGCCGCGCCCCGGCCCCGGCCGTGAACTCGGCGACCAGCAGGCGGATGATCTCCCACTGCTTCGGGCTCGTGTCCTGCGCCTCGTCGATCAGCACGTGATCGATGGCGCGGTCGAGCTTGTAGTGCACCCAGCCGGGTGCGGTCTGCTGCAGCAGCGCCAGGGTGCGGTCGATCAGGTCGTCGTAGTCGAGAAAACCGCGGCGGTTCTTCTCGGCGACATAGCGGGCGATCACGGCGGCCGCGAGCGTCACCAGCGCCGCGGTGCGGTCGCGCGCCGCGACGGCGTCGCGCCGCGCCACCAGCGCGACGACGCGCTCCTGCTCGGCGGCGAGCCGCTCGGCGAGCGCCGGATGCTTCTTGGCGATGCCGGACGTGACGAGCGATTTCCGCCGCTCGCGCTTGCCGGTGAGGAAGACGTCGAGATAGGCCTCGATCTGCTCGGCCCCACGCGCCGCCGCGGCGGCCGTGAGGCGGGCGCACTGCTTCTGGTCGTTCGCCGTGCCGCCCTTGCAGACGGCCGCGACCGCGGCCCACTCGGGGGCCGGCAGGATCGGCCCGTCGACGATCGCCGCGTCGATCGCCTCGACGGTGTCGTCGCTCGTGACCCCGAGCGACACCGACAGGTTCTCCAACGCGCCCTGCACGCCGCCATGCGCGTCGATCCAGGCGGTCAGGGCGTGACGGCGGAACACCGCCTCGCGGACGAGATCGCGCAGCGTCTGGTCCGCCGCGGCGGCGAGCGCCGAGGTGAGCGCGCGGCCGGTCGCGCTGTTCGGCGACGCGGTCGCGTCGAGCAGCACCGCCATGGTCGAGCGGTCGAGAAGCTCGTCGGTGGCGCGGTCGTCCAGCACCGAGAAATGCGCCGGCACGCCGGCCTCGAACGGGAAGCGTTGCAGAAGCCGCGTGCAGAAGGCGTGGATGGTCTCCACCTTCAGGCCGCCCGGCGTGTCGAGCGCCGCCGCGAACAGTTTTCGCGCCTGCTCGCGATCGCGGGACGTGATGGACGTCACGCCGAGGTTCTTCAGCTTCTCGTCCAGCGCGGCATCGTCGAGCGAGATCCAGCCGGCGAGCTGGCCGAACACGCGGTCCGCCATGTTGGCGGCCGCCGCCTTGGTGAAGGTGATGCAGAGGATCTTCGCCGGATCGACGCCGGCGAGCAGCAGCCGGATCACCCGCTGCGCCAGCACGTGCGTCTTGCCCGAGCCGGCATTGGCCGACACGAACACCGAGGCGGTCGGATCCGCCGCCTCGGCCTGCACGGTCGTGACATCGACCGGGATGGTTTTCGGGCGGCTCATCCGTCGATCTCTCGCAGCGCGTTAGCGTCACCTCTCCCCGCGTGCGGGGAGAGGTCGACATTCGCGCGCCCAGCGCGGATGTCGGGTGAGGGGGCGTCTCGTGGATACGGCGGCGCCCCCTCATCCGACTCGCCGCTACGCGGCGAGCCACCTTCTTGTCGCGCGAGAGCGCAACCCCGCGCGCGGGGAGAAGGACATGCGGCGCTCGGCCTCACGCCTCCACGTATTCCGCGAGGCTCGTCGGTTGCGGAACCGGAAGCCCGTCCTCTTCGAGCCCTTCGATGTGGAAACGGATGGCCTCCCGGATGTTCGTCTCGACCTCCTTGACCGTCGCTCCGGTCGCGATGCAGCCGGGCAGGTCCGGGACGTAAGCCGAATAGGTCTCGTTCGCCTTCTCGATCACGACCGCGTAGCGCATTCACGGCTTCTCCTTGAGCCCGGCCTGCTTCGCCACGCTGTTCAGTGTTCCGGGAGCGACGTCGTCCGCCGGGTGGCCGGCAATGGTGACCCGGCCGAGCTTGGTCGGTTGCTTGAATTGCCGATGGCTGCCTCGGGTCGTGACCAGATACCAGCCGTCCCGCTCGATCAGCCTGATGAGTTCCCTGACAGTCACGGCGACCTCGCGCGGCCATCATAGCCCCAAATCGAACGCGGCTCACTCCCCGCCTCCCTCTCCGGTCGACCACTCCTTGACGCGGGCGAGGTCGTCGTAGGTGCCGTAGCGGCTCTTCCACATCGAGAGCACCAGCGAGCGGTAAGGCGTCTCCGGGTCGTCGAACTTCTTCACGAGGCCGATCAGCTTGCCGAGTGCTGCTTCGGCGGCGGCGTCCGGCGACTGCGTCTCGAGATCGACCGGGCAGCACTCGCCGGCCGGATCGCCGCCGGTGAGGCGCACATAGGCGATCTCGGCGAGTCCTTCGCCGGGGGGCAGCCCGTCGAAGCCGCCCCCGCGAAGAATCGCGCCTTCCAGCGTCAGCTGCGGCGAGAGGCCGAGCCGCACCTGCTTCGACGACGGCGGCGCGCCGGTCTTGAAGTCGAGGATGGCGAAGGAGCCGTCCGGATGGCGCTCGATGCGGTCGGCGCGGGCGCGCAGCCGGAAGGTGCGGCCCTCGCCGAGCGGGATGTCGAGCGCGCCCGTGATCTCGGCGCTCACGACCGTGCCGTCGGCGCGCCGCTCGCGCTCGAACCGCACGAACCAGCGGGCGATCTCGGTGAAGCGCGGCCACCAGAAGGCCCGCGCCTCCGGCGTGTCGTCGAGCTTCTCGAATTCCTGTCGGCCGATCTCGAGAAGGACCGCGAGCGGGTCGTCGGGCAACGCGGTGGCGTAACGCTCGCAGAACGTGCCGATGGCGGCATGGATGGCGATGCCGCGGTCCTTGGCGCCGGGCGGCAGATCCACCGGGTCGAGCGGCGACAGCCGCAGAATGTGCTTCGCGTAGATCGTGTAGGGATCGCGCAGCCAGTGCTCGATCTCGGTGACCGACAGCGACACGGGGCGCACGTCGCGCGGCGGCTTCGGCTCCGGCCTTCCGACGCGCTTCGGCGGCCCGTCCGGCCGATCGAGTTTTCGCGCGAGATCGAGATAAGCCTCGCCCCGCTTCACGACGTCCTTCCACGCCGGCCCGGCGACGGCGGCGAGCCGTTGCAAGAAGCGCGACGCCGCGACCGGCGCGCCGCCGATCTTGCCGGGCCGCGTCATCACCACCTCGGGGGCGGAGCCGGCGAGCTGGGCGAAGTCGTGCGCCGAGAGGCCGATGCGGCGCTCCGGCAGGTCGAGGCCGAGCGCGTGGCGCATGCCGCGGCTGAGCCACGGGTCGCTCGCCGCGGCCGGCGGCCACACGCCTTCGGCGAGCCCGCCCAGCACCATGCGGTCGACCGTCACGAGCCGCGCCTCGAGCAGGCCGAGGATGTGCAGGCGGGCGCCCGGCGCCGGTGGCGGCCGCACCACGCGGTCGGCGACGGCGGTGCGGAACAGCTCGGCATAGTCCTCGGTCGCCACCGGAAACGTCTCGGCCGCCGCCTCCTCGGCGAGCGTGTCGAAGACGTCGGCGAGCGCGCCACCGTCCGGCCCGGCGAACGCGACGATCCCGTCGGCGCCGTCGTCGGACAGCGCCTCGATCACGGCCCGATGCGCGGCGGCGAGCGCGGCCAGCGCCTGCGGCTTTCGGTGGTCGAGCTTTTCGAGCGGCGCCAGTGCCGCCGTCAATCGCTCGACGAGCCGGGTCGCGGCCGCGAGCTCGTGCGGGCGCAACCGGGCCCGCGGGTCGGCCGGATGGAGGGCGGACGTGTCCCCGGCCTGCAGCCTCGCCACCTCGGTCGCGATGGTCGCCAGCGCGTGGGCGAGGCCGGCCGTGCCGGGACGCGGCCGCGGTCCGCGCAGCACCGCCCGCTCCAGCGCCGCGACGGCGCGCGCATGCTCGGCCGCGTCGCGGCCGAGCCGGGCGAGCGGGTGCTTCAGCAGCGCCAGCAACGGCACCGGCGCGACCTCGCCCAGCGCGGTCTCGGCGGCGAGCCGCGCGAACACCCCGGCCGGGGCGTCGGCGAGCGGCTGGCCGCCGGTGTCCGACACGGTCACGCCCCAGCGCCCGAGCGCGGCGGCGACTCGTCGCGCCAGCGCCCGGTCCGGGGTGGCGAGCGCCGCCGTGCGCCCGGGCTGGTCGAGCGCCTCGCGCAGCACCACGGCGATGGCGAGCGCCTCCTCCTCGGCGTTCGCCGCCTCGATCACGGCGAGACCCGGCAGGCCGTCGCGCAGCGCGCCGGTGACGTCCGCGCGGGCGAGGCGCTGCTGCCACAGATGCGTGGTCGGGGCCGGCCGCAGCGCCTCGGAGAGCAGCACGGCGCGGTCGTGCCGGGGCGGGGTGCCGAGCGGCACCACGTCGGCGCGGGTCAGCCCCATGCCGGCCAGCAGGCCGTGCAGGGCGAATTGCGGATGGCCGCACTCCGGCTCCGGAGCCAGGCCGGAGCCGTCCGCGATGCCGTCGATGGCCGCCCACGAGGCGTCGTCGAGCACCGTGTCGAGGCCCGGCAGCACCACGGCGCCGTGCGGCAGCCGCGCCACCGTGGCGATGAAGCGGGCCGTCGCCGGCATCGAGCCGGTCGAGCCGGCGACGATCACCGGCCGGTCGGCACGCGCCGCGACGCGGGCCGCCTCGGCGGCGATCAGCAGGTCGCGGCGGGCGGCCGGCTCGATCGTCCGCCGCTCGGCCAGCACCGCCGGCCACGTCTCGCGGGCGACGGCCAGGAATTTCAGGGTGAGGCCCCAGTAGCGGTCGTGCTCCTCCGGAACCAGGGTGTCGAGCGCCGTCCACGGGACGCCCCGGGTGGTCATGTCGTCGATCAGCCGGGCGAGCTGATCCGCCATGGCGAGCGCCGCCGCCGGGGTGTCGACCACGATGGGCGCTTGGTCGGCGGTCTTCCGGCGCAGGGTCTTGGCCCAGGCGAGCACCAGGCGGGCGAGCAGCAGCCGGCGCGACAGGCCGGGCAAGGCGGGCGGCAGGTCGAGGGGCTCCGGCAGGGCGCCGCCGTCGGCGCCGGCCGCCTCCGGCGCGAGGCCGGAGGCGGCCGAAAAGGCCAGCTCGTCCTCGTCGATGTCGCCGAGCGCGACGATACGGGGCAGCACGGCGCCGTCGCGCCCCATTGCCTCGAAGACGACGTCCCGGGCGGTCCGGCAGGCCCGCCGGGTCGGCAGATAGAGGGTCACCCCGGCGAGCGCCAGCGGGTCGGCGGCCGAGACGCCGGGCACCAGCCGCCCCTCCAGGAGGGCCGCCGCCAGGGTGGGCAGGAACGGCACGGCGGCCGGGATGGTGTAGACGCGGGGCGCGGGAGGGATGGCGGAGCTGGGCATAGCCGGAGCTTAACCGGATTCGTCCGCAGCAATGCGGGGGAGCGATTGCCTTTCTTGTGCGCCCCCGCGGTTCCGACTAGTGTGCCGGGTCGCCGGCCGAAGGGTCGGCACCAGTCCCGGAACGGTAGGCTTTCCAGAGATTTGGTCATGATCGGCCGGCACATCTGCCGGCCCCGGCGGGGGATTGCGGCGCGCCGGACGCGCGCCGTCCCCTCGAGGCAGTGAGGACACGTGCAGTACATCTCCACCCGCGGCGAGGCGCCGCCGCTCGGCTTCATGGACGTCACCCTCGCCGGCCTCGCCCGCGACGGCGGCCTCTACGTTCCCGAGACATGGCCCGGGCTCGACGCCGCGACCATCGCCGGCTTCGCCGGTCGCCCCTATGCGGAGGTCTTCACCGCGGTGGTGGCGCCGTTCGTCGGCGACACGCTCACGGCCGCCGACCTCTCCCGCATGGCGCGCGAGGCCTACGACACGTTCCGCCACCCGGCCGTCGTGCCGCTCGTACAGGTCGCACCGGCGACCTTCGTGCTGGAGCTCTTCCACGGGCCGACGCTCGCCTTCAAGGATCTGGCCATGCAGGTGCTGTCGCGCCTGATGGACCATGCGCTCGCGGCGCGCGGCGAGCGCTCGACCATCGTGGTCGCGACCTCGGGCGACACCGGCGGCGCCGCCGTCGAGGCGTTCCGCGGCTCGGCCCAGGCGGATCTCTTCGTGCTGTTCCCGCAGGGCCGTGTCTCCGACGTGCAGCGCCGGATGATGACCACGGCCGGCGCCGACAACGTCCACGCGCTCGCCATCGAGGGCACGTTCGACGACTGCCAGGCGATCGTGAAGGGCCTGTTCAACGACCACCCGTTCCGCGACCGGGTGCGGCTCTCCGGCGTCAACTCGATCAACTTCGCCCGTCTGGTCGCGCAGGTGGTCTATTATTTCGTCGCCGCCGCGGCGCTGGGCGCGCCGCACCGGAAGGTGGCGTTCACGGTGCCGACCGGCAATTTCGGCGACGTGTTCTCCGGCTATGTGGCGGCCCGCATGGGCCTGCCGGTCGACAAGCTCCTGGTCGCGACCAACGTCAACGACATCCTGGCCCGCACGCTCGCGACCGGCACCTATCAGGTGCGCGACGTGGTGGCGACCACGTCGCCGTCGATGGACATCCAGGTGTCGTCGAACTTCGAGCGGCTGCTGTTCGAGGCGTGCGAGCGCGACGCGCGGGCGGTGCGCGTCGCGATGGTATCGTTGTCGAAGACGCAGAGCTTCTCGATCCCGGCCCGCTCGCTCGGGGCGATGCGGACCCTGTTCGCCGCCGACCGCGCCGCCGAGGAGGAGGTCGCCGCGACCATCCGCACGGTGCGGCGCGAGGCCGGCTATCTGCTCGATCCGCACACCGCGGTCGCCATGGCGGTCGCCGAGAAGGAGCCGCGCGACCGGTCGGTGCCGATGGTGGTGCTCTCCACGGCCCATCCGGCCAAGTTCCCGGACGCGGTCGAGGCGGCCTGCGGCATCCGCCCGGGGCTGCCGGACTGGCTCGCCGATCTTCCCGGCCGGTGCGAGCACGCGACCGTTCTGCCGGCCGATCAGGCCGCCGTCGCCCGCCACATTCTCAGTCACAGCCGCGCGGCGAGCGCGGACGCAGGAGCAGCCGCATGACCGTCGAGGTGTCGCGTCTTCCGTCCGGCCTGATCGTCGTCACCGACGACATGCCGCATCTCGAGACCGCGTCCCTCGGTGTCTGGGTCAACTGCGGCAGCCGCCACGAGCGCCCGAACGAGCACGGCATCTCGCACTTCCTCGAGCACATGGCGTTCAAGGGCACGTCGACCCGCACGGCGCGCCGGATCGCCGAGGAGATCGAGGCGGTCGGCGGCGATCTCAACGCCGCGACCGGCGTCGAGGTGACGGCCTATTACGCCCGCATGCTGCGCGACGACGTCCCGCTGGCGCTCGAGGTGCTGGCCGACATCCTCTCCAATCCCCGCTTCGACGACAACGAGATCGTCCGCGAGAAGAACGTCATCATCCAGGAGATCGGCGCCCTCGAGGACACGCCCGACGACTTGGTGTTCGACTATCTGCAGGCGACCGCCTATGCGGGCCAGCCGGTCGGCCGCTCGATCCTCGGCACCCCGGACACGGTGCGCGCGATCGACGCCGCGATGCTGCGCGACTACCTCGGCCGCAACTATCGGGGCCCCGGCACCGTGGTCGCGGCGGCCGGCGCCGTGAACCATCAGGTGGTGCTCGACAAGGTCGAGCGACTGTTCGGCGGCTTCGCCGGCCCGTCGCCGGGGCGGCCGGAGCCGGCGCGCTTCCACGGCGGCGTGCATGTCGAGGCGCGCGACCTCGAGCAGGCCCATCTGGCACTGGCGCTGGAGGGCGTGCCGCAGCGCGACCCGACCCTCTACAGCCTCCAGGTGTTCACCAACGTGCTCGGCGGCGGGATGTCGTCGCGGCTGTTCCAGGAGGTCCGCGAGACCCGCGGCCTGTGCTACTCGATCTACTGCTTCCACTCGCCCTATGCCGACACGGGCCTGTTCGGCCTCTATGCCGGCACCGACGCGGCCGACGCCAAGGAGCTGATGCGGGTCGTCGTCGCCGAGATGGAGGCGGCCGCCTACGGGCTCACCGAGGCCGAGGTCGCCCGCGCCAAGGCCCAGATGAAGTCCGGCCTCTTGATGGCGCTGGAGAGCTCGGGCGCGCGCGCCGAGCAGCTCGCCCGCCAGATGATCATCCACGACCGGGTGATGACCGTGGAGGAGATCGTCGCGCGGGTCGACGCCGTGACGGTGGACAGCGCGCGGGCCGCCGGCCGCGCGCTGCTCGCCCGCTCGCGCCCGGCCGTCGCCGCGCTCGGGCCCGGCGGGCTTGAATCGGCCGCGGCGATCGCCGAAAGTCTCGCCTTGAAGGCTGCGTGACGGCGCCGGCGCTTCGCCGGTCCCCCGTCGCCGGCCGGACACCGCGACCCGGACCATGGCGTTCTTCCGCACCGTCAGTCTCGCCGAGCCGGCGGGCACGATCGAGGGCAAGGGGGTGGTGCTGCGGCCGCCCCAGATGTCCGATTTCGAGGAATGGGCGGCGCTGCGCGAGCGCAGCCGCGGCTTCCTGACGCCGTGGGAGCCGACCTGGCCGATGGACGATCTCACCCGCGGTGCCTTCCGCCGTCGGCTCAAGCGCTACGCCGAGGACCAGCGGACCGACCAGGCCTACGCCTATTTCATCTTCCGCAGCGCCGATCGGGCGCTGGTCGGCGGGCTGACCCTCGCCAATGTCCGGCGCGGCGTCGCCCAGGCGGGCAGCATCGGCTACTGGATGGGCGAGCCCTATGCCCGGCGCGGTTTCATGACCGAGGCGGTGCGGGCGCTCGCCCCCTACGCCTTCGCGGCGCTGCGGCTGCACCGGCTGGAGGCGGCCTGCATCCCGACCAACACGCCGTCGATGCGGCTCCTCGAATCGTGCGGCTTCGCGCGCGAGGGCTACGCGCGGCAGTATCTCTGCATCAACGGATTGTGGCAGGACCACCTGCTCTATGCCCGCCTGAAGGACGACCCGCCGCGCTGACGCATGGCGGACCGGCCGTTTCCGTGCCGGACCGGCGGTGCCACGGGTCCGCCACGGTTCGGATCGACAAGGGCGCGGGGCGAGGCGCAGGAACGAGCGTACGGGGACATCATGGCTGAGCGACACGGGATCGAGACGGGACGGGGTCCGACGACGCACGGCGTGATTCGATCGCGCGTCGCGGCGCGCCGGGCCACCGGCCTGACGGCCGCGCTGTTGCTCGCGGCGACGATCGGGGCCTGCTCGTCGACCGACGAGTTCTTCAGCGGCCAGCCGGCGCCGAGCGAGAAGTCCGGCTCGCCCGGCTTCGCCGACCGCTTCCGCAGCCTGTTCGGCTCGGGCTCCGAAGCCAAGGCGGCGGCCGGCGGGACCGCCGAGGCCGGCCAGACGGGCGGCGCATCGACCCTGTCGGCCCTCGAGGTGGACTGCCCGTCCGTCGACATCCGCCAGGGCGCCTCGACCCTGCAGATGAACGCGCCCGGCTCCGACCAGGCGCTCGGCCTGCGCTACCAGGCGAGCTTCGGGCGAACGGCGCGCCAGTGCGCCGTCAATGCCGGCACACTGTCGATCAAGATCGGCGTGCAGGGACGGCTGATCCTCGGTCCGGCCGGCGCTCCGGGCGAGACCCAGATCCCGCTGCGCTACGCGCTGGTGCGCGAGGGGATCGAGCCGAAGACGATCTGGTCGAAGCTCTACATCCTGCCCGTGACCCTGCCGCCCGGCCAGCCCAACGTGCCGTTCACGCACGTGTCCGAGGATCTCGCCGTCCCGGTGCCGTCGCAGGCCGACCTCGACAAGTACGTCATCTATGTCGGCTTCGACCCGCAGGGCCTGCCCGCCGAGCGCAAGCCCGCCCGCAAGCCGCGGGGATAGGGGAGGGGCGAGGCGCGTTGCCGCCGCCGTACCTCGGCCCGTCGTCCTGAGCGGCTCGCGCAGCGAGCCTCGAAGGAGGCGGCCCCCGTGCCGGCCGTCGCCCTTCGAGGCCCGGCGTCGCCGGGCACCTCGGGGTGACGGGGAGAACCTGTCGTCTCGGTCGTCCCCCCCCCTCCCCCCCCCGGACATGCCGGCACCAGTTCAAACGAAAACGCCCGCGGAGTCCGCGGGCGTCTCGTTCGGATCGGTCGGTGCGCCGTCGGCTCAGTTCAGCTTGGCGGCCAGGCCCTTGATGCCGTCGCTGACGAGCTGGGCGGCGAGCTTGCCCTTGACCGTGTCGGTCAGCAGCGCCTCGGCGGCGGCGACCGCGGCGTCGGCGGCGGCGCTCTTCACCTCGGCGATCGCCTGGGCCTCGGCCTGGGCGATCTTGGTCTCCGCCATCCTGGTGCGGCGGGCGACGAACTCCTCGACCTTCGCCTTGCCCTCGGCCTGCAGGCGCTCGCCCTCGGCCTTGGCGTTGGCGACGATCTCGGCGGCCTCGCGCTCGGCCTCCTGGCGGCGGCGCTGATACTCGGCGAGCAGCGCCTCGGCCTCGGCGCGCAGCTTGCGCGCCTCGTCGAGCTCGGCCTGGACGCGGCGGCCGCGGTCGTCGAGCGCGCCCGTCACGGTCTTGTGGGCCCCGAGCTTGAGCAGCGCGAGGACGAGCAGCACGAAGGCGACGGCCACCCAGAATTCGGCTTCGTAGATCATCTCGGGCGTCCTCAGCGCGCCAGCGCGCGATCGACCGCGGCGGCGGTCGCGTCGGCGCTCGGCTCCTTGCCGATCAGCTGGGTCACGATCGCGTGGGCGGCGTCGACCGCGATGCCGCGGACGTTGGTCATCGCCTGGGTCTTGGCGGCGGCGATCGACGTCTCGGCGGCGGCGAGCTTGTCGGCGAGCTCGGCCTCGACCGCCTTGCGGTGCGCCTCCGACTCGCGGGCGAGCCGCTCGCGCGTCTCGGTGGCGATCGTGTGCGCGTTGGTGCGGGCGTCGGCGAGCGCCTTCTCGTAGGCCGCCACCGCCTTGTCGGCGTCGCCCTTCAGGCGGACCGCCTGGGCGAGGTCGCCGTCGATGCGGGCGCGCCGGTCGGCCAGGATGCCGGCCATCCGGGGCAGCGCCACCTTGGCCACCATCACGTAGAGCACGACGAAGCAGAGCGCGAGCCAGAACAGCTGGGACGCGTAGGTCTCCGCCTTGAAGGGCGGAAAGCCGCCGCCGTGCCCGGAGGCCGGAGCGTGCTCCGTCGTCGCGTGGGTGGGCTGGGCCATCGGCCCCTCCTTGTCGAGACTGTCGAAGTCGGAACTGTCGGAACCGGAACTGTCGGAACGTCGGCGCGTCGCGTGACAACGTCACTCGCGCGAGTGACGTTCGCGCGAGTGACGTTCACGCGAGGAACGATCACGCCGCGCGAGAGGTCGCGACGCGAGGTCGCGACACAGCGTGTCGCGCGGACGCCGGGCGTCCGCGCGCCACGGCCGGCCGTCGCTCAGACGGCGAACAGCAGCAGGAGCGCGATCAGCAGCGAGAAGATGCCGAGCGCTTCCGTGATGGCGAAGCCGAAGATCAGGTTGCCGAACTGGCCCTGGGCGGCGGACGGATTGCGCAGCGCGGCGGAGAGATAGCTGCCGAAGATCTGGCCGACGCCGAGCGCGGCGCCACCCATGCCGATGCAGGCGATGCCGGCGCCGATGTACTTCGCGGCGATCGGATCCATGTGGAAGCTCCTTTTTTCGTGCTGGACTGAGGATCGAGAGGGTCGTGGATCGGGATGGTCGTGGATCGTGAAAGGGTCAGTGGCCCGGATGAAGGGCGTCGCTCAGATAGATGCAGGTGAGCAGCGTGAACACGTAGGCCTGCAGGAACGCGACCAGGAGCTCGAGCGCGGTCAGCGCCGTCACCATGGTGAGCGGCAGGATGCCGCCGATCCAGCCGATCGCGCCGAGCGCGCCGCCGAGCCCCGCGACGAAGCCGGCGAACACCTTCAGCGTGATGTGGCCGGCCAGCATGTTGGCGAACAGACGCACGCTGTGGGAGATGGGGCGCGACAGGAACGACACGATCTCGATCAGCACCACGAAGGGCAGGATGTAGCCCGGAATGCCGTGCGGCACGAACAGGCGGAAGAACTTGAGCCCGTGCGCATAGAGGCCGTAGCCGATGACGGTGAAGAAGACGACGAGCGCCAGCGTCGCCGTGACGACGATGTGGCTCGTCACCGTGAAGGTGTAGGGGATGATGCCGATGACGTTGGCGAAGAGGATGAAGGTGAACAGCGAGAACACCAGCGGGAAGAAGCGCATGCCCTCCTCGCCGGCCGTCGACCTGATCATGTCGGCGACGAACTCGTAGGTCACCTCGGCCATCGACTGCAGCCGCCCGGGCACGAGCTGGCGGCCCGCCGTGGTGCCGACCATCAGGAAGGCCGTGACGGCGACCGCGGCCATCATGAACACGGCCGAGTTGGTGAGCTGGATCTCGGTCGCACCGAGCTTCACGAGGGGAGCGATGTTGACGATCTCGAACTGATGAATCGGATCAGCCATGACCTCTCGGATCCCCTTCCACTGTTGCCCGCCCGACCGGAGCGTCTCCGGCGGGCATGTCGTCGGCCCGACCGTCGCCCGAGGGCGTCACGGACGGCCGTCGTGTCGGCCCGTACCCTGTTCCGGCACCACGCCGGCGGCGCGCATCACGTTGAGCACGCCGGCCGCGAAGCCGACCAGCAGAAACACGATCATTCCCCACGGCGCGATCCCGAGCCAATGGTCGAGCGACCAGCCGATCACGGCCCCGACCAGCACACCCGCCACCAGCTCGGACGAGAGGCGAAAGCCGCGGGCGAACCCCGCGTAGCGCGTGCTCGATCGCGGTGCCGACGCATCACTCGACGGGGCACTCGGCCGTTGCCGGTCGAGCTGTTCGCCGAGACGCTGGAGCCTCGCGGAAAGATCGGCTTCCTCGGCCGGGCGGTCGTCCTTGTCGCGCGCGTTCGGGGCCATGCTGTCGCCTCCCGCGCAACGACGTCCGGTCGGACGTCCACCCCCCCGCCAAAGCCGCGCGGACCATACTGACCGCGTTTCGGCGAGTCAAGAATTCCACGGCTCGTTGTGGGCGCTGCAGCGAAGCCGCTAAGCCCCTTGTTCCGAGCGGTGAATCCGGCGTCGGGCGAAGGCCGCGCGCAGGCGCTGCCACGGGTGCCGATTCGCCGCGATCGGCGTTAAGCTGAAAGCGAGCATGCGGGCGGCCGGCGGCGGCTCGGCCGCCGGCCGCCCTGGACCGGAGAGGATCCCCGATGATTCGACACACCCTGGCGGCGGTCGCGCTGGCCGCGTCCGTGACGGTCTTCCTCGTGACGACCGCCCAGGCCCAGAGCCCGCCGGCCCCGCCGACCACCGACGCCGACGCCGCGCGCTTCAGCTACCACCGCACCGAGGAGGGCTTCGCCCGGCTCGACCTGCGCACCGGCCAGGTGTCGCTGTGCAGCCTGCGGTCGGCCGGCTGGGCCTGCCAGGCGGTGCCCGACGACCGCGCCGCCTTCGAGAGCGAGATCATCCGGCTGCAGACCGAGAACGTCGCCCTGAAGAAGGCGCTGCTCGACCGCGGTGTGCCGTTGCCCTCCGGGGTCAAGCCACCGGCGGCGCCGCCGTCCGATGCCGCGCCCGGCAGCGTCGACACCGAGCTCGACCGCGCGCTCAACTTCGTCGAGCGCGCCTGGCGTCGGCTGATCGAGATGATGACAAGCCTGCAGCGCGACCTCGGCAAGACGTGATGTGGGACGAGGACTTTGCACGATTGCTCCGTCGTCCCGGGGCGGCGCGTCAGCGCCGAGCCCGGGATCCATAACCCCTGTCCGTCGTGAGCCACTATCGCACGGCGTATGGATCCCGGGCTCGCGGACCTGCGGTCCGCGCCCCGGGATGACGACGTCTGCAAACCGCTCGGGACGCGAGACGCTTCGGAACGAGGAGGGGAGATGCAATGCCCGGAACGCTGAGCCCGGTGCGCACCGCGCCGATGGCGACGGTCGCCGCCGCCACCCTGACGGTTGCGACCAAGGGCGAGGGCTTCGTCGACGTCACCGACGAAGCGCGGCGCTTCGTCGAGGCGGCGGGCGGCCGCCACGGCATGCTCCTCCTGTTCGTGCGCCACACCTCGGCCTCGCTGACCATCCAGGAGAACGCCGACCCGGACGTGCGCACCGACCTCGTCACGGCGCTCGATCGGCTGGCGCCGCGCAATGCCGGCTGGGTGCACGACGCCGAGGGGCCGGACGACATGCCGGCGCACGTGAAGACGCTGCTGACCGGCGTCTCGCTCGCCGTCCCGGTGGTCGGCGGTCGCCTCGCCCTGGGCACCTGGCAGGGCATCTATCTCGCCGAGCACCGGGCGCGGCCGCACCGGCGCGAGATCGTGCTGCAATTTCTGGGCGAGACGATCTGAGCCGGCGCGGTCCGCGGCGTCCGGGCGAGACCGCGGCGCCGGGACCGGCGCGACGGAAATCGGCGACGTCAATTTGGCTTGACGATCGGCACAAGCCCCGATTGGGTGGTGCGTGCATTTGTCCTATGATGGCGGTGGCGGGCGGAGGCCGCGGGCCGGACGCACCGGTCGCGCCGCGCACGACACGCCCGAATCAAGGGGCAGGATTCGACTTGAGTGACATCACGTTCTACCGGCTGGTGATCGCCGACGACCATCCGCTCTTCCGGGGCGCCATGCGCGAGGCGGTCGCGGGCCTGTTCGAGAAGGTCGAGATCGCCGAGGCCGGGTCGTTCGAGCAGATTTCCGAGATCCTCGATCGCGGCGGCGACGTCGACCTGATTCTGCTCGATCTCGCGATGCCCGGGGTGCGCGGCTTCTCCGGGCTCCTCTATCTGCGCGCCCAGTATCCGAGCGTGCCGGTCGTCGTCGTCTCGGCGACCGACGACCCGGGCGTGATCCGCCGCTGCATGGATTTCGGCGCCGCCGGCTACATCCCCAAGACACTCGGCGTCGACGTCATGCGCCAGGGCATCACGGCGGTGCTGCAGGGCGGCCTGTGGACGCCGCCCGACATCGACCTCGACTCGAGCGCCGATCCCGAGGCCTCGGCGGCGCTCGCCCGCTTCGCGACGCTGACGCCGCAGCAGGTGCGCGTCCTGATGATGCTGTCGGAGGGGCTGCTCAACAAGCAGATCGCCTACGAGCTGTCGGTGTCGGAGGCGACCGTCAAGGCGCATGTCTCGGCCATCCTGCAGAAGCTCGGCGTCGAGAGCCGCACCCAGGCCGTCATCGCCGCCTCCAAGATCGAGATCGGCCAGTGGCCCCCGGCCACGGCCGCCGCGCAGCATTGAGGGAGCCGTAGCTGTCGAGCGCGGCCGCAGCCGCGAGCCGCAGCCCGCCCTCTCGCCCCTTGGGGGGTACGCTGGAGCCGCGCTGGACGCGCGAATGTCGATCTCTCCCGGCGCAGCGCTACGGCATGCACAGATCTTGTTGCGACGGATTGACTCGGGGCGGCA
>NZ_JBHUIW010000021.1:0-114302 GCF_042682915.1 Rhodoplanes azumiensis | reverse complement strand
CGCCTGTCCACAAATCCCCAGCTCCTAAACCACTCAAAATCTAATGGTTGCTACGACGCTCCGTAAAGCTCAGACTCGCGGAAACGCCCCCTCACCCGACGTCCGCGCTGAGCGCGCGAACGTCGACCTCTCCCCGCGCGCGGGGAGAGGTGTCGGGGCGCCGGGCCTCAGCCCGAATACGCCTCGATGGGCGGGCAGGAGCAGATCAGGTTGCGGTCGCCGTGGACGTGGTCGACGCGGTTGACCGCGGCGAAGTACTTGTCGGTGCGCGACACGCCGGCCGGAAACACCGCCTCGCTGCGCGTATAGGCGCGCGACCACGCATCGTCGGCGAGGTCGTGGACGGTGTGAGGCGCGTGCCGCAGCGGCGACTGCTCGATCGCGAGCTTTCCGGCCTCGACGGCGGCGATCTCGTGGCGGATCGCGATCATCGCGTCGACGAAGCGGTCGAGCTCGTGCTTCGATTCCGACTCGGTCGGCTCGATCATCAGCGTGCCGGCGACCGGGAACGACACGGTCGGCGCATGGAAGCCGTAGTCGATCAGCCGCTTGGCGATGTCGTCCACCGTGACGCCGGTGGTCTCCTTCAGGGCGCGTGGGTCGACGATGCACTCGTGCGCGACGCGATCGTTGTGGTTCTTGTAGAGCACCGGGTAGTGGGGCTCGAGCCGCCGGGCGATGTAGTTGGCCGACAGGATCGCCACCTCGGTGGCGCGCTTGAGGCCCTGGTCCCCCATCATCAGCATGTAGGTGTAGGCGATCGGCAGGATCGACGCCGAGCCGAACGGCGCCGCCGAGACGGCGCCGACCGGCGTGGTGCCGCCGTCGAGCGCCGGATGTCCGGGCAGGAAGGGCGCCAGATGCGCCTTCACGCCGATCGGGCCCATGCCGGGACCGCCGCCGCCGTGCGGGATGCAGAAGGTCTTGTGCAGGTTGATGTGGCTGACGTCCGCCCCGTAGGCGCCGGGTCGCGCGAGCCCGACTTGGGCGTTGAGATTGGCGCCGTCGAGATAGACCTGCCCGCCATGGGCGTGGACGATCTCGCACATTTCGCGGATGTGCTCCTCGAACACGCCGTGCGTCGACGGATACGTGATCATGGCGCAGGCGAGCTTGTCGCCGTGCTGCGTCGCCTTCGCCTCGAGATCGGTCAGATCGACATTGCCGTCGCGGTCGCAGGCGACGACCACGACCTGCATGCCGGCCATCGCGGCGGAGGCCGGGTTGGTGCCGTGCGCCGAGGACGGGATCAGGCAGACGGTGCGGTGCGGCTCTCCACGCGACGCATCGTAGGCGCGGATCGCCAAAAGGCCGGCGAACTCGCCCTGCGAGCCGGCGTTGGGCTGCAGCGAGACCGCGTCGTAGCCGGTCAGCACGGCGAGCATCCGCGACAGCTCGTCGAGCAGCACCTTGTAGCCCTGCGCCTGCTCGGCCGGCGCGAACGGATGCAGGCTCGCGAATTCGGGCCAGGTGATCGGGATCATCTCGGCCGTGGCGTTGAGCTTCATGGTGCAGGAGCCGAGCGGGATCATGGCGCGGTCGAGCGCCAGATCGCGGTCGGAGAGCTTCCGCAGGTAGCGCAGCATCTCGGTCTCGCTGCGATACCGGTGGAACACCGGATGGGTCAGGAACGCCGAGGTGCGCGCGAGCCCGGCCGGCAGCCGCACGTCGGCCTCGCCGGCCATCTCGTCGTAGCGGAACGTGCCGCCGAAGGCGCGCCACACCGCCTCGATCACGGCCTCGTCGGTCGTCTCGTCGACGCTGATGCCGATCGCCGGCGCGTCGGCGAAGTCGCCGGCCGGGATGCTCCGCAGGTTGATCTTCTCCGCCCGCGCCCTGGCAAGGATCGCCGTCTGACGGTCGCCGACCGGCACCGTCACGGTGTCGAAGATCGCGGTCGCCGGAACCGCGAAGCCGAGCGCCCGCAGCCCCGCCGCCAGCACGGCGGCGCGGCGGTGGACGCGGCGGGCGATCTCGGTCAGGCCCTCCGGCCCGTGATGGACGGCGTACATCGCGGCGATCACGGCCAGCAGCACCTGCGCCGTGCAGATGTTGGAGGTCGCCTTCTCGCGCCGGATGTGCTGCTCGCGCGTCTGCAGCGCCAGCCGGTAGGCCGGGTTCCCGCGCGCGTCGACCGACAGGCCGACGAGGCGGCCCGGCATGGTGCGCTCGAGGCCCTTGCGCACCGCCATGTAGGCGGCGTGCGGACCGCCGTAGCCCATCGGCACGCCGAACCGCTGCATCGAGCCGATCGCGATGTCGGCGCCGAGCTCTCCGGGCGGCACCAGCAGGGTCAGGGCGAGCGGATCGGCCGCGAATGCGACGAGGCCCTTGGCGGCATGGACGCGGTCGACGAGCCCGCGACGATCGCGCACCCGGCCGAACGTGTCGGGATACTGCACCAGGACGCCGAACACGCCGGCCGGATCGAGGTCGCGCTCCGGATCGCCCGTGATGATCGACAGGCCGATCGCCTCGGCGCGCGTCTTCAGCACGGCGAGCGTCTGCGGATGCACGGCGGCATCGACGAAGAAGGCGTTCGCCTTCGATCCGGCGGCGCGCTTCGCCAGCGCCATCGCCTCGGCCGCCGCGGTCGCCTCGTCGAGCAGCGAGGCGTTGGCGACCGGCAGGCCGGTGAGGTCGGACACCAGCGTCTGGAAGTTCATCAGCGCCTCGAGGCGCCCCTGGCTGATCTCCGGCTGATACGGCGTGTAGGCCGTGTACCAGGCCGGGTTCTCCAGCACGTTGCGCTGGATGACGGCGGGCAGCACGGTGCCGTGATAGCCCTGCCCGATCAGCGAGACGAAGACCTGGTTCTGCGTCGCGATCGCGCGCAGGCGGGCGAGCGCCGCGGTCTCCGACAGCGCCGCCCCGAGGGCGGGCGGGCGCTTGTCGCGGATCGAGGCCGGGATCACGTCGGCGATGAGCGCATCGAGGCTCCTCGCGCCGACCGCCTCGACCATCACGTCGATGTCGCGTGGGCTCGGGCCGACATGGCGGCGGACGAAGTCGGAGGCCGGGACGTCGGTCGTCGTCATGCGGATGGGGGCGTTCATGCTCGAGATCCTGACAGGGCGATCCGGGCGGACGCGAGCCGAGGATCGCGCCCTGGACGATGGGCCGGGCCGGCACGATCACCGGCGCAGGCCGTCCGGAGACGACGATGCGCCGGGCCGCGACGCGGGCCGGATGCGGATGCCAGGGCGATGCGCCGTCACGTCGTCGGCCGTGCACGCGCGTGCGGGCACGTCAGCGGGGGTGAAGGACGCGGGTCGAGGCTGGAAGGAGGGGCGGTGTCGGCGCGCGACCCGTGGTCGCGACACGACAAGGAGCGCCTTCCGACAAGCTCGGCTCGCCACGGCGCCCCATCTGTCTCTGTGCCTGAGAGTGTTATCCCGTCGGCGGACCCGTCCCGGTGACGGGCGGGTCACTTTCCAGATTCACCTGCTCGGGACGGTCCTTTTGCCTGAGAGTTTCCGGGGCGGTTGCTCCTTCGGCGCCGGCCGGAGCCGGTCTCTCCCGTCACGAGTACGCGAAACCTCCTTGAACACAGGATCTAGGTGCCTTTTCGATGCCTGCAACGTCCGGCGAAGTCAAGGCGGGAGGCTGCCTCCACTTCGGGCATGCACAAAATTTCGCCTGCGCGCCGCCGCGGCAGCCGACCGACGGGAGCGTCAGGGCTCGTCAGGCCCAGCTCTTCGGGAAGAGCGAGTCGGAGGGCGCCAGATGCGCCTCGCCGGCCGTGTCGAGCCGGCGGTAGCGGCCCGAGAAGAACACCAGCGGCCGTGGGGCCGGAGTCTCGCCGATCCGCAGGGTTTCGACCTCGCCGACGAAAATCTCGTGGTCGCCCCCCGGGTGGCGCGCATGCGCGGCACATTCGAGCACGGCGAGCGACCCCGCCAGAAGCGGGATGCCGGAGCGGCCGTCGATCGTCGCGACGCCGTCCCAGCGGTCGCCGCCGGGCTTGGCGAAGCGATCGGACAGCGCCTCCTGCGCCTCCGAGAGCACGTTGACGGCATAATGCCGCGCCGCCTGCCAGGCCGGGAAGCTGTTGGCGCGCCGCGCGATGCTGAACAGGATCAGGGGCGGCAGCAGCGACACCGAGTTGAACGAGCTCACCGTGATGCCGAGGCGGCCGCCGTCCGGCGCGAGCGCCGTCACCACCGCGACCCCGGTCGCGAAGCGGCCGAGGGCCTGGCGAAAGCGGGCCTGATCGAACGGGGCATCCTGCATGCGGGCGGCAGCTCCTGGCGGCGTTCGGCGGCTCTCTCCGGCTCTCTGCGGCTCTCGGCGGCTCTCGGGGGCACGAGCCGGGTCCGGTGGCTGCCGCTATCAACCAGCTTTGCGGCGCCGCATCAAGCGACCTCGGCGCGCCGTCGCGGCGGCACGCCGCCTTGTCCGGAGAGCCCGGTTCGGCCCGCTCAGGTGACGGCGCGGCGGGCACGCCCCTGGGCGGCGGGCGGCGCCGCCGGGCGGACGCCGCCGCGCCCCGGCCCGTGATGGAGGATATGCTGGAGGCGCTCGCGCAGATTCTCGATGTGCTTGCGCATGGCGCGGGCGGCCCGCTCGGGATCGCGCGTCTCCATCGCCTCCAGGATGGTGCGGTGCTCGCGCCCCGCCGCGTAGACGTCGACGGTCTGCCACAGGTGCAGATACCAGAAGCGGGTCGAGCGCTCGTGCATCAGGCGGACGAAGTCGGCCAGGATGGCGTTGCCCGACATCGCCGACAGCTTGACGTGGAAGGCGCGGTCGGACTCGACGAAGGCGTCGAGCGAGCCGCCGCCGTGCCGCCGGTTGGTCTTCTCGAGAATCGCGGTGAGCTCCTTGATGTCCTCGCGGGTGCTGTTGGCGACCGCCCGGCGCACCAGCTCGACCTCGACCAGGATGCGGGCGTCGAGAATCTCGACCACCTCGTTGATCGAGTCGGGGCGGACGATGACGCCCTTGCGCGGCACCACCTCGACCAGCCCTTCCACCTGCAGGAGCTGCAGGGCCTGATGGACGGGCGTGCGGCCGAGCTTGAGCAGATCGCAGATCGCCGCCTCGTTGAGATACTGTCCCGGCAGGAAGAACAGCGTGAGGATCATCTCCTTGATCTGCTGATAGGCGCGATCGGACAACGACGCGCCCCTGTCGCGCTCGCTCCTGTCGGCCTTCTCCCGCTCCTTCTCGGGCGCCGGCGTGGCGACCGCCGCGGTGGTCTTGCGCTTCGGCCGTGTCCCGCGTTCGCTTCGCGTCTGTGGCATCGCCGCCGTCCCGTCGTTTCGAACCCGGTGTCGTCCCGTGTCGTGTCGTCCCGAGCCCTGTCGTCCCGAGTCTCGGTCGAGCGCTCGCGGGGCCGCTCCGTGTTGCGCCGCGAGAGAGGCCTCGGCGCCGCCGCGACCCCCTGTCGCGTCGACAAAACTCTAGAGGTGTTCGCGGTGCTGCGCCAGCCGGGGGGACGCGGGGCCCGCATGCGCCCGGCGTCTTCGATGCGACGCCGCGTCCGGCGCGCGCATCGACGGGCGACGGATCGGTCGGCGCGCGCGAATCGCAGGGGTTTGTATGCAGTGCAGCACGCCGGGGTCCGCGACGCGCCGGCCGCGTCTCGGTGCGTGCGACGAGGCGTCGAAGCGCCGGCGTCGCCGTCCATTTTTGCAGAGCTGTGCCGTAGGAACCACATCGCCGTTCGCTTCCCCCGCGATGGGCCACCGTTATAATTCGAGCCGCTCGGATCACTTGCGTTCGGGCTTTCTTCGCATCTCCGACCGCCGGGTCACCAATTCACGAAACCTCGAAGTCGGTCCAACGAGGAGCGCTCCATGAGCTATGAACTCGACCACGCCTTTCTCGGAAAGCCGCATCATCAGCTGCCGCGTCGCGTCTACCCGGCGCAGGGCTGTGATTGGCAGTATCGCGTCGACTACGAGCGCCTGCGCAAGCAGCGGCTCCAGAAGGCGCGCGAGCAGATGGAGATTCACGATCTCGGGGCGCTGGTGCTCTACGCGGGCGCGAACATCCGCTACATCACCGGCTCGTACCAGGGCAATTGGAAGTACAACATCAACATCCGTTACGCGGTGCTGCCGCGCGGCGGCGATCCGATCCTGTTCGAGACCGCCGGCTCCGACATGCAGTGCGCCCGCATCGACCTGCCGTGGATGCACAAGACGCGCGGCTCCAACATCGCCGAGGGCCTGAAGGGCTCGGCCGCCATCGCGGCCGGCGCCAAGGAGCGCAAGATCGACCCGCTCAACGATCCGGGCCTGATGATGCGCGACAACATCCGCCCCGCCATGACCTGGCAGTGGGCCGAATCGGCCGTGCCCTACATGGCCGAGCGCATGGTCGCCTCGATCTACGAGGTGCTCAAGGAGTACGGCGTCGAGAAGGAGCGCATCGGCGTCGACAATCTCGACATTCCCTCGCTCGAGGCGTTCCAGAAGTTCAAGATCAACATCGTCAACGGCTGGCCCGCGATGTCGGCGGCGCGCGTCGTCAAGACGATCGACGAGATCGAGCTGCTCAAGCAGTCCTCGACCATCGGCGACGCCGCGATGTGGCACATCAAGCACGAGTGGCTGAAGCCGGGCGTCACCGAGCGCCAGATCGAGGCCAAGGTGCACGAGCTGATGCTCAGGCTCGGTTGCGAGATCATCTACGACATCATCGTCGCCTCGGGCGGCAACACCTCGCCGTATCGGCGCTGGGCGACCGACAAGATCATCCGCCAGGGCGATCTCGTCATCGTCGACATCAACGCGGTCGGTCCCTCCGGCTACTTCATCGACTACGTGCGCTGCTTCAAGTGCGCGGCCAAGATGACCCAGAAGGAGATCGATCTCTACAAGCAGACCTACGACTCGATGTATGCCGGCATCGAGATGCTCAAGCCCGGCAACTCGACGGCCGACGTCGCCGCCAAGTTCCCGGAATACGACGACGACACCTACGGCACCGTCACGCTGCAGCAGTTCGCCCACTCGATCGGCATCACGCTGTACGAAGGCATGTGGATCTCGCGCGCCTATTCGCTCAGCCAGCCGGCCGAGATCAAGGAGAACATGTACTTCGCGATCGAGACCTTCGCGGGCCATCCGGAGCTCGAGCAGACGACCCGGCTCGAGGAGAACGTGCTGGTCGGCCCCACCGGTCCGATCGTCTTCACGCTGATGGAGCACATGGAGGAGGCCGTCGGCAATTACGACCGGCCCGGCCTGCATCATCCCTCCTTGCTGAAATAGGCGATAAGCCGGAGCGCGGTGCCGCCGCGCTCCGGTCGGTCCGTCCGGCGCGACCAGCGCCGGCGCGACCGCACCGGCCGGGGACCGGTGCGCAGGCAGGCGTGTCACGTTGCCGCGTCACGACAGCGCGTGACGCAGCCGCCCGTGACACGATCGTTCGTGACGCGATCGTTCGGGATACGGTCGTTCGGGATTCAGTCGATCATGATACGGTCGACGTGACGCACTTTACCGCATTGCCGGAGGCCCCGGACCGGCGCAGCGTTCGACCGTCGGTCGAGCCGCATTTTCTTCATCCCGGCTTCGATAACAAGACCCGATAACAAGATCCAATAACAAGACCCATCGCAGACAGAGAGGAACACGGACATGAGAAAGCTATGGGGTCTGCTCGCCGTTTCCGCATTGTGCAGTTTCATGGCGCCCGGGCTCGCCGAAGCCCAGAGCACCAAGACGGCCAAGATCGGCATCCTGCTGCCCCTCACCGGCCCGTTCGCCGCCGTCGCCGAGACCCAGAAGCAGGGCGCCTTGCTCGCCATCGACGTGATCAACCGGCGCGGCGGCCTCGACATGCCGGAGGGCAAGACCATGCTCGAGGGCGTGGTCGACGACGACGAGGCCAAGCTCGACGTCGGCGTGCGCCGCTATCGCTATCTGGTCGACCAGGGCGTCAAGGGCGTCGGCGGCCAGACCTGGGCGCCGCTCGCCTACGCCATCAACGCCCTCGTCTCGCGTGATCCCAAGCCCTACTTCCCGGTCTGCGTCCAGGCCAAGGAGGCGTTCACCAAGGGCAAGATCGCGCCCGCCACCTTCGCGGCCGCCTACTCGCCGTGGACGGTCGGCTACATGGCCGGAACCCAGGCGGTGAAGACGCTCGGCAAGAAGAAGATCTTCTTCCTGGCCCGCTCCGACTCGTGGGGCTGGGACATCCGCGACGGCGTCGAGGCGGCGGCCAAGCAGTACGGTGCCGAGATCGTCGGTCGCGACGAGGCGCCGCTCGGCACCACCGACTTCACCACCATCCTGCAGAAGGTGAAGGCGGCGAAGCCGGACGTGTTCATCGCGGCGCAGTTCGCCGCCGACTCGGTCGCGCTCCTCAAGCAGGTCCAGCAGATGGGCCTCAACAAGGAGATGACGATCTTCAACGCCTTCATCACCAACGTGGTGGCGAAGGGCCTGCCGCCCGAGGCCCTGCAGGGCGTCTACGCCATGCACTACTTCTACTACGACCTCGCCGGCTTCGCGGACCAGGAGGTGGCCAAGCAGGCGGCCGAGTTCACCAAGCTGTTCCGCGACAAGTACGGCTATCCGCCGGACGCCTACGCGGCGATCGCCTACATCGCCTACATGGAGATGTTCCGCGGCTTCGAGCAGTCGAAGTCCTGGGACGCCGCCAAGGTGACGGCCGCCCTGATGGCGAACGGCGGCAAGTTCGACAGCATCAAGGGTCCGGCGTCGTGGCGCGAGGACCATCAGGCGGCGTTCAAGTACGGCGCCTTCCTGGTCAAGGGCAAGGGTCCGGGCGAGCAGAAGAACGAGTGGGATCTGTTCGCGGTCGAGGGCGCGATGGGTGGCGACGAGATCCTGCCGCCGCTGAAGTCGCTCGGTTACTGAGTGTTCCGCACCCCGCGCGGGGCCGGCCTCGGCGCCGGTCCCGCTTCCCCAGTGCACGGCGGCCGGGCGGCCTTCGCCGCCCGCCGCGACCAGATACGAGGAGCACCGTGAGCACGGACCCGCGCGCCGAGATCATCCGGGCGGAGGGCGTCACCAAGCGCTTCAAGGGCCTCGTCGCCGTCGACAATGTCAGCTTCGTGCTGCGCGAGTTCGACGTGGCCGGCATCATCGGCTCGAACGGCGCCGGCAAGACGACGTTCTTCAACCTCCTCACCGGCTACTATCCGCCCGACGAGGGCCGGATCCTGTTCAAGGGGCAGGACGTCACCGCGATGCCGCCCGAGCAGCGGGTCGACCTCGGCATGATGCGGACCTTCCAGCTCACGGCGACCTTCGACAGCCTCACCGTGGTCGACAACCTGGTGCTGTCCTATGTGCGCGCCTACGAGAAGCCGTCGCTGCCGGCGCTGTTCTTCCGCACGTGCCGGAGCCGTCGCCACCACCCGAAGGTCGTCGAGACCCTCGAGACCTTCGATCTCGGCCATCTGCGCGACCGGGTCGTCAAGAACCTGAGTCTCGGCGAGAAGCGCCGGTTGGAGATCGCCATGTCGATCCTGGCCGAGCCGGCGCTCCTGCTGCTCGACGAGCCGCTGGCGGGCCTCGCCGAGACCGAGATCCGGATGCTGCTCGACGTGCTGAAGGCCCGGGTCGGCCGCCAGACCATCCTGATCGTCGAGCACAAGCTCTCCCACGTGCAGGACTTCCTGCAGCGCCTCACGGTGATGCACGAGGGCCGGGTGATCGCCGAGGGCCCGTGCGAGGAGTGCCTGCGCCATCCCGAGGTGCGGCGCAGCTACTGGCAGATCGCCACCGAGGCCGGCGAAGGCGAGGCCGTGTCATGAGCGCCGCGACGAACGGCCACGTCCTCGACGTGAAGGGCCTGAGCGCCGCCTACGGCGAATCGAAGGTGCTGTTCGACATCGCCGTCGCGGTGCGCGACCGCGAGGTGGTCGGCTGCGTCGGCCGCAACGGCGCCGGCAAGTCGACGCTCCTGAAGAGCATCGCGGGCTTCCTGCGGCCGACCGCCGGTACGGTGGTCTCGGACGGCGTCGATCTCGTCGGGCGCACCGCCTACGCGATCGCCGGCATGGGGATCAAATACGTGCCGCAGGACAAGAAGGTGTTCTCCGACCTGACGGTGCGGGAGAATCTCGAGCTCGGCTCCTACGCCTCCGGCGACTACGACTGGGATCCGGTGCTGGTGTTCTTCCCCAAGCTCAAGGTGCTGCTCGACCGCAAGGCCGGCTATCTGTCGGGCGGCGAGCGCCAGATGCTGATGATCGGCCGCGCCATCCTGGGCAAGCCGAAGCTCCTCCTGGTCGACGAGCCGACCGAGGGGCTCGCGCCGTCGATCGTCGCGCATCTGAAGGACGTGTTCCGCGAGCTGTCGAAGAGCGCGGCGCTCGTCATCGTCGAGCAGAACCTGCCGATGATCTGCGCCATCGCCGACAAGATCTACGCCCTCAACGAGGGTCGGCTGGTGGCCGAGCTCACCGAGCGCGAGCAGATCAGGCCGGAGGTCTGCGAGCCGTATCTCTAGGGAATCCGCGATGCCCCGAGCGTCATCCGTCACCCTGAGGAGCTCGGCCTCAGGTCGAGCCTCGAAAGGTGACGGCCCGGGCCGTCCAGCCTTCGAGGCCCGGCTTCGCCGGGCACCCCGGGACGACGGAGTGGGGAACGGCCGCTCGAATGCGGTCGAGAAAGGGATCGTCCGATGAGCGTCCTGCGCTGGTGGTCGGGGCTGTTGGTGGCCTTCGGGCTCCTGATCGTGCTCCGCTTCGTGCTGCCGCTGCCCTTCAACAACGAAATCATCATCTTCGCCATCTACGTGATGGGCTGCAATTTCCTGCTCGGCCGCGTCGGCTTCATCTCGTTCGGCCAGCCTGCCTACCTCGCGGCCGGCGCCTACGGGGCGGCGTTCTATCTCTATTACTTCGGCACCAATCCGTATGTCGGCATCCTGGTCGGCATCGTCGCCGGGCTCGTCGTCGCCGCGCTGGTCGGGCCGCTGTTCGTGCGGCTGCGCTCCGACTATTTCGCGCTCGTGAACCTGGCGCTCGCCGTCATCATCTTCTTCATGATGCAGAAGATGCTGGCGAGCGTCACGTTCGGCGACAACGGGCTCGAGCTGCTCACCCGCATGGACTCGACCCCGGTGCTCGACATCACCCGGCCGGCCGATTTCTGGATCTTCGCGTTCCTGTGCTGCTTCGGCATCTGGGCGCTCTACAAGTATCTCGACGACTCGGTGTTCGGCGCCTGCTGCCTCGCCGCCAAGGCCAACGAGGACAAGCTGCGCTTCCTCGGCTACAGCAACTACGGCATCCGGCTGATGGCCTTCGTGGTCGCCAACACGACGACGGCCTTCGCCGGGGCCCTCTACGCCATCCACCAGGGGCTGGTGAGCCCGGAGATGTCGAGCCCGGCGCGCGCCGCCGATCCGGTGGTCGTCACCATCCTGGGCGGCGTCGGAACGCTCTATGGACCGCTGGTCGGCTCGATCGCCTTCGTCGGCATGAAGGATCTGATCAGCAAGCTGGTCGGCCACTGGGAGCTGATCGTCGGCTTCCTTCTGGTGTTCGTGATGCTGGCCGGCGAGCGCGGCATCTGGGGCTCGCTCGAGCCGCTGCTGCGGCGCCTGGTGCTCCGCCAGGGCGATCCCGACAAGCCGGCCGCCCCCGATGCGGGCGCGGCGGACGCTGGAGTGAAAGCACGATGATGGATCCTCACCTGCTCCTGTCGGGCGTCATCTTCGGCCTCAGCATGGGGAGCATCTTCTTCCTCATGACGGTCGGCCTGTCGCTGTGCTTCGGTCTGATGCGAATCATCAGCCTCGACCAGCTCCTCTACTACTCGGTCGGCGCCTATCTCACCTACTCGGTCAGCGCGATGATCGGCAGCGTCTGGCTCGGCGCGCTGGTCGGGGTGGTCGGCGCCGGCGTCACGGCGCTGCTCGTCGAGCGCTTCGTGTTCCTGCGCATCTACGCCCGCGACATCACCTTCTCGATGATCACGTCGTTCGGCATCTTGATCGGCGGCATCGGCCTGATCAAGGCGGTGTGGGGCCTGGTGCCGCGGCCCGTTCCGGTGCCGATCGAGGCGCAGTGGGACATCCTCGGCACCGAGGTGCCGGTCTACCGGCTCGTCGTCGTGGTGCTGGCGCTCCTCGTCTATGCCGGGATCTGGCTGTTCCTCAACAAGACCATCATCGGCAAGGCGATCCGGGCCGGCATCGAGGACGTCGAGCATGTCGAAGGGCTCGGCATCAACGTGTACCGGCTGTTCACGCTGACCTTCGTGATCGCCGGCGCGCTGTCCGGCCTCGCCGGCGGCCTCCACGCGCCGCTGATCATGGTGTTCCCCGACATGGGGCTCGAGGTGCTGGCCTTCGCCTTCATGGTGGTGATCATCGGCGGGCTCGGCAGCATCAAGGGCACGTTCATCTCGGCCTTCCTGGTCGGCCAGGTGGTGTCGATCGGCTCGCTCGTCTACGCGCCGCTCGCCCAGATGGCGCCGTTCGCCATCATGCTGCTGATTCTGCTGATCAAGCCGACAGGCCTCTACGGCAGCGCGCTGCTGAAGCGGTGAGTCCGGGGGCGCGATCGGGAGATCGGTCGGTCTCCGCCCCGGCCGGTCTCGCCCCCCGGCGGAGCGCCTCCGGGCGCACGGCCTCGACGGTCGGCGCCGGCCGACGCTCGCGGGAGTCGGCGGCGGCGCGCCCGTGGGGCGGACCGCCCGCCCGGACGCGGACTCCCGCCGACGCGCTCGGCGATTGCTCGATCTTGCCGTAGAAGCAGCTATTTAGCGGTCCGGAGCGGGGTCGCTTCCGGCGCCGGCGCGGGGGCCGAGCGCCGGTCTGCCGACCGCGCCGAGGGGCGGTCGGTCGGGCCCCGCCGCATGCCCGTGACACGATGCGCCGGGTTCGCTATCCAGGGGTATGACCGACACGAAGATCCGGCCGCCCCGCCCCGCCTGCGAGCTGTTCGACGTCGAGGCCGTCGCGGCCGACCTCGACCGGCTCGCCGACGAGCATCAGGGACGCGAACGCGAGCTGCGCATCGCCGTCGCCCAGCGCCTCAAGGCCGCGGTCACCGACGGGCGCGCCAAGGCCGAGCAGATGCTGCTCGCCGACAAGCACGGCCGCCGCTGTGCCGAGCGGCTGTGCCAGATGCAGGACGCGGTCATCGCGATCCTCTACGACTTCGCCGCGACGCATCTGTACGCGACCCAGAATCCCTCCGAGGCCGAGCACATGGCCGTGGTCGCCACCGGCGGCTACGGCCGCGGCCTGATGGCGCCCGGCTCCGACATCGATCTCCTGTTCCTGCTGCCCTACAAGCAGACCGCCTGGGGCGAGTCGATCGCCGAGGCGATCCTCTACTGCCTGTGGGACATGGGCCTGAAGGTCGGCCACGCGACGCGCTCGATCGACGAGAGCGTCCGCCAGGCCAAGGCCGACATGACGATCCGCACCGCGATCCTCGAGTCGCGCTTCCTGTTCGGCGAGCAGAGCCTGTTCGACGAGCTGGTCACCCGCTTCGACAAGCAGGTGGTGCAGAACACCGGCCCGGAATTCGTCGCCGCCAAGCTCGCCGAGCGCGAGGACCGGCTCAAGCGCGTCGGCCAGTCGCGCTATCTGGTCGAGCCCAACGTGAAGGACGGCAAGGGCGGCCTGCGCGATCTGCACACGCTGTTCTGGATCGCCAAATACGTCTACCGGGTGCGGACCCCGGAGGAGCTGGTCGAGCGCGGCGTGTTCGACCGCCAGGAGTTCAAGCTGTTCCAGCGCTGCGAGGACTTCCTCTGGTCGGTGCGCTGCCACATGCATTTCGTCACCGGCCGCGCCGAGGAGCGATTGTCCTTCGACATCCAGCGCGATCTCGCGGTGCGGCTCGGCTACACCGAGCACCCGGGCATGCAGGACGTCGAGCGCTTCATGAAGCACTACTTCCTGATCGCCAAGGACGTCGGTGACCTCACCGCGATCCTGTGCGCGGGACTGGAGAGCCGGCACCAGAAGGACGTGCCGATGCTCAACCGCTTCGTCAACCGCCTGCGGCCGCGTCCGCAACGGACGCTGCGCGAGAGCGACGACTTCATCGTCGACAACAACCGCATCAACATCGCCGATCCGGACGTCTTCGCGCGCGACCCGAAGAACCTGATCCGCATCTTCCGTCTCGCCCAGAAGCACGCGCTCGCCTTCCATCCGGACGCGATGCGCACCGCGACGCGCTCGCTCAAGCTGATCGACAAGCAGTTGCGCGCCGACCCGGAAGCGAATCGCCTTTTCCTCGAGATCCTCACCGGCCGCAACGACACCGAGATCGTGCTGCGGCGGATGAACGAGGCCGGCGTGCTCGGCCGCTTCATCCCGGAGTTCGGCCGCGTCGTCTCGATGATGCAGTTCAACATGTACCACCACTACACCGTGGACGAGCACCTGTTGCGCTGCATCGGCGTGCTGGCCGAGATCGAGGCCGGGCAGAGCGAGGAGTACGGCCTCTCCAACGAGCTGATCCGCAGCATCCAGCCGGAGCACCGCGATCTGCTCTACGTCGCGCTGTTCCTGCACGACATCGCCAAGGGCCGCCCCGAGGACCACTCGATCGCCGGCGCCAAGATCGCCCGCCATCTCTGTCCGCGGTTCGGCCTCTCGGCGGCCGACACCGAGACGGTGGCATGGCTGGTCGAGTATCACCTCGTGATGTCGACGATCGCGCAGTCGCGCGACCTCTCCGATCGCCGCACCATCGAGAACTTCGTGCAGATCGTGCAGTCGCTCGAGCGCATGAAGCTGCTCACCATGCTGACCACGGCCGACATCAAGGCGGTCGGCCCCGGCGTGTGGAACTCGTGGAAGTCGCAGCTTCTGCGCGCCCTCTATTACGAGGCCGAGCCGGCCCTCACCGGCGGCTTCTCCGAGGTCAACCGGGCGCAGCGCGTCTCCGCCGCGCAGACCGCGTTCCGCCGGGAGATCGCGTCGGTCACCGACTGGTCGCCCGAGCAGGTCGACAAGTATGTCGGCCGCCACTATCCGGCCTACTGGCTCAAGGTCGATCTCGCCTCGCAGGTCGGCCACGCCCGCTTCGTCCAGGAGACCGAGGCGAACGGGCTGCCGCTCGCCACCCGCTTCGCCTTCGACCAGAGCCGCGGCGTCACGGTGCTGACCGTGCTGGCGCCCGACCACCCGTGGCTGCTGTCGGTGATCGCCGGGGCCTGCGCCTCGGCCGGCGCCAACATCGTCGACGCGCAGATCTACACGACCACGGACGGGCTCGCCCTCGATACGATCTCGGTGTCGCGCGAGTTCGAGCGCGACGACGACGAGGCGCGCCGCGCCGCGCGCATCACCGAGGCGATCGAGAAGGCGCTGCGCGGCGACATGAAGGTGCCGGACATGCTGGCCAAGCGCCAGCCGGGACGCGCCCGCATCCGCGCCTTCCGGGTCGAACCCGAGGTGTCGGTCAACAATCAGTGGTCGCACCGCTACACCGTGGTCGAGGTGTCGGGCCTCGACCGGCCGGGCCTGCTCTACGAGCTCACCTCGACGCTCTCGAAGCTCAACCTCAACATCACCTCGGCCCACGTCGCGACCTTCGGCGAGCGGGCCGTCGACGTGTTCTACGTCACCGACCTGATGGGCGCCCGCATCACCTCGCCGACCCGCATCGCCACCATCAAGCGGGCGCTGCTGCAGCCCTTCGCGCCGCGCCCCGAGCGGTCGTCGGCGAGCGAGGCGAGCGACGCGGCCGTGGTGGGGTAGGGACGCCCCGGTGACTCACCCGTCCCCGATGATCTCCTGGCGCCGGCGCTCGAGCTCGGCCGAGTAGCGGCGCAGCAGATAGGCCTCGGTGAGCAGGCCGACGACCTTGCGGGTCTCCTCCGATTCGACGACCGCCAGCGCCTCCGCCTCGGTGCGGTCGAACACGGCCGCCGCCTGCTTGGCCGTCATGGTGCGCGACAGCATCTCCTCGGGGAAGCGCAGCAGGCTGCGCACCGGCGCCGCCGCATCGTGCTCGGCCGCATGCGCCTCCGGCACGGCGACCAATCCGGCATAGACGTCGTCCGGCTCGACCGCCACCACCTGTCCGGTCGAGCCGAGCGGAAACGCGCGGCGCAGCGCCCCGATCGTGGTGTCGGCCGGCACGGTGCGGGCCTCGCGCATCATCCGCCCGACCGTGAGATCGCGCATCCAGCCGACATCGGCGGCGCTGCGGATCGTCTCGCCGCGCAGATGGAATCGCCAGGTCGCGAAGGAGTAGCCGAAGGTCTCGCGTGTCACCTGCGCCGCGACGATGACGGCGACCAGCACGGCGACGGTCAGCCACAGGTCGCCGGTCGATTCGAGCGCGATGAACGTCATGGTCAACGGCCCGCCGACGACGGTGGCGGCGAGCGCGCTCATCGCCACCACGGACCAGATGTTCGAATCGACGTGCAGGCCAGGGGCCACCGTGACGATCGCGACGGCGAAGATCTGGCCCGCGAGGGCGCCCATCAGCAGCGAGGCGAAGAACAGGCCGCCGCGGAAGCCGGCGCCGAGCGACACCACCGAGGCGACGATCTTCAGCGCCAGGATCGACGCCACGGTCTTCAGCGACAGGTCGAGCAGGCCGACGAGATGCAGGGCGCCGTGCCCGGACGACAGCACCCGCGGCGTGATCAGGGCGAGGCAGCCGACCAGAAAGCCGCCGAGGAAGGGCCGCAGCGCCGGCTTGACGAAGCGCACGAACAGCGCCTCCACCACGGCGACGGAGCGCATCACGCCGATGCCGAGGCCCGCCATGGCGAGGCCGAGCAGGGCGGCGAGCAGGAGATCGTGATGGGCGACCGTGCCGCTCGGCACCGCGATGATGCCGAGATGGCCGGGCGACAGCGCGCCGGCGACCGCGTAGCCGACCACGGCGGCGGCCGCCACCGGCGCCAGCCCGGCGACCGAGTAGGTGCCGATGACCAGCTCGAAGGCGTAGAAGGCGCCGGCGAGCGGCGCCTGGAAGGCGCCCGCGATGCCGCCCGCGGCGCCGCAACCGACCAGGACGCGCAGGTCGCCGCGGCGCAGCCGGAACGCGATGCCGAGCCGCGACGCGATGCCGGCCGCGAGCTGCGTGTAGCCGGCCTCGAGGCCGACCGAGGCGCCGACGCCGCTCGACCACACCGTCTTGACCGCGACGACGAGACTGCCGAGCAGCGACATGCGGCCGCCGTGCAGGGCGTTGGCCTCGATCGGGTCGATCTCGCGCTGCGGCCGGCGGGCCGCCAGCCAGGCCGAGACGATGCCGAAGGCGAGCCCGCCGAGGCACGGCACCGCGACCGCCGCGACCGGATCGACCGACCACGAGGCCGACAGCCGCGTGCCGGCCGGAATGCCGAACAGGAGCGCGTGCAGGCCGTCGACCGCGGCGTTCATGGCCGTGACGACGAGGCCCGCGATGGCCCCGGCCACGGCGCCGAGCACGACCAGCGCCGTCTCGCGCGAGCGGACGAGCGATCGCAGCCGGTGGGGGGCTTCGAACTCGGAGGGAGCAGGGGACACGCGATGCCTTGCCGGAAAATGCCGGATCATGCAGGCCACGCCGGCGCGGCCGTACTGTGGCGAAGCCGGCCGAGAGCGGCAAGCGGGGGGAGCGGTGCGTGCTTCGTGTCTCCGCCCGCCCGTCAGCCCCGCCCGTCAGCCCCGCCCGGTCCGCCGCGCCGGCGGCGCCATGGCGGTCAGGAACGCGGCCTGCGGGACGAACAGGCCCTGGGCCCGCACGAGGCCCTTGCCGAAGTCGCACAGGAGGTCGCCCTTGCCGTAGAGGCTCTCCGCGCCCGTCTCGTCGAGCACGATCTGGGCGTTCACGGCATTGGCGACCTTGAGGCACACTTTCAGCGGCAGGTTCGCCTTGACCAGGCCGGTGACGATCGTCTTGTCGGGGCGTTGCGTCGCCAGCACCAGATGGATGCCGGAAGCGCGGCCCATGCCGGCGATGCGGGCGACCAGCGCCTCGAACTCCTTTTTCTCGTCGCGGCCGGCGAGAATCAGGTCGGCGAACTCGTCGAACACCAGCACCAGGAACGGGATGTCGGTCTCGCCCGCGGCGATGCGCTCGGCCAAGTTGGCGAAGCCGCCGCGCTTGAGCCGCTGGTAGCGCTCCTCCATCTCGGCGATGGCGGCGCGCAGGATCGCCATCGCGTCGGCGAGCGTCGTCGCCACGGGCCGCCACAGAAAGGGGCTCGCCTCGACGCCCGCGAAGGTGAGGATCTTCGGATCGATCAGCGCGATCCTGACCGCCTCCGGCGCGTTGCGCAGCGCCAGCGTCGCGACCATCGCCTTCAGCCACTCGCTCTTGCCCGAGCCGGTGGAGCCGGCGACCAGGGCGTGGCAGGTGTTGGGATTTGCGAGATCGGCGACGACGGGCTCGCCCTCGACCCCGATGCCGATCGGAAACGCCACCGGGCTCTTCAGCGCGGCCGCGAGCGGCCCGGCGAGCGCCTCCTTCAGCAGGCAGGGCGTCGGCTCCGGCCGCGGCAGGTCGAGCATGACGAAGCCTTTGCCGGGGCGGATCAGCGGCGGCTCGGCCAGCGCCAGCGCGACCTGCAGGTCGGCGGCCCGGTTGGCGAGCGAGGCGACTTTTACGCCCGGCCGCGGCGTCAGCTTGATGCGCACGAGCTGCGGTCCGTGGATGACGCCCGTCACCTCGACTCCGAGATTGTGCTGGCCGAACGCGGTGATCACCTTGTGGCCGAGCAGCGCCACGCCGGGATCGGGGTCTTGCGGAGGCGTGCGGACCGGTTCCGTCGGCGCATCAGCGCGTGCCGGCGCCTCGCCCCGTGGGGGCCGAGGTCGCTTCGCGACGCGGGCCTGCACGGCCGGGAACAGCTCGGCCAGCACCGGCGCCACCATGTCGGAAAAGATGCCGGCGAGATCGTCGCGCGAGACGTGCAGCTCGGAGAACTCCGGCAGGTAGTATTCGAGCGTGCCGGCGAAGGCGCAGCCGGGGCGCCAGAGAGGCAGCAGATGGGCGTAGATCGACAGCTGCACCAGGTCGTGCTTCTGCCGGTCGCCCTGCGAGAGCTTGTAGTCGACGACCTCGAGATGTCCACCGGGATGGATGCGGATCGCGTCGACCCGCGCCCGCAGCGCGACGACGCCGTCGCCGACCTGCACCGGGACGCGGGCGAGATCCTGCTCGGCGGCGACGAACACGTCCTGCCAAGTCTCGAAGTTTTTCGCGCGTTGCCGCAGATCGATCAGGCGGGCGCAGAACGTCCGCAGCCGCGCCGTGAAGAGCTGCGCCTCCTCGCCGCGACCCTTGGCGAACAGCTGGTCGGTCACGGCCTGCAGCGAGGTCGCCCACAGATGATCGACGAGCGCCTCGGCGGTGTCGATGCGGGCCGCGACGGCGATGCTCTCCGGCGCGGTCAGCCAGCGCACCAGCGCCTCGGCCTCGGTGTGGAAACGCAGGCTCATCGCCCGCACGGTGCCGGGTGGCGCGAAGCTGCGGGTCGACGGCCTCTCGCCGGCGCGCCAGCGCGCCCGCCAGCCCTCGTCGAGGACGGCAGCGGTCAGCTCGCTCGCCGTCAGGGTGTGTTGCGCCATTGCAGGAAGATCGTCTTGGGGCCCGGATGCGCCTTGAGATTCGGATGCACCTCGACGCTGCGCAGGAGCGGATCGCGCAAGGCCTCGTCGCCGAGCCGGCCGAGCACCGCCGTGATGTCGACGATCTTCTGCTCGCGCACCGTCTCGAGCACCAGGCGCAGGCGCTTCTGGTCGAGCTCGGGCGCCGCGGCGCCTTCGGGCGACGACACTCCGGTCGTCGCGTGTGCGCTCCGCCCGTTCGGTGCGGTCGTCGTCGGTGCCGGCGGGGCGACCGTCCCGGCCGGCGGCGGCGACGACCCGCCGGGCGCCGCCGGCTGCCGCTCGGCGAGACCTTTCAGCAGCGGCGCGAAGCGCGCCTGCAGGAAGGCCAGCGTCTCAGGCCCGCCATACGGGAGGTTGCCCTGGAGCGCGTTCGAGTAGAGCTCGCGCGCCGCATGCAGCTCGCAGACCTGATCGAGCGTCAGCGCGACGATCGCGAAGCCCTTCTGCTCGGCCGCCGCGATCTGCTTGTTCGTGCCGGTCCAGCTCGGCCGCGGCACCTTCGGCAGGTCGGGCGTGCGGAACACGTAGGTGCGCACGCTGCGGCCCGGGATCGCGTCGGCGAGATCGACCGCCTCCTTGGCGATGCTGCCCCAGCGATGCCAATGGTCGCCGCCCTCGAAGGCGAAGAACACCGAGCGGTCCGGCCACGCCCACTCGACCGTCACGTAGCGGCGATGCGCCGGCCGGCTGACCGTGACGCCGGGCTGCCCTTTGCCGACGTCCTTGACGAACCACATCAGCGCGTCCGGGCTGTAGGCGATCAGCGCCTGCTTGGAGCGCACGTCGTTGACCTGCAGCCGGAACAGATCGTCGAGCGAGGGTTTCGGCGCGGGCGCCGCGTCGGGCTCGGCGAGCGTGCGGAACCGCTCGGCGGCGCGCATCAGCAGCGCCCGGACGCCGAGCTGTGGCAACGGATCGAAGATCGCTTCGAGCCACCCGTCGGCGAAGAACCTCTCGATTTCCGCCTCGTCGAGGGCGTAGTCCTGCAATCGCGAGACGATCAGCTCGCGCGCGCCGTCGATCCGGATGCCCTCCAGCTCGATCTTCGGCGACAGTCGGTCCTGCTGCGGTTGGGCGATCCGCGGCATGATCTCGGTCACCCAGTTCTCCTGGTTGGTCGTGATCACGGTGAGGTGGTTGCGCAGGTCGACATAGAGCTGGTCGATGCAGTTGCCGAGCGTGCGCACCAGCGCCGGATCGCTGGCGTAGAACTCGGTCTGGTCGAAGCAGAACAGGAACGGCCGGTAGTAGGAGGCGAGCAGGCACAGCCCCTGCAGGCGGCGGAACGAGAGGTCGTTGATCTCCTGCGCCGTGGCGTCGCCACGCAGCTCGTTGTCGGCGGCGGAGAGGCCGAGAAAGTCGAGCTCGTCGGCCTCCAGCGGCTCGGCGCGCAGCCATTTGAGCGCGGTGCGGCGGCCTTCGCCGGCGCGCTCGTCGAGCGCGATGGCGGCCAGCACGATCAGCCAGGCCTGCTCACGGCCGTCGAGGTCGATGCCGCGCAGATGCATGCGGGTCGTCAGCTTGCCGATGTCGCGCGGATCGAGGATGCGGCCGCTCAGCCATTCGAACCACGGCCGCGTCCTGTCGTCCGGCAGCGTCGCCTCGGCGCCGAGCTTGCGCAGGAACTGAACCGCGCCGGCGGCGTCCTTGTAGCTCGGCAGATCGGCGATGAAGTCGGCCGCCACATGGGCGAGGGTGCCGACGGCGAGCGACTCGATCTGGCGCGGCGCGCCGCGGCGCGCCTCGTCGGGCTGCTCCAGCTCCTGCAACGTGAGCAGCAGGATCGAGTGCCACGCCTTGAACGGATCCTGGAACGGTCGCAGATAGACCTTGGTGGCGCGCCGGCCGAGCTTGCCGAACAATCGCCCGAGCAGATGCGACTTGCCGTAGCCGCGGTCCGGCGAGACGACGAGCTGCGCCTTCTTGGCGCGCGCCGGCTTTCGCGGCGGCGGGCCGCCGTCGAGCGCCGAGAACTCGCGATTGAGCCGGCTCAGCGGCGCGTCGTTGAGGCCCCTCACCGAGAACGACACGTCGCGCGGCTCGCGCACCACGTCGTCCTCGAACGGGTTGACGGCGATGTCGGTCACGCGGCGGCTCATCGCGCGTCCTTGACGACGACGGTGACGAACGGCTCGGAAAATCCGGCGAGTCGGATGCCGGCCGCGATCACGGCCGGCGGCAGCTCGACCGAGGTGGTCGGATGCAGCGAGACGCGGCCGGCCTTCGCCTCGGCGAGCAGCAGCGCATGCAGGTTGTCACGCGATGCTCCCAGCGCCGTCTCGAGATCGAGGATCTTCACGGCCGAGAAGCCGCCCTGCTCGGCCTTGATGCGGCGATAGGCCGAGAGAAGGGTCTCGAAGGTCAGGACCGGGGCGGGCATGCCGGCGGAAGCCGGGGCGGCGTGCGGTGTGCGTCGGCTTCCTGCGCCGATCTCGTCGCGCGGGTCGAAGCCGAACCGGTCCGCCGCGACGTCGCGGTGCAGGTAGTATTTCGACGAGCCGCACGACAGCTCGACGATCGCTCGGCTCGCCACGGCGTGCTTGAGCGCGTCGGCGAAGAACCGCCGCTGCATGCCCGTGACCTTCTTCTCGAGCCCTGCCTTGGACACGAGCTTGGTGCCCGCCTGCAGCACCAGCCGCACCACGAGGGCGCTCGCCGTCTCGATCGACGGCCCACGGCCGCGGCCGAAATAGTACTGCGTGCCGCCGTGCCGCACCGGCCCCCAGATCGCGCCGTCGCGGGTCAGGGCGGCGAGCGTGTCGCGCAACGCGGCCTCGCGCTCGGGCTTGCCGCGCGTGGCGGCACCGACGAACTTCGTCTTCAGCGCGCCGAGGGTCAGGCCGGCGTCTCCTGCGGCTGCGATGGCCGACGCGAGGTCGTCGAGGGGCGAAGCCATGGGGTATCGGCCGGTCCGGCTATGAATCGGATGGTGCGATCGCCCGCATCATAGTCGGTGTGCGGTGCGAGAAAAGTCCGAATTCGCCGGCGCCGCCATGCGGGCAGGACGGCGCCGCGCGGCCCTCGCACGACCGCGGGACCGTGCTCGAAGCACTCGCGTTCGGCGTCCTCGCGTTCGACGAAACGGGTCGAGGTCCGGCGTGGCGTGCGCGTCCTCGATCCCGCACTGCATCGAATGCGGCGCACAACGGGATCTGATCAGTTCGCGTGCGCGCGACGCCCTGCGACCCGATGTGACGCGCGGAGCATCTTTTCATACAAGGTGGGCGTGCTAGGCTTCGCCTGTTTCCGCGCGGCCGCGGTCCTGCGTCCGCCACGACCGCGTCGCGCTCGCTCCGCGTCCGCGCTCCTCCTCTCGTTCACGTTCGCCATCTCGTCCGCGCTCGCCACCGGTTCATCCGTCGACACGGAGTTTGCGACATGAAGTCAGTGCTCGTTCTGGCCGCTTGTGCGGCCGGCGCCATCCTGGCGCAAGGCATCCTCGTGCAGGACGCCGCCGCCGAGACCTATCCGAGCCGTCCCGTCACCGTCATCGTCGCCGCCAGTGCCGGCGGACCGACCGACACCATCGCCCGCATCGTGACCGAGCGCATGGCGGCGGCGCTCGGCGGCGCCACCATCGTGGTCGAGAACGTCGGCGGCGCGTCGGGCACCATCGGTACCGGCCGGGTCGCCCGCTCGCCGGCCGACGGCTACACGCTCGGCATCGGCGGCTGGAACCACTACGTCGTCAACGCCGGCATCTATCCGAACCTCAATCACGACCTGTTCGGCGACTTCGCGCCCGTGGCGCAGCTCGCGGCTGGGCCGCAGATCATCCTGTCGAAGAAGGACGTGCCGGCGACCAATCTGAAGGAGCTTATCGCCTGGCTGAAGAGCCAGCCCGGCCCGACCATGGCGACCGGCGGGGTCGGCGCGCCCGGCCACGTCTCCGGGCTCACCTTCCAGGACAAGATCGGGGTGAAGTTCCAGTTCGTGCCGTATCGCGGCTCGGCACCCGGCCTCAAGGACGTGGTCGCCGGCCATCTGGACACCATGATCGAGCAGACGTCGGGCGCGCTGCCGCAGATCCGCGCCGGCACCGTGAAGGCCTATGCGGTCACCTCGCCGACCCGCCTCGCCGTCCTGCCCGATCTGCCGACCACCGAGGAGGCCGGGCTCGCCGGCTTCCAGGTCTCGGTCTGGCAGGGCATGTGGGCGCCGAAGGGGACGCCCAAGGAGGTGCTGGAGAAGCTCGGCGCGGCGGTGCGCGAGGCGCTCGCCGATCCCAAGGTGAAGGCCCGCTACGCCGAGATCGCCCAGGAGATCCCGCCCGCCGCCCACCAGACGCCGGATGGCTTCGCGGCCTACCACAAGGCCGAGATGGACAAGTGGGTGCCGGTGATCAAGGCGGCCAACATCACGCCGAACTGAGAGGGGCCCGCCAGGCGGCGGACGGCGGTCCGCCGGCCGCCGGACCGCGATAGATGCATCGAATTGCTCAATCGAGAAAAACGAACCATTTGCATCATCACTGTCCGGGGCGCAGCCTCCGGCTGCCATCCGCTTCGACGCACCGGCTGCGGCTCGCCTAGCCGGCCGGTGCGCGACCTTCAGGGAGATCGCCGATGACTTTCACGAGACGCCTCGCGCTCGCGGCGCTGGCGCTGCCGCTCGTGGCCGCTGCGCCGTCCGTCGCGCCGGCCCAGTCGTTCCCCGACAAGCCCGTGCACATCCTCGTGCCCTATGCGGCCGGCGGCGCCGTCGACGTGCTGGCCCGCACGATCGGCCAGGCGGTGTCGAAGACCTGGGGCCAGCAGATCGTCGTCGACAACCGACCCGGCGCCGGCGGCATCATCGCCTCGCAGGCGCTGATCCAGTCGCCCGCCGACGGCTACACGCTGCTGCTCGTCGCCAGCGGCCATCCGCTCAACCAGTTCTTCTATCCGAAGCTGCCCTACGACACCTTCGCCGACTTCACGCCGATCACCGAGGTCGCCTACTCGCCGCTCACCATCAACGTGGCGAAGAACAGCCCGGTGAAGGATCTCAAGGAGCTGCTCGACCAGGCGCGGGCAAAGCCGGAGAGCCTGTCCTACGGCATGTCGGGCATCGGCACGTCGGCGCATCTCGCCGGCGAGCTCCTGAACCACATGGCCAAGGTGAAGATCGTCGCCATCCCCTACAAGGGTGGCGCGCCCGCGCTGATGTCGGTGATCGCCGGCGAGATCCCGATGAGCATCAACCCGATGGCCGAGGTGGTCGGGCAGCTCGAGGGCGGCACCGTGCGGGCGCTCGCGGTGACGACCGGCGTGCGCTCGCCGGCCCTGCCGGACGTGCCGACGGTCGCCGAGGCGGGCGTCGTCGGCTTCGACACCGCGGTGTGGTGGGGGCTGCTCGGGCCGAAGGGCATGAACCCGGCCCTGGTCGAGAAGATCCAGCAGGACATCGCCGCGGCTCTGAAGGATCCGACCGTCGAGGCCTACCTGAAGAAGACCGGCTCGGTCGCGGTCGGCTCCACGCCGGCAGCGTTTTCCGCGTTCATGAAGACCGAGGCCGACAAGTGGGGTCCGGTGATCAAGGCGGCGAAGATCGAGCTGAAGTGAGGCGAGTAGCGAGTAGTATCAGGCTCGCCCATAGCCCGGATGGCGCTCGCGCCATCCGGGATCCGGGGCTGTCGCGTCGTGATCAGCAGCAGCCGGGACGATAGACCACCGTGTAGCCGCAGCCGCCGCAGCCGTAGCCGACCGGCACCGCGTAAGTGACGGGCGCCGCATAGCCGGACCAGCCGCAGCCGGTGCCGAAGGTCGCGCCGCAGCCGGTGCCCCAGCCGGTGCTCACCACCGGCGCACCGTATCCGTAGCCATAGCCGGGTGCATAGGCGGCCGTGGCGCCGTAGACGCCGGCCGCGGCGACGCCCGCCCCGATCGCGGCCGGCGCCCACGGGCCATAGCCGTAACCCCGCCAGCCATAGCCCCGCCGACCGTACACCCGCGGGCCGTAGCCGCGCCACGCCGCCGCCCGCCAACCATAGGCGCGCACGCCGGCGCCGCGCCAGCCGGCCCGGTAGACGCCGTAGCCGCGGCCGAGCGGCGCGCGCGTCCAGGTCCGCCCGGCGACGCCGTAACCGCCGCCCCGATACATCCCGGGGCCGTGCCACCGTTGAGCGGAGGCGGCGGGTGAGAACGCCAGGGTCGCCGCCCCGGCGAGGAGCATCGTGTACGCGATACGCTTCATCTCGGTTCCTCTCGCTGTCGCTGGTGCCGTTTCTCGACGGTGCCGTTGGCCGGCCTTCGGCGCCGGCATGCGTGACGGCCTGATCGGCCCGGAGCACGGCGGTTGCGCACCGCGCTCCCACGTCCGGGACGAGTGTCCGTCAGCCGCCCCGCCGCGACAACGGCCGATCGCTAAAGTTCGAGGTAATTCCGCGTTATCCATGAATCTCAGGAGGCGGATCTCGGTCGCGGCTCGCGCCGCAACGATGCGCCGTTCCGGCCGCGAGCCTCTCGCCTTAACCCACACTTAAGCGCGGTCTCGCTACGCTCGCGCGGGGACGAGCCGGCATCGTGGGGGTGCTGGTTGCCGGCGTGGGCCGGTGAAATCCGGGTGCCGCGTCGCGGTCCGGCCGGGGAGTGTCATGGCGCCGCCGAAGAGCACGCGAGACGCCGGGACCGGCACCGGGGCGAAGGGGGCGCGCGCCCAAGACTTGCGTGCGCCGGACTTGCGTGCGCCGGACTTGCGTGCGCCGGACTCGCGCGCCTCCGCACAACGCGCGCCCGAGGTGAAGCCGCCGCGAAAGGGCGAGCCGAGGAAATCCAAGGCGCCCGTGATCGTCGTCGACGAGGACGCTCAGGTGGGTGTGCCGCGTTCGGGCAAGCGGCGCCGCGACGACGAGATCGACGCCTTCGACATCGACGAGGAGCCGGCCATGGCGCAGGCGACCGGGAAGGGCGGGGGCGCCGGCGGCGGCGCGGCCAGAAAGAGCGACGGAAAGGATGACGGCAAGCCGGCCGGCGGCAAGGCGGGCGGCGCGAAGAGTGCCGCGGGTCGAGGTGGCAGAGGCGGCGGCAAGGGCAAGGGCGGCAAGGGCCGCGGCCCGAAGGGCTCGGTGTTCGGGCGTGGCGTCTACTGGATGGCGGTCGCCGGCCTGTGGGTCGTGATCGCGGCCGGCGGCTTGTTCGTCTACGTCGCCATGCATCTGCCGCCGATCCACGCGCTCGAGGTGCCCAAGCGCCCGCCCAACGTCCAGATCGTCGGCATGGACGGCACCCTGATGGCGAGCCGCGGCGACATGGGCGGCTCGGCGATCCCGCTGCGCGAGATGCCGGCGCATCTGCCCAATGCCTTCATCGCCATCGAGGACCGGCGCTTCTACTCGCATTTCGGCATCGATCTTCTCGGCCTCGGCCGTGCCGTGTGGGCCAACATCGCGCATCGCGGCATCTCCCAGGGCGGCTCGTCGATCACCCAGCAGCTCGCGAAAAACCTCTTCCTGCGGCCGGAGCGCACCCTGATGCGCAAACTGGAGGAGGTGATGCTGGCGCTGTGGCTGGAGCAGAAGTTCTCGAAGCGCGAGATCCTCGAGCTGTACCTCAACCGCGTCTATTTCGGCTCCGGCGCCTACGGTGTCGAAGGCGCGGCGCAACGCTACTTCGGCAAGTCGGCCCGCGAGGTGACGGTCGGCGAGGCGGCGCTGCTCGCCGGTCTCGTCAAGTCGCCGTCCAAGCTCGCCCCGACCCGCAACTACGACGGCGCCGAGCGCCGCGCCCAGCTGGTCCTCGCCGCGATGGCCGAGGAGGGCATGGTGCCGGACGCGACCATCAAGGCGGCGATGGCCGATCCGCCGCGCGTCGTGAAGCCGGGCGGCGGATCGGCCGGCTACGTCGCCGACTGGGTGATGGACGTGGTCAACGACATCGTCGGCCGCGTCGAGGAGGATCTGGTCGTCGAGACGACCATCGACCCGGCCCTGCAGATCCTCGCCGAGCGCGCCGTGATCGACACGCTGATCCAGCGCGGCGAGAAGTTCGGGGTCGCGCAGGCCGCGATGGTCGCGATGACCCCGGAGGGCGGCGTGCGGGCGCTGGTCGGCGGACGGAATTATCAGGAGAGCCAGTTCAACCGCGCCGTCGCGGCGAAGCGCCAGCCCGGCTCGGCGTTCAAGCCGTTCGTCTATCTGACCGCGATCGAGCGCGGCCTGCGCCCCGACACGCTGCGCGACGACAAGCCGATCGCCATCAAGGGCTGGAAGCCGGAGAACTACGGCCGCGAGTATCACGGCCCCGTCACGCTGACCAACGCGCTGGCGCATTCGCTCAACACCGTGTCGGTGCGGCTCACCATGGAGTTCGGCCCGACCGCGGTGGCGAAGACGGCCTACCGGCTCGGCATCTCGTCGAAGCTCGAGCCGAACGCCTCGCTCGCGCTCGGCACCTCGGAGGTGTCGGTGCTGGAGCTCACCAACGCCTACACGCCGTTCGCCAACGGCGGCGTCGCCACGGTGCCGCACGTGGTGCAGAAGATCCGCGGGCCGAAGGGCAAGGTACTCTACGCGCGCCCCTCGTCGATGTTGGGGCGGGTGATCGAGCCGGCCTCCGTCGCGATGATGAACCAGATGATGCGCGAGACCGTGCGGGTCGGCACGGCGCGCGGCGCCGGCGCCGCGCTGCCGGGCTGGCCGGTCGCCGGCAAGACCGGCACCAGCCAGGATTTCCGCGACGCCTGGTTCGTCGGCTTCACCGGGCACCTCGTCACGGCCGTCTGGTTCGGCAACGACGACAACTCGCCGACCAAGAAGATGACGGGCGGCGGCCCGCCCGTGGAGGCGTGGTCGAAATTCATGCGCAGCGCCCACGACGGCGTGCCGGTCGCCGACCTCGTCGGCCTGTCCGGCACCACGGCGACGCTGCCGCCGCCGGCGCCGACCGGCCAGGGTTACGGCAGCGGTGGAGCGGCGTCCGGACCTGCACCGGGGCCGATGTCGTCGTCTGGTCCGTCGGCACCGCCGGCAGCGTCTGCTTCCGCCGCGGCCACGGCGCCCGGCTGGGGCGCCGGCGCCAACGCCGCCCCGCCGCCGCGCCCGGCCCCCACCTCGGGCGGCGCAGTCGCCGGCGGCCAGGTCCGCCCGGCCGCCGCGGCCGGTCTCGACGGCTGGTTCCTGGATCGTCTCGGCGGCCGCTGATCAGGACGAGCGTCGGTGCGCGCTCGCGCGCACCTGGCGGGTCGTGATCCAGATCACGAACGTGATCACGCCGGTCGCCGCGATGGCGATCACCATCGGCCAGGCGGTCGTGTTCAGTGCGAGGCCGACGATGGCGCCGACGGCGGCACCGACCGTCTGCTGCACGCAGCCGACCAGCGAGGAGGCGGCGCCGGCGCGGTCCGGAAACGGCTGCAGCGTGCCGGCCTGGGCCTGCGGCATGGCGAGCCCGAAGCCGAACAGGAACACGGCGAGCGCGGCCGCGAGCGCCGTCATCGAGGTCGGCGCGACGCCGACCGCGACCAGCGTGCCGATCCCGCCGACCAGCACGCCGACGGCACCGATCCCGATGGTGCGGTCGAAGCCGATCCGCATCACGACGTGGGCGGCGGTCAGCGCGCCCGAGATGAAGCCGAGCGAGGTGACGCCGTAGAACAGGCCGAAGCCGGTCGGCGACAGGCCGTAGACGCTCTGCATCACGAAGGGCGAGCCGGAGATGTAGGCGAACAGGCCCGAGAAGCTCGCCGTGACGATCCCGAGATAGGCCAGGAACGCCTTGTTGCGCATCACGATGCCGAAGGACTCGAGCGAGCCCTGGACGAGCTTGGCGTCGTCGCGCGACGGCGGCACGGTCTCGGGCAGCAGCCGGCGCACCACAACCATGGCGGCGAGGCCGGCGACCAGGATCAGCACGAAGCCCGACCGCCACCCGAGCCACTCCTCCAGCACGCCGCCGACCACCGGCGCGAGGATCGGCGCGATTCCCATGATGGCGCCCATCAGGGCCATCTCGCGCGCCGCACGGGCGCCGTCGTAGAGGTCGCGCACCACGGTGCGGGCCAGCACGATGACGCCGGCCGCACCCGCACCTTGCAGCACGCGGGCGGCGATCAGCGCCGCGATCGACGGTGCCACCGCGCAGGCGAGCGTGCCGAGGCAGAACACCACGAGCGAGAAGGACAGCACCGGCTTGCGCCCGAAGCGGTCCGAGATCGGCCCGAAGAACAACTGCCCGACCGCGAAGCCCAGCATGTAGAACGAGATCGTGAGCTGCACCTGCGACGGCGACGCGTGAAGCGTCCGCCCGATCTCCGGGAAGGAGGGCAGGTAGAGATCCATGGCGAGCGGGCCGAGCGCGGTCATCAGCGCGAGCAGGGCCGTCAGCGCGAAGGTGTCGGGGCGAAGCATTTTTCTGTCGAGGATCCGGTGGGCGGGCGGCGCGGGACGCGCGTCGCGCCTGCGGTGGGCCGGTCAAAATGCCGGCCCGGCATGTAGCGCGTGCGACCGCGCGCTGTCGAGGCGGGCTGCACCCTCGGCGTCAAGGCCGCGCGCGTCGCGGCGATCCACGTCCTGGAGGTGTCGCCGCGGCCGCGATCGTGGATGGCCGGGACAAGCCCGGCCATGACGGGGGAGACTCCTGTTTCGGGAGCTTACGCCGTCGGCGGCCGGCGCCGGGCGATCGGCTCGTCCGGGCCGGCACCGTAGCGGTGGAGGTCGCCGCCATGCACCTCGAGCCACACCTTGGCGCGGCGCATGTCGGGGCACAGCCGGTCGAGCAGCCGCCAGAAGCGCGGCGAGTGGTTCATCTCGACGAGATGCGCGACCTCGTGGGCGGCCAGGTAGTCGAGCACGTAGCGCGGCGCCAGCACCAGCCGCCACGAGAACGACAGCGCCCCCGTCGTGGAGCACGAGCCCCACCGGCTGGTCTGATCCCGAATGGTGATGCGCTTGATCTTGAGACCGAGCCGCTCGGCATAGGCGCGGGCCGCCGCCTCGGCGTCGCGCTTCGCCTCGCGGCGCAGGAAGTCGGTGACGCGGCGCTCCAGATGCTCGGCCTCGCCGGCGACGCACAGGAGCTTGTCGCCGGACTCGTCGGTCTCGGTCCACACGGTGCCGCGGACGCCGCGGCGATGGACGATGCGGTGCAGCGTGCCGCGCAGCGGCAGCACGGTGCCGGGCGCGAACGGCGCCGGCTTCGGCAGCCGGCCCATGCGGGCCGCGATCCAGCCGCCGTGGCGCTCGGCGAAGTCGCGCGCCTCGCGGATGGAGCCGTGCGGCGGCATGGTGAGCACGACCTCGCGGGTCGCCGCCTGGATGCGCAGCGTATAGCGGCGCGCCTGCCGGTGCCGGCGCAGCCGGACCAGATAGACCGAGCGCTCGAACACCACCTCGATGGCGTGCGGCTCGCTCGGGCGTCGATAGAGCATGGCGCGCAGGGTCATTGTCGTCGAATCCACCCCGTCCCCGCGCCGCAGTCTGCCATATTCGGGGCGGCTTGAAGCCCCCTCGCGAAGGACGTTTTCGAGCCGCCAAATCTTGTGAGACGAGGCGTGAGGCGGGCCAGATGTGGGGTGAAAAGGAATGAATCGCGAGTCCGTTCTTCGCGGCTGACCCGGACTCGAGACCGTTCGAATTTGTGCTGTGGAAAGAGGATGTTGCGGCGGCCCCTCGAAATCGGTCGGAGCCCGTTGCAAATCGCGGCCGCCCGTGTCTAGGCGGCCCGCCGGAACGATCGGCGCATCTGGCCGTCAGGCTCGTGTTTTCAATGACTTGGACTGCCTGCGGCGCCGCGCCTGCGAGGGGCGCGGCGCGACAGCATCAGTCGTTCGCCCGGATGAAGGCCGCCATCCGGGGAAGGATCTCATTGCGGAAGCGCGAGCCGTTGAACACCCCGTAGTGGCCGACACCGGGCTGCACGTAGTGGAGGCGCTTCTCCTCCGGGATGTTGGAACAAAGCGTGTGAGCCGCCTGGGTCTGGCCGAGCCCGGTGATGTCGTCCTGCTCGCCCTCCATGGTCATCAGCGCGACGCGCTTGACCTTGCTCGGGTCGACCCGGATGCCGCGGTGGATGAACTCGCCCTTCGGCAGCAGCTGGCGGATGAACACGCTGTCGACGGTCTGCAGATAGAACTCGGCGGTGAGGTCCATCACGGCCAGGTACTCGTCGTAGAACTTGCGATGCGCCGCGGCCGAGTCGCCGTCGCCCTCGACGAGATGCTGGAACAGCTTCGAGTGCGCCTCGAGATGGCGGTCGAGATTCATCGACATGAAGCCGTTGAGCTGCAGGAAGCCCGGATACACGTCGCGCATGAAGCCGGGGTTCGGGAACGGCACCTTGGTGATGACGTTGCGGCGGAACCAGTCGATGCCGCGCTTCTCGGCGACCTGGTTGACCTGCGTCGGGTTGATGCGGGTGTCGATCGGGCTGCCCATCAGCAGAAGCGACTCGGGGACATGCGCCTCCTCGTTCGCCTCCATCACCGAGATGGCGCACAGCGCCGGCACGCCGGGCTGGCAGACGGCCAGCACATGCGTGTCGCTGCCGAGCAGCCGCAGCATGCCGATGATGTAGTCGATGTAGTCGTCGAGGTCGAAGCGCCCCTCGCTCATCGGCACCATGCGGGCGTCGATCCAGTCGGTGATGTAGACGTCGTGGTCGGGCAGCAGCGCCTCGACGGTGCCGCGCAGCAGCGTGGCATAGTGGCCCGACATCGGCGCGATGACGAGGACGCGCGGGTCCGGCTTGTGGGTGATCGACACCTGCCGGTCGAAATGCAGGAGCCGGCAGAACGGACGCTCCCACACGGTCTCGATCGACACCGGCGCGAGCCGGCCGTCCACCACGGTGTGCTCGATGTCCCACTCCGGCTGGGCGTAGCGCCGGGTGGCGCGCTCGAACATCTCGCAGGCGGCCGAGATCGACTTGCCGATCGTCGTCGACGACACCGGGTTGCTCGGGCTCTTGAAGAACGCATGGGTGGCGTGCGCCAGCGCCCGCGACGGGTTGAGGGCCACATGCGTCATCTCGTAGAACCAGTACAGCGGCGACGAGAGGCCGATGCTGAAGCCCTCCATCGACGGCGGCGGCGGCATGTGGTCGACGTCCCGGATGGTCATGGTGTAGCTCCCTTTCGCGCGCCGGAAGGTCGGCGTGCGCGCTTGGATGCAGGAATTTATGTTTGATCAATGCTGCCGTGCGCCGCAGCATTGCGCAACGTCAAATTTCAGTTTCCGGGCCGAAAAGGACAAAAAATTTCGCAGACGTTTTTATCGTACATCATTTTTCCGCGAAGTCCGGGCGTTCTGCACGCAAACAGTGAACCGTCATTCGCCAGTCTGCAGCAGCGAACCTTGGCGGCGCGCGCTGTTCAGCAGCGCCAGAAACCCGACCGTCCCGGCGGCGAACAGCACCACGTTGAGGCCGAGCGCCCACAGCATCAGGTCGGCCCGGAAGACGTGGTCGATCATCAGCGCCCGCATCCCTTCGAACACGGAGGTCGGCGGCAGCATCCAGGCGATCGCCTGCAGCCACGAGGGCAGCACCGCCACCGGATAGTAGACGCAGGCCAGCGGCAGCATCAGGAACATGATGGTCCAGGCGAGGTTCTCGGCGCCGAGCCCGTTGCGCAGCAGGATGCCCGAGACGAAGATCCCGACCGCCCAGCTGGTCAGCATCAGATTGACGAAGAACGCCGCGAGCGCGAGCCCGAGACCCCACAGGTTGAAGCCGAAGAACGCGATCGCGAGGAACGTCACGGGGACGAGCCCGATCGAGAGGCGCACGAGGCTCATGATCATCAGCGCGATCACGAACTCGATCGGCCGTAGCGGGCTCATCATCAGGTTGGCGAGGTTGCGCGACCACATTTCCTCCAAGAACGACACCGAGAAGCCGAGCTGGCCGCGGAACAGGATGTCCCACAGCAGAACGGCGCCGATGAAGGTGCCGCCGGCGCGCGCGAAGAAGCCGTCGCTCTGCGACACGTAGGTCTGCAGGAAGCCCCACATCAGCATCTGCACGGCCGGCCAGTAGACGAGGTCGAGGAGCCGCGGCCACGACGAGCGCAGCAGGTACCAGTAGCGCTCGACCAGTGCGGCGATGCGTCGGCCCGAGATCTCCCACTCGCCGCTTCCGCTGCGCATGACGCCGCTCATTGCGCCGCCTCCCGGGCCGCGTCGCCCTCCTGCGGCTCCCCGCGCCCGCGCGCGACGTCGAGGAAGACCTCTTCCAGGTTGCTGCGTCCGTAGCGGGCGAGCAGCGCGGCCGGCGTGCCGTCGTCCTCGATCCGGCCGCGCTTCATGATGATGACGCGGTCGCACAGCCGCTCGACCTCGCCCATGTTGTGGGAGGCGAGCAGGATGGTGGCGCCGCGGCGCTCGCGGTACTGCTCCAGCCGGCCGCGGATCCAGTCGGCCGTGTCGGGATCGAGCGAGGCGGTCGGCTCGTCGAGCAGAAGGAGCTCGGGCGCGTTGACCAACGCCTTGGCGAGCGCGACCCGGGTCTTCTGGCCGGCCGAGAGCTTGCCGGTCGGGCGGTCGAGCAGATCGACGAGATCGAGATCGGCGGCGAGGCGCGCGATCACGACGTCGAGATCCGCGACCCCGTAGAGCTTGCCGAACACGGTGAGGTTCTGGCGCACCGTCAGGCGCAGCGGCATCTCCACATAGGGGCTCTCGAAGTTCATGCGCTCGAGCACGCGGTAGCGTTGGCGCGGCATCTCGGCGCCGAGCACCCGCACGGTGCCGGAGGTCGGCATCACCAGCCCCATGATCATCGCGATCGTGGTCGTCTTGCCGGCGCCGTTGCCGCCGAGCAGGCCCGTCACCGAGCCGGCCGGCAGCGAAAACGAGATGCCGTCGACGGCGGTGCCGCCCTTGTAGATCTTGACCAGCCGGTCGACCGCGACGGCGGGCGTGCCGGACGCTGACGCGGTGGACGCTGATGGGGTGCGGGCTGTGGTCATGGGTCCGGCGAATGTAGGGGGGTGTGCGGCAGGTGCAAGGGCGCCGTGGGCAGAGCGGGACCGCCCCCACCGGCCGGTGGGGTGCGGCGACCATCCGCAGAGACCCGCTACAGTCCAGCGCCCGGATGTGCGAGGATGATTCGGCCGTACCGGCCGCGCCCCGTCCTCGTGACCGGGCACGGTCGCGAACGCACCGATGAGGTTCGTCGATCCCGCGCCCCGCCGGGCGCGGTCGCACCGCTGCCGCCGTATCGTCGCGCGAGCGACGGCGCGGACGAACGCCTGCTCGTCACCCGCCACCGGACCACCAGGAGAGCCGAGAGGATGCCGATGACCGGCGACAGGACACGCCGCCCGCAAGGCTCGCTGCGCGGACCGGATCAGCGGCGCGGGCAGGACGCGCGAGCCGCGGCCGAGAAGGCCTTCAAGGCGGTGACGGCGAAGCCGCCGCCCGGACCAGCCGAGGCGGCGCCGGTGCGGCCGCCGGGCCTGCCGCCGGTGCGCGAGCAGGTCACGCTGCGCATCGACCAGGATATTCTCGAGCGGTTCCGCGAGGCCGGCCCCGGCTGGCAGGACCGCATCAACGCGGCCCTGCGCAAGGCGCTCGATCCCTAGCCCTCTCATTTCGAAAGCCGGAGATTAAAATGAACGACCGTCCGAAGGATCGTGGGGACGGCAGCAAGACGGCGCTGCCGCTCTACGAGCGCGAGGCCCAGGCGCTGCGCGAGAAGACCGAGCGGCTGCGCGCGCTGCGGCTGGCGCGCGACGGCGCCGACGCGCCCGCCACGCCGACCCGCAGCGCCGCCAAGAAGAGCGGCGCGGCGAGCCGGTCCTCCGGCGGCAAGACGTCGAGCGGCGCATCGACCGTCGCGTCGGTCGGCAAGAAGGCGCGAAGATCGACCGAGACGCTCTCGGACTGGCTGAAGACGCAGGAGCAGCAGGGCCGGCGGAGCTGAGCGGCGTCTCGGCGCCTGCTCCGGTCTCGTCTCGGTTCACCTCGCCTGTTCGGTCTCGGCGCGTCGCGGTCCCTCCGCGACGCCTCGCCTGCTACGACGCGGCGCACCTGTCTCACCCGCGCCGGCCTGCTACGATGGTGTCATGACGACGCCCGTTTTCTCGACCGACGACGAGCCCTCCCGGCCGGTCCGCCTCGACACGCTGGTGCGGCTGCGCTGGATCGCGGTGTTCGGCCAGCTCGCCGCTGTGCTGATCGTCCACGACAGCCTGGTCAGCGAGGCGCTGTTCTGGGTCGCGCTGGCCGTGGTGACGCTCTACGGCTCGCTCAACGTCTATCTGCTGTGGCGCTTCCACGGCGACGCGCGGCTCGAAGCCAACGGGGTCGCGCTGCTGCTCGGGGTCGATATCGCCGAGCTGGCGATCCTCTTGTTCCTCACCGGCGGGATGCAGAACCCGTTCGCGCTCCTGTTCATCGGGCCGGTGCTGATCTCGGCCAGCATCCTGCCGTCGCGGCTCACGCTGCTGCTCGGCCTCCTGGCGATCGCCTCGGCGACCGTGCTGATGTTCGCCTATTTCCCGCTGCCGTGGCCGGGCGACGGCAGCTTCGAGCTGCCGTGGATCTACGTGTTCGGCGTCTGGCTCGCGCTGGCGCTGGCCATCGGCTACATCAGCGTCTACGCCGGCCAGATCGCCGAGGAGTCGCGCAAGCTCACCCAGGCGCTGGCGGCGACCGAGCTGGTGTTGGCGCGTGAGCAGCATCTCTCGCAGCTCGACGGGCTCGCCGCCGCGGCCGCCCACGAGCTCGGCACGCCGCTCGCCACCATCCTGCTGGTCGCCAAGGAGCTCGAGCACGAGCTCGACCCCGCCTCGCCGATGCTGGAGGATATCCGGCTCCTGCGCCAGCAGGCGCAGCGCTGCCGCGAGATTCTCGGCAAGCTCTCCGAGTTCCCGGCGCCCGGCGAGATGTTCGTGCGCATGCCGATCTCGGCCCTGGTCGAGGACGTGGTGGCGCCGCACCGCACCGGCGAGGCGGCGATCGACGTGGTGATGCCGTCCGAGGGCGGGCCGGAGCCGATCGGGGTGCGCAACCCGGCGATCCTCTACGGGCTCGGCAACTTGGTCGAGAACGCCGCCGACTTCGCCCGCGAGCGCGTCGAGGTCGCGGTGTCGTGGAACGCCGACTCGGTGTGGATCATGATCTCCGACGACGGGCCGGGCTTTCCGCCCGAGATCATGGACCGGCTCGGCAAGCCCTACGTGACGAGTCGTCGCGGCCGCCGCAAGGGCGAGGACTCGCCCGGGCTCGGGCTCGGCTTCTTCATCGCCAAGACCCTGCTGGAACGCTCCGGCGGTCGCCTGACCCTGCAGAACCGGCGGTTTCCGCAGCGCGGCGCGATCGTCCGCATCCGCTGGAGCCGCGAGGAGTTCGAGCACCCGGCCGAGACCCTGTGGGGCTCGGCCGACCAGGAGCCCGAGCCGGACGACGTGGAGGCGGCTCCCGGCCGGGCTTGAGACGCCGGTGGTTCGCCCTTACCTGACCCGGTGACGAGGTGCGACATCACGTCCGGCGCATTCCGGCATCGGACCGGGCAGCCTCGCCGTAGAGACTGCCGTGGACAATCTTGCCGGCCCGACCGGCGAACCTTCGAGGATCGAGAACGATGATGGAAGCCGCGTCTTCGTCCACGCCGACCGTGTCGGCCCCGGTGGGGGAGCGTTCGCTGCTGATCGTCGAGGACGACAAGTCGTTCCTGCAGCGCCTCGCCCGCGCCATGGAGTCGCGCGGCTTCACGGTGACGACCGCCGAGTCGGTCGCCGACGGGCTGCAGCAGGTCGAGCGCCAGCCGCCCGCCTTCGCCGTGGTCGACATGCGGCTCGGCGACGGCAACGGCCTCGACGTCATCCAGGCGCTGAAGAAGAAACGGCCCGAAGCCCGCGGCATCGTGCTCACCGGCTACGGCAACATCGCCACCGCCGTGACGGCCGTGAAGCTCGGCGCCTTCGACTACATGTCGAAGCCGGCCGACGCCGACGAGGTCGCTGCCGCGCTCCTGGCCGGCGAGGGCAAGAAGCCCGAGCCCCCCGAGAACCCGATGTCGGCCGACCGGGTGCGCTGGGAGCACATCCAGCGCGTCTACGAGCTGTGCGGCCGCAACGTCTCCGAGACGGCCCGTCGCCTCAACATGCACCGCCGCACCCTGCAGCGGATCTTGGCGAAGCGGGCGCCCAAGTAGGGCGGGCCGAAGGTTTCGAATCCGATTCCGATCCGAATTCGTCGTGGCCGGGCTTGTCCCGGCCATCCACGTTTTTGGGGCGGCTCGGTGCGCGTTGTCAGTCCGTGGGGAAGAGCGTGGATGGCCGGGACAAGCCCGGCCATGACGAGGCTCGAGTCAAATCACCTCACCTCCGGCAAATCCCTTGCAGCGCCTTCCACTGCGCGTCGTCCAGCAACGGCGGCCCGCTGGTGCCGCGATCGAGCGCCTTGAGGGCTTCGAGGCGCTCCTCGCTGAGCGGGTGGGTGAGCAGCAGGCTGACACCCTTGCCGGCGTTCTCGCCGGTGACCCGCATCAGGAACGCCGCCATCGGTGCCGCCGGCCGGCCGAGCGCCGTCATGATGCGGGCCGACTCCCGGTCGGCGGCGCGCTCCGCCTCGCGCGAATGCGAGCCGTCGACCATCAGGCGCGCGGCGAACACCACGGTCGACGAGCCGGTGACGTCGCCGAACAGGAGCCCGAGCAGGAACGACGAGCCGCCCGCCTGGATCAGGCTGCGCAGCCCGTCGCGGCCCTTCACATGGCCGATCTCGTGGGCCAGCACGCCGGCGATCTCGTCGGGGCTGCGGGCCATCTGCAGGAGACCGTCGAACAGGTAGATGCGGCCGCCCGGCAGCGCGACGGCGTTCTTGGTGGCGGAGCGCAGCACCGCGATGCGCACGCCCGCGCCGGCCTGCCCGGTCCCGATGTCCGCCGCGTCGACGAGCTTCGCGGTCAGCGCGTCGAGCGCCGCCCGGCCGGCCGGATCCTCACAGGTTTCGGCGCCGAAGATCGACCTCACCTGCTTGTCGGCGATGCCGCCGAGCCGTTCCTCCCATGCCACCGGGACGAACGGCACCAGCCGCGCGGCGACCGGCGGCAGCAGATAGAGCGTGGTGAGGACGAGCGACACCGCGACGGCGAGCGAGCCGATCACCACCTTCAGCCGGAACCGCCGTCCGCCGCCCGTCGCCGCCTCGACGGCGGGGGCGCGGGCGACGATCGCGGCGGCGAGCCCCGGGTCGGCGATGTCGATGCGTGCGAGATTTTCGGCCGAGACGCAGCCGACCCTCGTGACGTCGGGCCCGGCGTCGCGGCGGCGGAGATCGGGCCACGGCCAGCGCGCCGTCTCTGCGCCGTTCTCCAGGATCGCCAGCGCGTCGGTGTCGAGCCGCAGCGTCACGTCGCGCCGGCGCGCCGTCACGCCGTCCCAGAAGACGGCCGCGTCGCTGTGTGCCGGCGCGCTCACGGCGCTCAGATCGCGCCGACGTCGAGCGCGTCGGCGAGCCCTTCGCCGAGGCTGCTCGCGGCCTCGCCGGCCGCCTGGACGTGATCGAGGGCCTCGACCCCGACCACCGTGGTGGTCGCGGCGACGGCGGCCCAGACGCCGCGGTCGACGAAGACGCGCTTCACCACGCCGAAGCCGAACAGCATCAGGAGATAGATCACGGCGATCACGGCGAAGGCGCCGATCTGGCCCGTCAGGCCGGCCGTCTCGATGTGCTCGAACGGGTTCTTCATCAGCACCGTGGCGGTGCCGAACAGGATGCTGCCGGCGGAGCCGACCAGCATCGACACGCCGAGCGCGGCGGCGTAGCAGCCCAGCACGGTGCGGCGCTTGAGACGGGAGTGCAGCGCGACGGGGCCGAAGCGCGTGCCCTCGATCCGCCAGCGCAGCTCGGTCGCCCGGAAGATCGGCCACAGCGGCAGCAGCAGGAACACGAGCAGCATGCCGGCGAGCGCGACGAGGCCGATGATGGTCTCGGCGTCGTCCTTGTCGAGGTCGAGGGCCGCGAGCGCACCGGCGCTCGCCATTCCGATCCCCGCCGCGATCATCCCGGCGAGCACCACCATGGCCAGCCCCCACATCCAGGCGCCGCGGACGAACAGCCGCCAGCCGGTGCCGACGAAGTCGCCTTCGAGCGTGCCGTAGCGGGTGTTGCGCATCCGGTAGCGCTCGAGCGCGGCGGCCCGCCACGGATAGGCGAGGCCGAGCGTGATCACGGTGAGGAAGTCCCACCAGGCGGCGCGGCCCGCATAGGCGAAGGCCGAGCCGGTCATCCAGAAGCGCAGGCCGCGCAGCGAGGTGCGGGTCATGCGGTAGCGCCGCGCCCGGTAGGTCGCGTAATGGCCGAACACGTAGAGCACCAGGACCAGCGGCACGCTGGCGAAGGTGGCGTACTCCTCGGCGACGAGGCCGGCCAGGAAGTACAGCACGTAGACGGGCGCCAGGATGGCGAGCGCCACCAGAAAGCCGATCAGCAGCTCGCGCGCCGTGCCGGTGTATTCGAGCGCGTCGGCGCCGATCCTCGTGTGGCGCCACAGATGGCGGCGGATGTCGGTGACCAGCCAGAACCGGTAGAAGCCGATCGTGACGAGCTGCAGGAGCCCGCCGGCCACCACGAGGCTGAAGAAGTCGCCGCGCAGCCCCGTGAAGGTCACCTGCCCGGAGGTCACCTGCCCGGAGCCGACTGGTGCCGGTGCGGCCGGGCCATCGCCGGCCGGGCCGCCGGTTCCGGACGCCGCAACCGGCGGCCCGGAGCCCCACGGCTGGGGCGGCGACGGCTCGGAGGAGAAGGTGCGCATGTCCATGCTGCCTCGCCGGCCCCCCGGGGGGCGTTCCCTAACATGATACCCGATCCCGCTCGGATCCCCATCCATTGTGTCGCGCGCCGGCCGTCACGTTCGCGGCAGCCGCGTCATCCGTCGGAGAATCGTCCGTGCGGGTCGGCGAGTGCCTGCAGGCGCAGCGCCGCGGCGCGCGCGAAGGCGAGCGTCATGTGCTTGCGGGTCGCCGCGTGCAGCCGGTGCTCGGGCGCGTCGCGCAGCAGCTCGGCGCCGAAGCCGTCGGCGACGATCAGGCCGGCGTCCTCGGGAAAGATCGCGGCCGGCACGTGCGGGGCGGTGGCGAAGAACAGCCGGTCGCAGTGCAGCCGGTAGTCCGGCCATTTGTGGTCGGCACGGAAGTCTTCGATCGACGACTTGATCTCGACGATCCACACCGTGCCCTCGCCGCCGAGCGCGACCAGGTCGGCCCGCCGTCCGGAGGCGAGCGGCAGCTCGCACACGCAGGCGAAGCCCATCGAGAGCAGCAGCCGCTGGGTGCCGCGCGCGACCGCGAGCGCGGTCGCCGATCGGCCTCCGTCGATCGGCGGACTCGGTGCGGTGGCGGGGGCGGGCGGCATCGCCGGACCATGCCACGCCGCTTCGGGGCGGGAAAGCCGCAGCGGACCGGTCGTGTGCCGGTCGCCGGCTCCGCTCCGGCCGCAGGCCTGCCCGGGCGGCGGCGCGGATCGCGCCGCGGCTGCCGCTCGGGTTAGCATCCGGCGTCGTGACGGTTCAGGAGAGCCCATGATGACCACCCCGGACGGCGTGACCACCAGCGCAGCCTTCCCGATTCCCGCGCGCATGACGGCCTGGGTGCTCGACGGCCCCGGCGAGCTGCGCCGCACCGAGAAGCCGGTCCCGGTGCCGGGCCGCGCCGAGGTGCTGCTGCGCATCGACGCCGTCGCCATCTGCCCAAGCGACATCGACAACATCTGGTACGGCTGGCCGGCGATCGTCGACGGCGGGCCGCCCTTCCACAAGGCGTGGACGCCCGGCCACGAATACATGGGCACCGTGGTGGCGCTCGGGCCCGCCGTGGACGAGTTCGCCATCGGCGACCGCGTCGCGGTCGAGATCCATGCCGGCTGCGGCCAGTGCCGGCGCTGCCGGGCCGGCCTCTACACGGCCTGCCTGAACTACGGCAACCGCGCCAAGGGCCATCGCGCCAACGGCTTCACCACCGACGGCGGCTTCTGCGAGTACCAGGTCAACCACGTGAACACGATGGCGAAGCTCTCGGACGACATCTCCGACGAGCTCGGCACCCTCGTCGTCACGGCCGGCACGGCCATGTACGCGCTCACCGAGATCGGCGGGCTGGTCGCCGGCGAGAGCCTGGTCGTCATCGGCGAGGGGCCGATCGGCCTGTTCGTCGCCGCGGTCGGCAAGGCGCTCGGCGCCTCGCCCGTGGTGGTGACGGGCCTGTCGCCGCAGCGCCTCGCCATCGCGGCCGGCCTCGGCGCCGACCATGTGATCGACGTGCGCGAGGTGGATGCCGTGGCGGCCGTGAAGACGATCGTCGGGCCGCACGGGGCCGACTACGTGGTCGAGTGCTCGGGCGCGCCGGTCGCCATCGGCCAGGCGATCGCCATGGCGAGCCGCGGCGGCCGCGTCTGCCTCGCCGCCTTCCCGGCCGAGGCGACGCAGGTCGATGTCGGTCGGCTGGTGCGCGACAACATCGCCTTGTTCGGCATCAGGGGCGAGGGCAAGCGCGCCGTCCACCGCGCCTGCGCCCTGATGCGCGACGGAAAATTCGACGCCCGCCCGCTGCTCACCCACACGTTCCCGCTCGACGACCTGCCGACGGCGCTGCGCTATGCCAAGGACAAGCTCGACGGCGCCATCAAGGTGGTGGTGAAGCCGCACGCCGCGGCGGCCGGGCGGGTCGCGGCGGAGTAGGGGAGCCTGCGGGCCGGGCTGGCGGTTACAGTGCAATACACTATATTGCACTGTAACCATTCGGCGCCTGGAGATCCCGATGAAGCCCGCCGGACAGATGACTCTCACCCTGACGGCCGAGCTGGAGCAGTTCGTCCGCGACGAGGTCAGGCGTGGGGCCTTTGCGTCGAGCAGCGAGTACATCCGGGAGCTCTCCGCGAGCGCTATCTGAAGGAGCGCGCCCGGGCCGCCAAGCTTCAGACGTTGGAAGCGGCCCTGAGCCGTGGGGTCGCCGATGCCGATGCGGGGCGGACCATGCCGCTCGACGAGGCGTTCGCGGCGCTGCGCACGGAGCTTGGCCTGCCGGACAAGTCGTCCGCCCAGTGAAAGTCGTCGTCACGGCGGCTGCACTGCACGATCCCGTCGAGATCGGTCGCGCCATTGCGGGCGATAATCCGGCACGCGCCGACTCCTTCGTCGCCGAGTTGTACGACCGCTGTCGCTAGCTTGCCTTCAGTCCGCGCGCCTTTCCGTTGATCCCCTGCTGGGAGGACCGCGGCATCCGGCGTCGGACACATGGCAATTACCTGATCTTCTATCGCATCGAAGATGACGAGGTTCAGGTGCTCCACGTTCTGCACGGGGCGCGCGACTACACCTCGATCCTGTTCCCGGATGAATGACCGCGGCGACCCGCCGTCGTCTCGCCTTGCGCGCTTGTCGCGGGCATCCACGTCTTGTAGGCCTGCCGCAAACACGAAAACGTGGATGGCCGGACGAGCCCGGCCATGAGTGGAGGAGATCATCGTGACCGACGACCGTTACGAGCAGGGCATGGCGGCACGTCGCGCCGTGCTGGGCGACGCCTGGGTCGATCGCTCGATCGCCAGGCGCAACGGCTTCAACACCGAGTTCCAGGAGATGATCACCCGCATCGTGTGGGGCGAGATCTGGACCCGGCCGGGGCTCGACCAGAAGACGCGCCGCTGCATGGTGCTGGCCACCATGATCGCGCTCGGCCGCTGGGAGGAGTTCAAGCTGCACGTGCGCGCCGGCCTCGCCGGCGGCCTGACGGTGGAGGAGATCAAGGAGATCATCCTGCAGTCGACGCTCTATTGTGGCGTGCCGGCGGGCAATCACGCGATCGGCGAGGCCGAGAGCATCCTGCGCGAGCTCGGCCTGCTCGACGGCGCCGCGCCGGCCTGAGTCTTGCTTCGCGGCCCGCGGTCTGTTTCTCTCCGATCTCCGCCCCGCCCTGTATACAAACCCGCTCGTTCAAGCCCCGCCGCCAACCAGGATCCTCGATGCGCCAGGACGTGATCGCCCGCCAGGTCGCCGCCATGACGGCGGCCGGCCTCGACGCTATCTGCGCGTGCTCGCCGGAGAACTTCGCCTATGTGACCGGCTTCGTGTCGCCGACCCAGCCGCTGATGCGCTGGCGGCACGCCATGGCGATCGTCACGGCGGACGGCGCCGTGTCGCTCGTCGTCGTCGACATGGAGGCGAGCACGATCCGGGCCAAGGCGCCGCCCGGCACCGAGATCGCCGTGTGGAAGGAGTTCTCCTTCGACGCCATGGCGGTGCTGGCCGAGGCGCTCACGAAGCACGGGCTGGCGAAGGCCCGCATCGGGCTCGAGCTCGACTATCTGCCGGCCGCCGACTACGCCGATCTGGCCGCACGCCTGCCGGGCGCGACCTTCGCGCCGGCCCAGGCGCTGCTGGCGCGACTGCGCCAGCTCAAGACGCCGGGCGAGATCGACATTCTGCGCAAGCTCTCGCGCATCGCCGACCGCGCCATCACCGAGTCGTATCACGCGGTCGCGGCCGGCAAGACCGAGATGGATCTGGCCGCCGCTCTCACCCGCGGCGTCTACGCGCAGGGCGCCGAGTATTTCAAGCTGATGATCGTCGCCACCGGCGAGCGCAGCGTGTTCCCCAATGTCGGCCCGACCGAGCGGGTGCTGAAGACCGGCGACGTCTGCCGGGTCGAGATCTTCCCGATGATCGACGGCTATCACGCCGGCGTCTGCCGCACGGCGGCGATCGGCAGGGCGCCGCCCGAGGCCGAGCGCATCTGGGCCAATCTCACCGCCTGCAAGCACATGCTGCTGGCGGAGATCGGCCCCGGCGCGTCGACGCGGGCCATCTACGACCGCTACCTCACGATGACGGAAGAGCTGAAGCTGCCGCGCATCTCCTTCATCGGCCACGGCATCGGCCTGCATCTGCACGAGGATCCGTATCTCGGGCCGACCGCCGACCAGCCGCTGGAGGCTGGCATGGTGCTCGGCATCGAGCCCTTGATCTACGAGACCGGCTTCGGCTTCGGCATGCAGAACAAGGACATGGTGCTGGTCACCGAGACCGGCTGCGAGCTCCTGTCGGACGTCTCCGACACCGACCGGCTGCTGGTGGTCGGCTGACCGACGCCGTCCGGCCGATCTCCGCCCAGGGTTTCCCGGTGGCGGCCGGCGTGCTCGAATGCGGCGCCATGACGACTCCCGCAGATCCTGGGCGCCCCGCCGCGTCGAACGAGGCCTCGTCGCGCGCCGCGGCGGCGGTACGGTCGGTGCCGGCCGGGCTCGCCGCGCTCGCCGTCTATGTCGCGCTCGAATGGCTCGGCTTCATTCACGAGGTGAAGGGCCTGCCGGCGACGCCGTGGAATCCCGGCCTCGGCGTGGTGTTCGCGCTCGTCGCCCTGGATGGCCCGCTCGCCGCCGCGGTCCTGTTCGCCGGCATCGTCCTGGCCGAGATCCTGGTCGTCGACACGGTGCTGTCCTGGCCGCTGGTGCTCGGCGTCGCGGCGATCGAGACCACCTGCTACGCGGCGGCGGGCCTGTTGGCGCTGCGGGCCTTCCGCATCGACCCGCGGCTCGGCCATCTGCGCGACGTCCTCCTGCTGCTCGCCGCCGGATTCGTCGGGGCCTGCCTGGTCGCCGTGCTGCTCACCGTGCTGCTGATCGGCTTCGGCGATCTCGGGCTGCGCGACGTGCTCGCCGCCACGGTGCCGCTGCTGGTCGGCGACGTCATCGGCATCGCCGTGATCACGCCGCTGGTGCTGCGGCTCGCCGCCGCCTGGCGGGCCGGCGAGCAGTTCTTCGCCCCCGCGCTCGCCGTCGAGGCTGGCGCGACCGCGGTGGTGATCGGCGCGTGCCTGTGGCTGGTCACCGCGAGCCCCGGCCCGGAGGGCTTCAAGTATTTCCATCTGCTCGCCCTGCCGGTGGTGACGGCGGCGGTGCGGCACGGGCTCGACGGCGCCTGCCTGGCGCTCGCCGGCGTCCAGCTCGGCCTCGTCGCGCTCCTCCACCTGCACGGCCACGACATCCGCGCCTTCACCGAATATCAGGCGCTGATGCTGGTGCTCACCGCCACCGGCCTCGTGGTCGGCGTGGTGGTGAGCGAGCGGCGCTCCGCCGAGCGCATGGCCCGCGCCGCCGAGCGCCGCGCCAAGGCGCGCGAGGCCGAGGCCGCGCAGGCCGGGCGCTTCCATCTGGTCTCCAGCATGGCCTCGGCGCTCGCGCACGAGATCACCCAGCCGATGACGGCGGCGCGCGCGCTCGCCCGCGCGGCCCAGCACATCCTGCAGACCCCGGGCGGCGACGTCGCCCGGGCCGAGGCGAACCTCGCCAGCGCGATCGCTCAGATCGACCACGCCGGCGCCGTCATCCGCCGCATGCGCGACTTCCTGCGCCGCGGGGAGCCGGTGCGCGAGCCGGTCGCGATCGGCGATCTCGTCGCCGACGTCGTCGCCATCGCCGGGGCCGATGCGCGCGCCCACGGCGTGGCGCTCGTCGCCGAGGTGCCGCCCGGCCTGCCGTCCGTGACGGGCGATCCGGTCCAGCTCCAGCAGGTGCTGCTCAACCTGGTGCGCAACGCCGTCGAGGCGATCGTGAGTGCCGGCGTCGACGCCGGGACCGCGCCGGGGCGGGTCCGCATCGCCGCGGCGCGGCGCCGGCCGTCGCCCGGCCAGGAGCCGGACGGCGTCGAGGTCACGGTCGCCGACAACGGCCCCGGCGTCCCCGACGACCTCGCCGACACGCTGTTCGAGCCGCTCACCACCTCCAAGCAGGACGGGCTCGGGCTCGGCCTCGCGATCTGCGCCGCGATCGTCGAGCAGCACGGCGGGCAGATCGTGCTCGCCTCGCGCGCATCCGGCGCGACCGAATTCCGTATCGTCCTGCCGATCGAAGGAGCGGCTGCCCGCCCATGATCCGAACATGTTCCGAACCTGATCCGCCCGTGACCCGTTCATGACCCGCACCGCCACCATCTTCGTGATCGACGACCAGGAACCCGTGCGCCACTCGCTCGCCGAGATGCTGGGCGTGTTCGGCTTCGCGGTCGAGACCTTCCCGTCCGCCGACGATTTCCTGGCGGCGCTCGAGCCCGGCCGCATCGGCGTCGTCGTCGCCGACGTCAAGATGCCCGGCACCGACGGCATCGCGCTGGTGCGCGAGCTCGCCCGGCGCGGCGTCCGCCTGCCCGTGGTGCTGATCTCGGGTCATGCCGACGTCGCCATGGCGGTCGCCGCCATCAAGGCCGGAGCGGACGACTTCATCGAGAAGCCGATCGACGACACGGCGCTCGTCGCCGCCATCAACCGGGCGCTCGCTCGCACCTTCGAGGAGTTCGCCGCACAGCGGGCGAAGGAATCGCTCGCCGTCCGGTTCGCCCGGCTGACCCCGCGTCAGATCGAGATCTTCGATCTCGTGGTCGAGGGCTACACCAGCCATGCCATCGCGGCGAAGCTCGCCATCAGTACCCGCACGGTCGAGAGCTACCGGGCCGAGATCATGGACAAGATGGAGGCCGAGAGCGTCGCCGTGCTGGTCCGCCAAGCGATCCGGCTGGGGCGGCTCGCGCCGTGAGCTGTCGCAAGCCCCGGTCGTCCCGGAGCGCGGCGAAGCCGCGAGCGGCCTTGATTCGAGGCCTCGGGTGCGACGTCATTCCGGGTCCGGTGCCGCGCACCGGCCCGGATTGACCGGCCCCCGTAGATCTACGCCCCAGGCGATGCGGATTTTCGCCGGCCGGCAAGCTGCCTAACTCTAAAGGCACGCAGGTGCCTCCCATCCTTGGGCCGGCGCCCGTCTGCGTCACGAGGAGGGCCCGATGTCGCTTCTCCATCCGTCCTACGATCACGCTCCGCTCCGCCGCGAAGGCTCCGGCCCGCGCATGTTCGGGGTGTATTCGCTCGCCGCCGTGCTGCTCGTCGTGCTGGTCGCGCGCCTCCTGCCGAGCGCGCTGGCGCTGCCGGCGCTCAGCCTCGCCGCCCTCGCCGCCGCCGGGATCGTCGCGCTCGTCGCGAGGCTGCGGAACGAGCCGCACAACGGGGGCGTCACGAGCTGGGACGTCGCCGGCGTGCTCGCGCTGGTCGGCTTCTCGGCCGCCATGCTGAGCGAGGCCGAGCACGTCGTGTCGGCCTTCGGCCACACGTTGGTGGCGATGGCGCATTGACGATGCCGTGTTGACACCCGTTCGGGAGTCGAGGTTGCGAACGATCGCGTTCGTGTGAGTCTTCGGGCGCCGATCCGCTCGCGGATCGCGTCCCGGCCGGTCCGGGCCCCTCTGGCAGCGTCCTGCTGCGATGTCGGACTGGAAGTCCCTTGGGAGTGGCCCGGTGCTGTTCGTCCTTCCCTTCGGCGCGGACCCGCGTCACGGTGAGCATTGCTCGCCGCGGTGCAGCCGTGCTCCGACGGCATCGCCTCAGGGTCTCTCCCGCCCCGAATCGGACGCCCCGCGCGGGCGCATCAGCAGCAGGAGAGCGATTGAATGTGGGAGACCTTCAGCACCGAGTTCCTGACGAGCAGCGCGCTCACCGCGCTGGCCCAGGTCGTGATGATCGACTTGGTGCTGGCCGGCGACAACGCCATCGTCATCGGCCTCGCCGCCGCCGGCCTTCCGCGCGAGCAGCGGGCGCGCGCCATCCTGCTCGGCATCGGTGCCGCGACCCTGCTGCGCATCGGCTTCGCCGCCGCCACCACCCAGCTCCTGCAGATCGTCGGGCTGCTGCTCGCCGGCGGCCTGCTGCTCCTGTGGGTGTGCTGGAAGATGTGGCGCGAGCTGCAGGCCCAGCACGTGGTGGCGAGCGACGCCTCCGGCCGCATCGACGACGTGCGCATCAATCCCGACGGCACGCTGAGCGCGGTGACGCGGCAGAAGACCTTCGCGCAGGCGGCGTGGCAGATCGTCGTCGCCGACATCTCGATGTCGCTCGACAACGTGCTGGCGGTCGCCGGCGCGGCGCGCGAGCATCCCTGGGTGTTGATCTTCGGCCTCGGCCTGTCGATCGCCTTGATGGGCATCGCGGCGAACTACATCGCCGCGCTGCTGCAGCGGCACCGGTGGATCGCCTATGTGGGCCTTGCCGTGATTCTCTACGTGTCGCTGGAGATGATCTGGCGCGGCGGCCACGAGATCTGGCCGATCGTCGGTGCGTTCATCGGCGTGTCGCCGGCGGCGGGCTGACGTCGGCGGGCGATGACCGGCGGATCACCTCGGCCTGCGACCCTCTCCCAAATGCAGGAGGTCGCAGGCCGACACCTCGATCAACTGGCGACGATCCAGCTCACTTCTTCCCGAAGGACTCCCGGAAGGCGTCGAACTTGCCGCCGGTGGGCTTCGGCTTGTCGGTCTCCTTGGCCGGCTCGCAGGGGACGATGCCCTTGTCGACGATCTGCTGGGTGCGGTTGTCGACCGTATATTCGCGGCAGTTCCCGAAATAGTCGGCCTTCACCATCATGCGGCCCCAGCGGCGGACCTCGGCCTCGGGCGGGCCGGAGGGGCCGAGCAGCCGGGTGGTGAGCGGGACATAGCCGAGCTGGCGGGCGCCGACCTCCCAGCCGACCAGGGTGACGACCACCAGCCCCGCCGCATAGGCGGAGACGAACAGAAGCCCGCGTCGGGCATGGTGGGGACTGGTCATGGTCTCGTGTTTCGACCTTAGACCTGATCGGTTAATCGGCATTTGCGGTTTCGCCTCGATCTGTCGGCGTCGGTCGTTTTCCGCGGTGCGGCACGGCCGCCGGCGCACCATCGGTCTGGTACGGGCGACGGTGCCCCGACCAGGCGCGTCGCGGCGGCGCGCGCGGTCGGGGCCGCGAAACGACTTGCGAACCGAAAGCTGGTATAAGCGGCTTGCGTCGCGCGGTTCGCCCGGTCGGGTGGTCCGTCGCCGGATGCGCCGGCCCGCGCGGCCGGACCTCGTTCCTGGTGAAAGCCGCTCGATCCGGGTCCGCGACGCGCGAGTCCGGTGCGGGCAAGGTCTGGAAGGACGCCGTGACTGCACTGGTTCGATCTGTCGTGACGGCCTCCGCCGTCGCCCTCCCCCTCGTGCTTTCGGCCTGCGGCGAGCAGAATCGATATGTCGCGCCGCCGCCCCCCAAGGTCTCGGTGGCCAAGCCCGTGCAGCAGCCGGTGACCCGCTTCCTGGAAGCGACCGGCTCCACGGCCGCCGTCAACTCGGCGGACCTCGTCGCCCGGGTGAACGGCTTCGTCCAGGGCATCAGCTACAACGACGGCGACTACGTGAAGCAGGGCACGCTCCTGTTCACCATCGAGCCGGAGCCCTACAGGGTGAAGGTCGAGCAGGCCAAGGCGGCCGAGCTCGGCGCCGAGGCCAATCTCAAGCAGCAGCAGATCGTCTACGACCGCCAGGTCGACCTCGTCGCCAAGCAGGCGAGCCCGCAGTCGCTGCTCGACCAGGCGACCGCCCAGCGCGACACCGCCCAGGCCAATCTCGACCAGTCCAAGGCCAACACCATGCTGGCCGTCATCAACGACGGCTACACCCGCGTCACCGCGCCGTTCGACGGCGTCGTCACGGCCCGCCAGGTGTCGCTCGGCCAGTATGTCGGAGCCAACGGCCAGCCGACCACGCTCGCCACCATCGTGCAGCTCGAGCCGATCTGGGTGAACTTCACCGTCAGCGAGACCGACGTGCAGCGCATCCGCGACGAGATGGCGCGCCGCGGCCTCACCCGCGACGACATCAAGAAGGTGCCGATCGAGATCGCCACCCAGACCGAGACCGGCTACCCGCATGTCGGCACGCTCGACTACGTGGCGCCGAACGTGACGACCTCGACGGGCACGCTGCAGGCCCGCGCCGTGCTGGCCAACAAGGACCGCAGCCTGCTGCCCGGCTATTTCGTGCGGGTGCGGATCCCGATCGAGCGCATCCCGTCGGGCCTCTTGGTGCCCGACACGGCGATCGGCAGCGACCAGGGCGGCCGCTACGTGCTGGTGGTCGCCGCCGACGGCACGGTCGAGCAGCGCAAGGTCCAGGTCGGACCGCAGATCGGCGAGCTGCGCGTCGTCGAGTCCGGCCTGACGGCGGACGACCGCATCGTCGTCGCCGGATCGCTGCGCGCCGTGCCGGGCCAGAAGGTCGACCCGCAGCTCACGACGCTCACGGCGCCCCCTCCGGTGACGCTGCCGGAGGCCCCGCCGGCGCCGCCGCCGCTGCCCAACACGCTGCCGGCCGCGCCGATCGTGACCGCGCCGAAGCTTCCGGCGGCGCCCGACGTGCAGCCGCAGCCGGTGCCGGGCGGCCTGCCGCGCCCCAAGACCATGCAGTGACCCGGGCGACCCACGCATGATCTCGAAATTCTTCATCGAGCGGCCGGTTCTCGCGAACGTCTTGGCCATCCTGATGATCGTGATCGGCGCCGTCGCGCTCCTGCGGCTGCCGGTCTCGCAGTATCCCGACGTGGTGCCGCCCACCGTCTCGGTGACGACCAGCTATCCGGGCGCCAGCGCCCGCACCGTGATCGACACCGTGGCCCTGCCGATCGAGCAGCAGGTCAACGGCGTGCAGGGCATGATCTACATGCAGTCCTACGCCGGGTCGGACGGCAGCTACAGCCTGGTCGTGACCTTCGAGATCGGCACCGATCTCGACATGGCGCAGGTGCTGGTCCAGAACCGCGTGGCGACCGCCCTGTCGCAGCTGCCGCAGTCGGTGCAGGTGCAGGGCGTCACCGTCCAGAAGAAGATGACGTCGATCCTGCAGATCGTCACGCTCACCTCGCCGGACAATCGCTACGACAGCCTCTATCTCGCCAACTACGCCACCATAAGGCTGCACGACGAGATCTCGCGCCTGCCCGGCGTCGGCAACGTCAACGTGTTCGGCGCCGGCCAGTACTCGATGCGGGTGTGGCTCGATCCCAATCGCATGCAGGCGCGCTCGCTCACCACCCAGGACGTCGTGCAGGCGCTGCAGGGCCAGAACCAGCAGGTGACGGCCGGCCAGATCGGCATGCCGCCGGCCCCGAAGGCGCAGAACTTCCAGTACACGCTCGACGTGCTCGGCCGCCTCGACGATCCCGACCAGTTCGCCGCCATCATCGTCAAGACCGGTGACAACGGCAATGTGACGCGGGTGCGCGACATCGGCCGGGTCGAGCTCGGCGCCCAGACCTACAGCCAGATCTTCACCCAGGACGGCCAGCCCTCCGCCGGCATCGCCATCTTCCAGTCGCCCGGCGCCAACGCGCTCGACGTCGCGAGCCGGGTCGACGCCAAGATGAAGGCGCTCGCCAAGGACTTCCCGCCGGGGCTGGTCTACGGCATCCCGTTCGACACGACCCTGTTCGTCACCGCCTCGATCAACGAGGTCTACAAGACCCTCTACGAGGCGGCGATCCTGGTGCTGATCGTGATCCTGCTCTTCCTGCAGGACTGGCGCGCCATGCTGGTGCCGGCGACGACCGTGCCGGTGACCATCATCGGTGCGTTCGCCGGCATGGCGGCGCTCGGCTTCACCGTCAACCTCTCGACCCTGTTCGCCATCGTGCTGGCGATCGGCATCGTGGTCGACGACGCCATCGTCGTGGTGGAAGGCGCCGCCCACAACATCGAGAAGGGCATGAGCGGGCACGACGCCGCGATCAGCGCCATGGCGATCCTGCTCGGGCCGATCATCGGCATCACGCTGGTGCTGATGGCCGTGTTCCTGCCGGCCGCCTTCCTGCCCGGCCTGACCGGGCGCATGTACGCGCAGTTCGCCCTCGTCATCGCCGCGACGGCGCTTCTGTCCGCCATCAACGCCCTGACGCTCAAGCCGACCCAGGCCGCGACCTGGCTGCGTGCCCCGGTGCCGCCGGAGCGGCGCAACGCCTTCTTCCGCGGCTTCAACGCCGTCTACGGCAAGGCCGAGCACCTCTACACCGGCCTGATCAGCCGCATGGTGGCGAAGAGCGCCACCATGGCCGTGCTGGCGCTCGTCATCATCGGCGGCGCCTTCTGGGGATTCACGCGCGTCGCGACCGGCTTCCTGCCGATCGAGGACCAGGGCTATCTGGTGGCCAGCGTCCAGCTTCCCGACGGCGCCTCGCTGACCCGCACCCAAGCCGTGCTCGATCAGGTCAGCGCGATCGCCGGCAAGACGCCGGGCGTCCGCCAGGTGATCACCATCGCGGGCGTGTCGGTGCTCGACAACTCCGCCTCGCTCGCCAATGCGGGCGTCGCCTACATCATGCTCGACGACTGGGACAAGCGCGGCAAGGCCGAGGGCCTGCGCCCGCTGCTGATCGGGCTCAACACGACGCTCGGCGAGATCCAGGAGGCGAAGATTCTCGTGGTGCCGCCGCCGCCCATCCAGGGCGTCGGCAACGCCGGCGGCGTCACCATGCAGATCGAGCTGCGCGACGGCAGCTTCGACCTGCCCAAGCTGCAGGGCATGGTGGACACGTTCGTCGCCAACGCCTCGACCCAGTCGCAGATCCAGCGGGTCATCTCGACCTTCCGGTCGAGCGCGCCGCAATACAGGGTCGAGGTCGACCGGGTGAAGACCGAGACCCTGCAGGTGTCGCTCGACCAGGTGTTCCAGACGCTCGCCGGCTATCTCGGCTCCACCTACGTCGACCAGTTCAACAAGTTCGGCCGCGTCTTCCAGGTCTATGTCCAGGCCGACTCCGACTTCCGCCAGCGGCTCGACGACGTCCGCAACCTGACGGTCCGCAACGTGAAGGGCGACATGATCCCGCTCGGCACGCTGATGACCATCACGCCGACCGTCGGGGCGCCTCTGATCAGCCTGTACAACCTCTATCCCTCCGCCACCGTGGTGGCGCTGCCGGCGGCCGGCGTCTCGACCGGCCAGACCATGCGGCTGATGGAGGAGATCGCGGCCCGCACCCTGCCGCCCGGCGCCGGCATCGAATGGACGGCGATGTCGTATCAGGAGAAGATCGTCGGCAACCAGATGTTCGTCGTCTTCGCGCTGTCGATCCTGCTGGTCTATCTGGTACTCGCCGGCCAGTACGAGAGCTGGTGGGCGCCGATCTCGGTGGTGCTCGCCGTGCCGCTGTCGCTGCTGGGACCGGTCGCGGTGCTCAACGCCCTCAAGGTCGACAACAACCTCTACGTCCAGATCGGCCTCGTGCTCCTGATCGCGCTCTCCGCCAAGAACGCCATCCTGATCGTCGAGTTCGCACGCGAGACGCGAGCGGCCGGCAAGAGCATCGTCGAGTCGGCGATCGAAGGGGCGCGCGAGCGATTCCGGCCGATCCTGATGACGTCCTTCGCGTTCATCCTCGGCGTCGCGCCGCTGGTCGTCGCGACCGGCGCCGGCGCCTCGGCGCGGGCCTCGATCGGCGTCACGGTGTTCTCCGGCATGATCGCCTCGACGTGCCTGGCCGTGCTGTTCGTGCCGTCCTTCTTCGTGCTGATGCAGCGGTGGGAAGAGCACCTCCTGGTCCGCAAGGCCGCGAAGGCGGGGGTGAAGAAGGACGGCGAGCAGACCGCGACGCCGGCGCAGTGAGGGGTGGTCATCCCGGGACGGCGCCATCGGATCCGGCCTGCGGCCGGCCCGACGACAGGCTCCGCGCCGAGCCCGGGATCCATGCCTCCCGTCTCTCGTCACGTCTCCGGCGCGCACCAGCGCGTCGATTGCGGGGGCATTCCGGGTTCGCGGCGTCGTCGGGCCTCGGAACGACGGCGACCTGATCAGACGGAATTGGTCGGCCGTCTCATCCCTCGCGCCAGCGCAGCGCGTCGAAGGCCGGCACCGGCTTGGCGAATCCCTTCAGCTCCAGCGGGCCGACCGGCGTCGCCTCGCAATGCGGCTCGACCGCGGCGAGGACACGCTGGCTGATCAGCACCTGCCCGGGCTTCGCCGCCGCGCACAGGCGATGCGCGAGGCTGACGACGCTGCCGATCGCCGTGTATTCGCGACGCTGATCGAAGCCGATCTCGCCGAGCGTCGCGTAACCGACCGCGACCGACGCACCGAAGCCGACCGTGTGGCCGCGCCGCCGCCACGTCTCGCCGAGCGTCACCATGGCGTCGCGCATCTCGAGCGCCAGCCGCACGCCGCGTGACGAGTGGTCCGGGCAGGGCAGGGGATCGTTGAAGATCACCATCACGCCGTCGCCGGCGAAGCGCTCCAGCGTGCCCTCGTGACGGAAGATCAGTTCGCCGACGCACTGGTGATACTCGCCCAGCACCGTCATCACGTCCTCGGGCTCCGACGCCTCGGTGAGCGCCGTGAAGCCACGCAGGTCGCAGCACACCACCGTGATCTCGCGGCGGTGGCTGGCGAGCGCGCCGCCGCCTTCGCGTGACACGATCTCGGCGAGCTGCGGCGGCAGGAAGCGGCGCAGCCGGCCGATCCGTTCGATCTCGGCCACCTGGGCGGCGACGCGCGCCTCCAGCGAGCGGTTGGCGGCGGCCAGCGCCTCGGCCTGCGCGGCGAGCTTCTCGGCCTGCGCGGCGGCGAGATCGTTCAGCGCCTTGATTCGGAGGAGCGAGCGCACGCGCGCCACCAGCGCGGCCTGATCGAACGGCTTGGTGAGATAGTCGTCGGCGCCGGCCTCGAGCCCGACGATCACGTCGCGGGTGTCGGCCTTGGCCGTCACCAGCACGACCGGCACGAAGCGCAGCGCTGCGTCGGCCTTCAGCGCCTTCAGCACCGCGATGCCGTCGAGCTTCGGCATCATGATGTCGAGCAGAACGAGGTCGGGCGCCTCGGCCCGGGCGCGCGCGAGCCCCGCCTCGCCGTCTTGCGCCGTGATCACGTCATAGCCTTTCGCGGTCAGGCGCGTGCGAAGAATGTCCAGATTCTCCGGCGCGTCGTCCACGGCGAGAATTTTTGGCGGGGAGTGCATGTCAACGCCGACCGTCTGTCCGCGTCGGCGGGCGGAGGTGTGTTGCGTCGCGTGTGCCCGGCACCCTCTCCCTGAGGGAGAGGGTCGGGCGCGCACGACGTGCGCGACCGGGGTGAGGGTTTACGGCGCCAGTTGGACGGCTCGGCACCCCCTCACCCGGATCTCGCGCCAAAGCGCGAGATCCGACCTCTCCCCGCTGGGGAGAGGTGAAATGAAGCGCATCGCCGCAACCATTCTTGTCGTGAGGAGCCCGGCGCATCGTCATTTTTCGCCCGCCTGGCCCAGCAGTTCCTTCACCTTGGCGAGGAGCTGGCGCGGGCTGAAGGGTTTCGTCACGTAGGCGTCGCACCCGGCGGCGCGCGCCTTCTCCTCGTCGCCGGCGAGCGCATAGGAGGTCACGGCGATGATCGGGGTCGCCCGCAGCGCCGGGTCGGCCTTGATGCGGCGCGCCGCCTCGTAGCCGTCGACGATCGGCAATTGCATGTCCATCAGGATCAGGTCGGGCTTCTCTTCGAGCGCCAGCGCGACGCCGCGCGCGCCGTCGCCGGCCTCGGCCAACGTGAAGCCCGCATGGGTGAGCAGATCGCGCAGGATGCGGCGGTTGTCCTCGGTGTCCTCGATCACCAGGATGCGGCTCACGGCCCCGCTCCCGTCGCGGGCGTGGTCACCGTTGCTTCACCCGGCGCGGCCGGGCCGGCCCGCGCGTCACCGATCGCGGGCTCGGCCGCCGGATGCGCGATCTCGGCCTTCACGGGCACCTGCACCACGAAGGTCGAGCCGACGCCGACCTCGGAGTCGAGCGTGATCGTGCCGCCGTGCATCTCGACCAGGCGCCGTGCGATGGCCAGCCCGAGCCCGGTGCCGCCCTTCTGGCGCGTGGTGGAATTGTCGACCTGCTGGAACGCGTCGAACACCCGCCTTCGGTCCTCCGGCGCGATGCCGGGGCCGGTGTCTCGCACCGTGACCACGAACCGCCCGTCGGTCGCGGCGACGCGGACCGCGACGGTGCCGTGCTCCGTGAACTTGATGGCGTTGCCCACGATGTTGAGGAACACCTGGGTCAGCCTCCTCTCGTCGCCGTGCCCGAGCGGCAGATCGTCGGCAATGTCGGCGGTCAGTTCAAGGCCCTTGGCGCGGGCGAGCGACTCGGTCGCGGCGACCACCTGCTCGACGACCCCGCGCATCGAGTAGACGTCCGGCGACAGCGCGAGCTGGCCGGCCTCGATCTTCGACAGGTCGAGCACGTCGTTGATCAGCCCGAGCAGATGGCGGCCGTTCGCCTGCACGCGCTCGAGCACCTCGATCGCCTTCGGCGGCAGGTCGCCGTAGAGCCCGTCGACCAGAAGCTCGGCGTAGCCCAGCACGGCGTTGAGCGGCGTGCGCAGCTCGTGGCTCATGTTGGCGAAGAACTGCGACTTGTGCTCGTTGGCGAGCTCGAGCTGGCGGCTGCGCTCGGCGAGCTCGCGGGTGCGCGCCGCCACGGTCTGCTCCAGCCGGGCGTAGGACTGGTCGAGCTGCGCGGCCATGTGGTTGAACTCGTCGGCCAAGGCCTCGATCTCGTCGCCGGTGCGCACCGCGATGCGGTGCGAGAAGTCGCCTTCGGCGAAATGCGCGGCGCCGGCCGAGAGCGCCCGGATCGGCACCACCATGCGGCGCGCCAGCAGCACGCCGGTCAGCACGGCGAGCAGGATGCAGACGAGGATCAGGCCGGCGATCCGCAGGAGCAGCACGTAGAACGGCTTGAACGCCTCGGCGAGGGGCTGCTCGACCACCATCAGCCAGTCGGTGCGCGGGATGGCGACGGCGGCGGCCAGCACCGAGCGGTCGGCGAGATCGCGCCCGAAGGCGGCGATCCCGGTGGCGCCGCCACCCGGCCGCGCCGCGACCTCGGCGACCGCTTCGGCCACCTGCGGCAGGCCGCCGAGATCGCTGCCGCGCGGCGCCTTGAGCCCGTCCGTGGCGGCGACCAGCCGGCCGCGGGTGCCGAGCACATAGGCGTAGCCCTGGTCGCCGACCGCGAAGGGGGCGATCAGGTCGCGCAGGAAGCGGAGATCGACCTCGGCCACGGTGACGCCGGCATCCTGGCCGGAATGCGCGACGGCGATCGCCACATAGGGGTCGACCTCGTTGCGGAACGTCACCGGCCCGATCCACACCTGCCGGGCCGAAGCCTGCACGAAACGGGGATCGCGCGAAAAATCGGTCCCGGCGATCGCCTCGACCGAGAACCGCGAGACGCGCAGGAGCTCGCGGCCGGTGCCGTCGATCTGCATCAGCTCGTCGATCGCCGGCACCTGCCGGAGGAGCGACACGTAGTCGTTGCGGCGCTGCGCGACGCCGGCGCTGGCCCGCGTCGTCCAGGCGATCTGGCGCTCGATCTCGGCGATCTGCTGGGCGACCCGGGTCGCCGCCGTCTCGGCCTTCTCGGTCTCGAGCTTCACCACGGTGGCGGCGGTCTCGCGATAGGTGAAGCCGACCTCGAGGACGCCGTTGACCAGGAGGACGAACACGGCGAAGCCGACGAACGTGCCGACATACTTGCCGAACAGGCCGCCGCGCAGGCGTGTCCTCATGCTCGAATCCCTGTCGGGCGCATGCCCCTGCCGGACGCCGGGCGACGCGCCGTCCCCCGGCGCCAGCCGGGAACGCCGCGAGTATAGCGGCCCGGCGCCGCCGCGACAGGCGCGCCCTGCGTTGCCCTCTACCGGGTCGGGCGGGGCGCTTGTGTGATCCGCTGCACGGACCCGCCGCGCCGGTCGGGATGGGATGGGAACGAACAGGGCTTTCGCGCAGCTGCGCCGATGACCCCGGCCGGGAGGAGACGATGACAGCGCATGCGGGTCGGAGCCGTTTCGTCGGTGCCGCCTTGGCGGTCGTGCTCGCTTTCGCGGTGACGCTCGCCACGGCCGGCCGGCCGGCGGCGGCGGCTTCGCGGACGATCGCGCCGCAGGCCGCCTGCACGGGTGACGTGTTCCGCCTGTGCGGCAGCGAGGCGCCGCGCGTCGATCAGATCATCGCCTGCCTGAAGAAGGCCCGTCCCGACCTCTCCCCGGCCTGCAAGGCCGTGGTCGACGTGAAGGGATGACTCCAGCGGGTGTCCTCTGCCCGTGCCCCGCGTCCAGCGCGGCTCCCTCTCATCGGCGGGGAGAGGGGTGGGGCGAGGGGGCGCCGACGCCGATGGGTTCATCGAGAGGGCGGTACCCCCTCACCCGGAGCTCGCGCTGTCGCGCGAGCCCCGACCTCTCCCCGCCGGGGAGAGGCGAAACGAGGGTGCCGCGGCCTCAGCACTCCACACGGTCCGTCGCGGTCACTTCGCGTGCAGCGGCTTCAGGGCGGCGGCCCACTTGTGCAGTTCGTCCAAGACCTCGGTGCTGGCGGTGGTCTGGATGTCGTTCGGCGTGAAGACGCCGTCCTTGATCTGCGGAAAGACGAACGGGATCACCACCGCCTCGAGAATCGGCATCACCTTCAGGGTGGTGAGGATCTGCTTGGTCATCTGCACGGCGCGGATGCCGCCCGAGACGCCGCCGTAGCTGACGAAGGCGGCCGGCTTGTAGGTCCACTCCGAGTAGACGTAGTTGAGCGCGTTGAGGAGCGCCGGCGTGGGGCCGAAATTGTACTCCGGGGTGACGAACACATAGGCGTCCGCCGCCTTGACGCTTTCGCTCCACGCCTTGGTGTGGGCCTTCTCGTATTTCTGCATCTTCGGGTGATGCGGCTCGTCGTAGACCGGCAGGGCGAAGTCGGCGAGGTCGACCAGATGGGCGTCGAAGGCGCCGTGCGCCTTGGCGCGGTCGTGGAACCAACGGGCGACGGCGGGGCCGACGCGGCCGGGGCGGGTGCTGGCGACGATGGTGTGGAGGCGAAGGGTCACGAGGGTCTCGCTTATGGCTCGGGTCGAGGGTGAAGGAATGTCCCCGCCCCCATAAAGGAACCCGAACGCCGATCCGCAAGACGTTACCGCCGCGTGACGGCCTCGCGGCACCCGGCGGCTCGTCCCGCCCGGCCCGCCGCGGCCGCATACCCGACGCCGGTGACCCGACGGGATGCATGTCGGACGCGATCCCTGTCAGACGGGATGCCCGTCAGACGGGATGCCTGTCAGGAGTGCGTTGACTTGCGGGCGCCGGCGGGCCTAACCCACGGCCGTGCCGCATCGTCGGTCGGCGGAATGGTCGGAGTGGCAGGATTTGAACCTGCGACCCCCTCGTCCCGAACGAGGTGCGCTACCAGACTGCGCTACACTCCGTCCCGCCGGTGAGGACGGTCTTATAGCCAAGCGAATCCGCGCCGGCAAGCACGGGAGTCGATGTGACTGCGACGATTTTCACGCGCGTCCTGGCGGCAGGCGACGCGGCGGCCACGACCGCCGCGCGCGTTCTGCGGGACGGCGGACTGGTGGCTTTTCCGACGGAAACCGTCTACGGGCTCGGCGCCGACGCGACGAATGCGGCCGCGGTGGCGCGCCTCTACGCCGCCAAGGGGCGGCCGCGCTTCAATCCGCTGATCGCGCATGTCCCGGATGCGGCAGCCGCATGGGCGCTCGGCCGGGCCGATTCGGCCGCCGAAAAGCTCGCCGCCGCCTTCTGGCCGGGACCGCTGACGCTGGTCGTCGCGAAGGCCGGCGGCTGCCCGGTCTGCGACCTCGCCACGGCCGGGCTCGACACGCTGGCGCTGCGCGTGCCCGACCACCCGGTCGCTCAGGCGATTCTCGCGGCCTGCGGCCGGCCCGTGGTGGCGCCCTCGGCGAATCGCTCCGGCCATGTCTCCCCCACCACGGCCGCGCACGTGGTCGGCGACCTCGCCGGCCGCATCGACCTGGTGGTCGACGGCGGGGCGACGCCGGTCGGGGTCGAATCGACGATCGTCGCGTGCCTGGGCGGCACGCCGCGGCTGCTGCGTCCCGGCGGCGTGCCCCGCGAGGCCTTGGAGGCGGCGCTGGGCGGCCCGGTCGCCGACCCGCCGGCGGCCGTTGCCGCGCCGTCGCCGGGCGTCGTGCCGGAGGCAGGGCCGATCGCCCCCGGCATGCTGAGCTCGCACTATGCGCCGCGCGCCCTCCTGCGGCTGCGGGCCAAGACGGTGGCGCCCGGCGAGGCGCTGCTCGCCTTCGGTCCGACCTTGCCGGCCGGCGCCGAGCACGCCAGCGCGGTGCTGAATCTCTCGGCGAGCGGCGACCTCGCCGAGGCGGCGGCGGCGCTGTTCGCCCATCTGCGCGCGCTGGACGCCTCCGGCGCCCCGGTCATCGCCGTCGCGCCGATCCCCCGCCACGGGCTGGGCGCCGCCATCGCCGATCGCCTCGCCCGCGCCGCCGCCCCGCGGGGATGAGCGTCCGCTTGTCCTGCCTTAACCTCTTCCCGTGCGCGGGAAGAGGGAAGAAGGCTCGCCGTCCCGGACATGCACCCATCCCCACCGTCTCCGGAACGCGCTAGAGTGCGCGTCCCATGGACGTTCCCCGCATGCCCCCGCGCGCCGCCCCGCTCTCTCCCGACACCCTCGCACGTTTCGTCGCGATCGTCGGCGAGCGCCACGCCGTGATCGATCCGGCCGAGCAGGCCGCGTATCTGGAGGAGCCGCGCGGGCTCTATCACGGGGCGACGCCCGTGGTGCTGCGCCCCGGCTCGACCGAGGAGGTCGCGGAGATCCTGCGGCTCGCCACCGCGCTCGGCGTGCCGGTCGTGCCGCAGGGCGGAAACACCGGGCTGGTCGGCGGGCAGATCCCGCACGACGGCGAGATCCTGCTCTCGCTCAAGCGGCTCGACCGCATCCGCGAGATCGATCCCGCCTCCAGCACCATGACGGCCGAGGCCGGCGTCGTGCTGCAGGCCGCGCAGAACGCGGCCGCCGCCGTCGATCGGCTGTTCCCGCTGTCGCTCGGCGCCGAGGGGAGCTGCACGATCGGCGGCAACCTCTCGACCAATGCGGGCGGCACGGCGGCGCTCGCTTACGGGGTGGCGCGCGACCTCGTGCTCGGGCTCGAGGTGGTGCTGCCGGACGGGCGCGTCTGGCACGGCCTCAACAAGCTCAAGAAGGACAACACCGGCTACGACCTGAAGCACCTGTTCATGGGCGCCGAGGGCACGCTCGGCGTCATCACGGCGGCCGTGCTGAAGCTGTTCCCGGCGCCGAAGGCGGTCGAGACCGCGTTCGTCGCGGTCGGTTCGCCCGAGGCCGCGCTGGCGCTGTTCGGGCTCGCGCAGGGGCGCGCCGGCGCGAGCCTCACGAGCTTCGAGCTGATGGCGCGCATCTGCCTCGACATGGCGCTCCGCCACGGCACGGGCCTGCGCGATCCGCTGACGACCCCGTCGCCCTGGTACGTGCTGATCGAGCTCTCCTCGGGCGCCCGCGACGGTCTTCGCGATCTCCTGGAGCAGACGCTGGAGCTCGCGCTGGAGCAGGATCTCGTCACCGACGCCGTGATGGCGGAGAGCCTGGAGCACCGCGCCGCCTTCTGGCGGCTGCGCGAGTTCGTCTCCGACGCGCAACGCTACGAGGGCGGCTCGATCAAGCAGGACGTCTCGGTGCCGGTCGCCGCCGTGCCGGACTTCATCCGCGCGGCGAGCGCCGCGGTGGCGAAACTGATCCCCGGCTGCCGGCCGGTGCCGTTCGGCCATCTCGGCGACGGCAACATCCACTTCAACGTCAGCCAGCCGGTCGGCGCCGACAAGGCGGCGTTCCTGGCGCGCTGGGACGCGATCTCGGACGCGGTGTTCGCCGAGGTGCTGTCCCGCGGCGGGTCGATCTCGGCCGAGCACGGCATCGGCGTGATGAAGCGCGACTATCTCCCGCGCATCAAGGATCCGGTCGCGCTCGACCTGATGCGGAGCTTCAAACAGGTGCTCGACCCGGCCGGGATTCTCAATCCCGGCAAGGTGGTGTGAGGCCGACCGTCGTCAGCCTCGGCACCGGCCGTCGTCATGGCCGGGCTCGTCCCGGCCATCCACGATCTTGGTCTTGCGAAACTGAAAAATCGTGGATGCCCTTGACGAGCGCGGGCATGACGAAGCCGAGGATCTGAAGGCTGCCAGGAGGGACGGTGGCTGCCCGGCGTCGGGGCGAGCGCCGCGCCCGGGACACGAGATACCCTCCGCGGCGGCCGCGTCTCTCACTGGCCCTTGTACTCGGTCGGCTTGGTGTCGGCGATCCGGATCAGCGTCTCGGCCGCCTTGCGATCCTCGGCCAGGAACGCGACGAAGTCCTTCGGCCCGGTCGGCGCCGACATCACCGCCTGCTGGTCGAGGAAGGCCTTGAACTTCGGCTCCTCGAACAGCGTCTTGAACGCCGCGGCGAGCCGGTCGATCGCCTCCGGCGGCGTCCCCTTCGGGGCGCCGAGGCCCCACCAGCCGATGCCCGGATAGCCGGCGAGCCCGGCCTCGACCGCGGTCGGTACGTCGGGCAGTAGCGGCGAGCGCGTCGTCGACGACACGGCGAGCGCCTTCACCTTGCCGCTCTGCAGGGCGGCGAGGAAGTTGCCGACGCCGAACCGCGTCACCTGCGCCTCGTTCGCCATCAGGGCCTGGGCGGCCGGGCCGCCGCCCTTGTAGGGGATGCCCTGCACCTTGGCGTCCCACTGGTTGTTCATCCAGCGCAGGAACAGGTCCGGCAGCGAGCCTTCGCCGAGGGTCGCGTAGTTGAGCGCGGCCGGCTGCGCTTGGATCTTCGCCTTCAGCTCGGCGACCGACGCGACGCCGAGCTCCGACGACACGAACACGCCCTCGATCAGGAAGAACAGCCGACCGACCGGCGCGATGTCGTCCGGATTGTAGGGCAGCTTGGCGAACAGCAGCGGGTTGTACGACATCGTGTTGTGATAGACGGCGCAGAACGTGTGCGCGTCCGGCGCCGACTGGGCACACGCCGTCGCGCCGAGAATGCCGGCGGCACCGCCCTTGTTCTCGATGATGATCGGCTGGCCGAGGCGCGGCTGCAGCTCGTTCGCCGCCGCGCGCAAGATCACGTCGGTGACGCTGCCGGCGGCGATCGGCACGATCATGCGGATCGGCTTCTGCGGCCAGCCCTGCGCCCCGGCGCCGAGCGTGCCGGCACCCAGAAGACCTGCAGCGAGGCAGGCGACGGCGAGGCGGATCGGGTGTCTCATGTTCGCTTCCTCTTGACGTCGTCGTTATCGTTGTCGTTGTCGTGTTCGTCGTCGCCGGGCGGCCGCGGCGCCGATCACTCGGTGTCCTTCGCGGCGCGGGTGCCGTAGAGGCCGTGCGACGTGTCCTTCACGGTGAAGAAGACGACGTCGGCGTCGGGGCCGGCATGGCCGCCGTGGACGACGCCGCCCGGCTGGTAGATCACGGTGCCGGGGCCGGCCACGAAGAACTGGCCGTCGACCTCGGCGTGCATCACGCCCTCGATGATGTAGGTCCACTGCTCGTTGGGATGGCTGTGCCGCTCCGTCACCTCGCCGGCCTTCAGCCGCACGAGGCCGCACATCATCCGTTCGCCCTCGACCACCTTGCCGGTCGCCGAGGTGTAGCCGCGACCGACGTCGAGCGAGGCGATCGAGGTGAGATCGAACACGTATTCCTTCTCGCCCGCCTTGGTGACCTGGGGCTTTCCGGCGGTCGGCGGAGTCTTCTCGGTCATGGCCGCGTCCTTCTCGGGTGACTCGTTCTTTGGACGTGATCAGGTGAAATACGCGCCCTTGTCGGCGACGATGAACTGGCCCGTGATCGCGTCGCTCGCGTGCGAGCACAGGAAGACCAGCGGGCCGGCGAGGTCGTCCGGCGTCACGTCCTCGGGGATCGCGCGGGCGGCGCGGATCGTCGTGATCAGCTCCGGCTTCGCCGTGAAGGCGGCGCCGGCCGCCGGATTGGCGACCAGCCCGGTCGCCAGTGTGTTGACCCGGATGCCCTGCGGCCCGAGCTCGCGGGCGAGCGCCCGGGTGAGCGCCAGCACGCCGCCCTTCATGCTCACGTAATGGAGCCGGTTGGGCAGGCCCTCCTGCATCGTCGTCGAGCCGATGTTGACGATCTTGCCCCAGCCGTTGCGGGCCATGCGGGGGGCCGCCGCCTTGGCGCACAGGAAGCTGCCGCGCAGCCCGACCGCCATCACCTGGTCCCACGCCGCGACGTCGAGCGCGGCGAGCGGCACCGGCGGGATGTTGGAGCCGACGACGGCGTTGTTGACCAGGATGTCGAGCCGGCCGAACTCGGCTTCGGCGGCCGCCGCCATCGCCTCCACGGCCGCCTCGTCTGTCACATCGACCGTGACGGCGACAGCGCGGCCGCCGTTCTGGCGCAACGCCTCCGCCACCGGCTCCGCGTCGACGACGTCGGCGACCACCACGCTCGCCCCCTCGGCCGCGAGCGCGGCCGCGAACACGGCGCCGAGCGCCGCCTTCGGTCCGAACGCCGCGCCGGTGACGACGGCGACCAGCCCGTCGAGACGGCCGGTGCTGCGGTGCAGCGACGCGGGGGCGGGCATGACGGTCATGGCGGCTCCTGTCGGGTCGGGCGAGTCCCGTCTCGCGCCGGCGCAACGGCGCGCCGCGCCGGCGCGAGACGACGCTCTGCATGCCCAACTCTGCATGCCGAGTCGGCGGGGTCAAAGCGGCAGCGGCAGTCTTGCGCTCACGCGACAGAGTTCGTGCGCCCGGCCGACAGGGCGCCCGCAGCCCGCCGCCCGCGTGTTGCGGCCGGCCGGGACTGCCCATAGGATCGCGCAAAAGCGACAAGATCGACACGTCCGGGAGGCGCGCATGGTCAGGGTCGATCCGGGGCTCGCCCCCGCCGAGAAGCAGCGGCTCTGGCAGGACGCCATCGCCGGGCATTTCGGCGACGCCGATCTCTCCATTCGTCGTCCCGACCGCTTCGCCGGCCGCATCGTCACGCTCGGCGAAGGGCCGATCCGCCTGGTCGAGGTGGCGAGCGACAACGAGATCGGGGTGCGCACCCGCCGCCATGCCGCGCAGGCGCGCGACGAGGTGTTCGTGGTCGCCCTGGTGAACCGCGGCCGGGTGTCGTTCGAGCAGCGCGGCCGCAGCTGCGTGCTGACCGACGGCATGGCGACGCTGTTCGCCGCCTCCGAGCCCTACGTCATCCGCCACGACGATCCGGCCGACGTGATCAATCTCACGGCGCCGGCGTCGCTGCTGCAGTCCTTCGTGCGACGGCCGCACGACCATGTCTGCCGCGCCGTGTCGACCCGCGGCCTGGTCGGCAAGGTCTCGCGCGACCTGATGGTCGGGCTCGCGGAAACGGCGCGTGCTCCTGTGCGGCCCGGTGCCGCCGACGCGGCGTCCACGTCCGGCCCGCTTCGGCTCGCGCTGGCGAGCATCGCGGTGCTGCTCGCGGAAGGGCAGGCCGCGCCGTCCGGCCTCGGCGACCGGCAGGCTGCGATGATGCGGCGGTGTCGCGAGATCATCGCCGCCTCGCTCGCCGAGCCGGAGCTCGGGCCGGCTCTCCTGGCGCAACGCATGGGCGTGTCGGTGCGCTGCCTGCACGGCCTGTTCCGGGCGGCCGGCACCACGGTCTGCGACGATGTGCTGGAGGCGCGGCTCGCCCGCAGCCTGCAGGTGCTCGGCGACCCCGCCACCGCGACGTTGCGGCTGAAGGAGATCGCCTTCACCAGCGGCTTCGCCACGCCGTCGGTGTTCGCGGCGCAGTTCAAGCGGCGCTACGGGCGGACACCCGGCGAGATGCGCCGCGTGCTGCTCGCCGGCCGCTGAGCCGCGCTCGCAGCCTCGTCGTCTCGCCGCGGATCGATGGTTGGCGCCGGTCCTTCGGTTCGGTAATCTCGCGCGATCGGACGCGGCACGGTGACGCCGGGGCGGCCGCGTCCGGCCCCGACCCCAGGAGATCATCGATGCTGCCGCATGCCCGCGCCGTGACGCCCGTCCGCGCCGTCCGCCCTCGCGCTGTCGCTCGCCCTCGCGCCGTCGGTCGGGCCAGCGCGCTCGCCGGGGCACTCCTGATTCTCGGCGCCACCGCCGCCGCGGCCCATGTCGGTCAGGCGCCGCATGTCCACGGCTTCGCCGACGGGTTCATGCATCCGCTGTTCGGGATCGACCACCTCGCCGCCATGCTGGCGGTCGGCCTGTGGTCGGCGACGCTGGGCGGCGTGGCGCTCCTCGCCGTGCCGGCGGCCTTCGTCGCGCTGCTGGTCGTCGGTGCCGTGCTGGGCGCCACCGGCGTGCCGTTGCCCGCCGTCGAGCCGGCCATCACGGCCTCGGTGATCGTGCTCGGGCTCCTGGTCGCGCTCGCCGTGCGGCTGCCGGTGTTGCCGGCGGCCCTGCTGGTCGGCGCCTTCGGCCTCGTCCACGGCTACGCCCATGGCGCCGAGATGCCGGCGGCGGCGAGCCCCCTCGCCTACGGGCTCGGCTTCGTCGTCGCCACCGCGCTGCTGCATGCGGCCGGCATCGGGCTCGGCGTCGCACTCGGCCGCATTGCCGAGGTCCGGGCCGGTCTCGGCATGGCCCGCCTCGCCGGGGCCTGCGTGGCCGGCGTCGGCCTGGTGCTCGCCTTCGCCTGACGACGGCGTCCTCCGACGCCTCCGCCTCCGGCATCCCGGATCGGCCTCAGCGGCAGATCCGCGCGTCGGCGAGGCTGCGGAAATCCGTGCCCGTGGCGGCACTGTCCGGGCCCTTCACCCAGACCATCACGTTGGTTTCGGACGCCGCCGTGCTGCCGCAGCGCATGTGCACCGAGTAGATGGTGCCGGGCGTCGCGGCCCGCTCCTCGACCCACTCGACCGGGCAGGTCTCGCCGCCCTTCGCATAGCTGCGGGCGGTCAGCACGAAGCCGCTGCCGGCCGGCGCCGGGCAGCTCCCGGTCGCCGCGATCCAGGTGCCGCGCAGGCTCTCCGGCACCTCGGAATGCCGCACGTCGGCGACGGCCCCGGTCGTCGCCCCGGTCGTCGCTCCGGTCGTCGCCGCGGCGAGCAGGAGCCCCGCCGCCATCACCTTCGAGATTTGCATAGCGCACCCGCCGCTGTGAAGTCGTCGCGGTATCTTAGTCCAAGGCACGCGATCCGGCATCCGCCGTGTCGGGCGCGACGGCGTCCGGGCGGACGGGGCGGCGGCCGTCATGGTCGACGTCGGGCGCGAAGGGCTCGAGCAGCATGCGCAGGGTCTCGGCCGTGTAGGGCTTTCGCAGCCGCGGCGTCTCGGCGAATTCGGGCGGGAACGCCGCCAGCTCGCCATAGCCGGTGGCGAAGGCGAACGGCACGCCGAGCGTGCGCAACCGCGTCGCGATCGAGAAGCTCGTCTCGGCCCCGAGATTGACGTCGAGCAGGGCGAAGTCGGGCGGCCGCGTCTCGATCGTGGCGAGCGCGTCGGCGGACGAGGCGGCCGTGCGCACCGCATCGACGCCGAGCCGGCGCAGCATGTCCTCGGCGTCGAGCGCGATGATCATGGTGTCCTCGACCAGGAGCACGTCCTGCGGCACCCGGCCGGGCGGCGGCGCCGCCTCGATCGGCGTCGCGTCGGTCTGGCGGCCGCCCGGCGCCGGGCGGGCAAAGCCGCCGGGAACGACGAAGCGGGCGACGAGCCCGGTCGGGGCGTAGTCGACCGTCGCCTCGCCCTTGAGGTCGTGGCGGATCGAGCGCTCGATCACGGTCGAGCCGAAGCCGCGGCGTGTCGGCGGGGCGACCCGGGGACCGCCGGTCTCGCGCCAGCGCAGCGCCAGGGCGCCGTCGGGGCGGAAGCCGACCGCGATGTCGACGCGGCCGCGCTGGTCGCTCAACGCGCCGTATTTCGCCGAGTTCGTGATCATCTCGTGGACGACGAGCGCGATCGTGGTGAACGCCTCCGGCTCGATCAGCACGTCGGGGCCGACGATGCGGACCCGCTCGCCCTTGCCGCCGAGATACGCCGCCGCTTCGGCGGCGACCAGGTTGCGCAGCGACGCCGGTCCCCACTGGTCCGCCGTGATCTGGTCGTGGGCGCGGGCGAGTGCCTGGATGCGACCGCCCACCACCTCGGTGAAGGTCTCGATGGTGGTCGCCGAATCGCGGCTCTGGGTGATCACGCCGCGGATCAGACCGAGAATGTTGCGAATGCGATGATTCAGCTCGGCGATCAGCAGATCCTGCCGCTCGACGGCGCGGCGGCGCTCCTCCTCGGTGAGGTCGGAGAGCTGCAGGATCACCTCCAGCAGGCTGACGCGGAGCTGCTCGGCGATGCGGCATTCGACCGGCAGCCAGGGCAGCGACTGGCCCGTGACGGTCTCCTTCCACAGGTCGAAGCTCTTGCGCGGCGTCAGACGATCGCCGTTCGGGCCGAACGCCTTCGGGGCGCGGGGATCACCGGCCCAGGTGACGGTGCGGGCGACCTCGCGGCGGAAGAACACCAGATAATCGCGAGCCGGGCGCGACAGCGGCACCACCAGCATGCCGGCGGCGCGCGCGGCGAAGGCACGGCCGGGCGGATGCTCGTCGCCGATGGCGTGCACGGCGTGCACCCGCTCGATCGATTGCGCGTCGATATGCGCCACCAGGTCGAAAAACTCCTCGGCGGTCGGGGTCAGCCCCTTCAGGGTGGCACGGCCGTTCGTCCACACGCCGACGCCGTCGCAGGCGAGCAGATCGGCCATCTCGTCGAGATGGGCGACGACGCTCTCGAACCGTGTCGCCTCGCGCGCCATAGTGCCGACCAGGCGCTGATGCAGGGCCTGGGCGCGCGCCTCGTAGGCCGCCTCGACGGCGCGCTCGCGGTTTTCCAGCACCAGCGCGAACACCTGGGCGAACAATTCGGCGGCGCTGCGCCGGCCGAAGGCGACCCGGTGCGGCGCGTCGTGATGGCAGGCGAACAGGCCCCACAGCTTTCCGTCGCGCAGGATCGACACCGACATCGAGGCGCGCACGCCGATGTTGCGCAGATACTCGACATGGATCGACGAGACGCTGCGCAGCATGCTCATCGACAGGTCGAGCGGCGGCCCGTCCGGGGCCGCCGAGACGACCGGCACCGGCACGGCGTCGACGTCGGCGATCAGCCGCAGCACGTTGCGACTGTAGAGTCGGCGCGCCTGGCGCGGGATGTCGGAGGCCGGATAGTGCAGGCCGAGAAACGTGCCGCGGCCGGGATCGACCGCCTCGCCGACCACCTCGCCGGAGCCGTCGTCGTCGAACCGGTAGACCATCACGCGGTCGAAGCCGGTCAGCGCCCGCAGCTCGCGCGCCGCCGTGCGGAAGAAGCTCTTGCGGTCGTCCGCGCGCCGCAGCCGCGTGATCATGTCGCGCACCAGTGCCGGCGCCGCCGTGTCGCTCTCGCCCGTGGTCGGCTCGCACTCGATCACCACCGTGTCGCGCCCCACCGTGTCGCGATCCGCGGTGTCGCGAACCATGGTGTCGCGTGCGTCGCCCGCCTCCGCGTCCGCCGCGACGATGTGGGCGGCGACGTCGCAGACGAGCCCGGGACGGAGCTGCAGCGCGAAGTCGCGCGCCACCAGGTCGCCGGAGATGCCCTGCAGGAGGCCGCGCAGCGTGTGCAGCGCCGCCGGCGTGACGAGACCGTCGAGCGGGCGGCCGATCAGGTCGCCGGCGTCGCAGACGAGCGCCGCGGCGGCGTTCGCCGAGGCGTGCGTGATGGTCCAGTCGTCGGCCGCGACCGCGATCAGAAAGCCGAACGGCTGCACGGCGCCGAGCAGATGGATCGGCTCGCGGTCGCAATTGGTCAGGTCCACGCTCGCGCCGGCGTCGGCTTGCATCGTCGGTCCGATTTGTCGGGACGGAGCCGCCGGTCCGCGGCGGTCGGAATTGCACGTCACGACGCTCATGCCGGCGCTGCGCCGACCCGTGGTGCCGTCGTGTCGGCGGCGTCCGGCGATCCCTCCCGGGAGCGTGATCACCGGATCCGTGAAACCACGTTACCACCGTCGCCGTCGCCGGGTCGGTGCACTTGTGAACATATCGGGACCGTGCGATGCGCTAGAGGAACGTCGCGTCGAACTCGGTCCGTCCTCCAGCAGCGTCGTCCACCCGACCCATGAGCAAGATCACCGGTGCAGCGGCCGCTCGGCCCGACAACAACCTGCTGCAGACGCTACGCGAGGCCGATTACGCGCTGCTCGCGCCGTGGCTCGAGGCGACCGCGCAGGAGGCCAACCAGCTCCTCTACAATCCCGGCGACAACGTCGAGACGGTCCACTTTCCCTGCGGGCCGAGCCTCGTCTCCTATCTGGTCGGCAGCGAGGACGGCCGCGACGTCGAGACCATCCTGGTCGGCCGCGAGGGGGCGGTCGGCGGCATCGTCTCGTTCGGCCATCTGCCGGCCTATTGCCGCATCGTCGTGAAGTACGGCGGCCCGTTCGTGCGTGTACGGGTGACCCAGCTCGAGGCCGCCAAGGCGCGGTCGCCGAGCCTCCGTTACCTGTTCGCCCGCTACGCCGATTGCCTGCTCGCCCAGGTGTTCCAGTCGACCGCCTGCAACGCCGTGCACTCGATCGAGCAGCGCGCCGCCAAGTGGATCGTCTCGGCGATGGACCGCACCGGCGATCATGTCGTGCCGCTCACCCACGAACAGCTCGCCACCATGCTGGGGGTGGGCCGCAGCTACACCAGCCGCGTCATGCAGGGGTTCCGGGCCGACCGGATTCTCGAGACGCGGCGCGGCGCCGTGGTGGTGCGCGACCGCGAGGCCCTGAAGGCACGCGCCTGCCTGTGCAACGAATCGGTGAAGGCCCATTTCGACGCCGTTCTGCGCGGCGTCTATCCGACGAGCGAGGAGTAGTGCTCACCCTCTCCCGAAGGGAGAGGGTCGGGCGCGCCGACAGGCGCGCACGGGGTGAGGGGTTAGGGCACCAGTTGGTGAGCGCGGCACCTCTCACCCGGAGCTCGCGCTGTCGCGCGAGCCCCGACCTCTCCCCGCTGGGGAGAGGTGAAGATCTTGCTTCCACCGAAGCGTCGAGACAACGAGACTCGATCGTTGGTTCCTGATCACTTCGCCTCGACAAGATTGGCGAGCCGCACCACCTCGGCCCACTTCTTCACCTCGGCGGCGACGAAGTCGGGCATCTCGGCGGTCGGACGGAAGCGGGCGACGACGGCGTTGCGGTCGAAGGTCTCGCGCACCGCGTCGGCCGAGAGCGCGCCCTCGATCGCCGCGGCGAGCTTGGCGACGCGGTCGGCCGGCGTCTTGGCCGGGGCGAAATAGGCGAACCAGGCGTCGGCGTCGACGTCCGGAACGCCCGCCTCGGCGAGCGTCGGGATGTCGGCCATCAGCGGCACGCGGCGCGACGAGGCGATGGCGAGCGCCCGCACCATGCCGCCCTCGAGCTGTCCGCGGATGTTGGCGACCGCGATGAAACCGAAGTCGACGACGCCTGCCATCAGATCCTGGGCGAGCGGGCCGCCGCCCCGATAGGGCACGTGCTGGGCTTCCACGCCGGCCTTGATCTTGAACAGCTCGCAGGCGAGATGCGACGACGAGCCGATGCCGGTCGAGCCGTAGTTCAGCTTGCCGGGCTCGCGCTTCAAGAGCGCCACCAGCTCGGTCGCGGTCGCCACCGGCAGGGTCTTCTTGACCACCAGCGCGTGCGGCACCGTGCAGACCTGGCAGATCGGCACGAAGCTGTCGATCGCGCGATAGCCGAGCGACGGATAGATCGCTTCGTTGGTGCCGTGCGTCTGCTGGGTGCCGAGCACCAGCCGATAGGCGTCCGGATCGGCGAGCGCGACCGCCTGGGCCGCCACCGAGCCGCCGCTGCCGCCGCGGTTTTCCACCACCACGGGCTGGCCGAGCGCCCGTGCCATCGGCTCGCCGATGGCACGGGCGACGAGATCGACGGAGCCGGCCGGTGGATAGGGGACCACCACGGTGACGGGGCGGGTCGGCCAGTCGGTCTGCGCGACGGCGGGACGAGCAAGGGCGGGAACGAGCGCGGCGCCGGCGGCGCCGAGAAACAGGCGGCGATCGAGCATCGGGAGAGTCCGGAAGCGGAGGCGCGGGGCACGCCGGAGCGGCGTTCATAGCCCCCGCGCCCCGCCGCTCGCAAGCCGATCGCGTCGGGCCGGCACCCCGACGGGGGCCGGCACCCCGACGGGGCGGGGCCGGCGCGTTCCGGGCCGCGAGCCCCGTTCACGGACGTCGTCACGGGCAGGCGTGACGATTGCCGTCGTAGCCCAGATAGGTGCCCGAGGTCGGGTCGTAGGACTTGAATCGCTGCCGGCAATAAGCCACCGCGTCGGCATCGCCGCCGCCGTAGCCCGGCGCCGCCGCATAGCCGCCGTAATAGTTCGGCTGCGAGGCGAGCGCACCGCCGATGATCGCACCGGTGGCGAAGCCGGCGATGCCGGCCGCCGCGCCGCGGCCCCAACCGCCGTGCCGGTGGTGGTGGCCGGGACCGCCGTGCCAACCGCCGCCGTGCCAGCCTCGGCCGCCCCAACGCTGCGCCTCGGCCTGCGGCGCGGCGAGCACCAGCGCCGAGCAGAGCGCGAACACGCCGGACGCGAGCTTCATCTTGGTCGAGATCATGAAAACCTCCCGTTCGATGTCGAAACCATCGACGGGACAACGACCTCGGCGCTGCACTGTTGCGTGAAACTTCGGTAAGCTGCACCCCGCTCCGAACACGCGGAAATCGGGTGGCGCCATCGGCCGTCGCGCCGTAGAGCGGACATCCACGACCGACGCCTGTTCACGAGGACCGAGATGCAGCTCTCCGCCGAGTTCATGATCACGTCGCTGATCGTCGTCGCCTCGCCCGGCACCGGGGTGCTCTACACGCTCGCCGCGGGGCTTTCGCGCGGGCGGGGCGCCAGCGTCGCGGCGGCGTTCGGCTGCACGCTCGGCATCGTGCCGCACATGCTCGCCGCCGTGCTCGGGCTCGCCGCCGTGCTGCACACCAGCGCGCTGCTGTTCCAGATCGTGAAGTGGCTCGGGGTCGCGTACCTCCTGGCGATGGCGTGGCAGACGCTGCGCGCGCACGGCGCGCTGCGCGTCGAGACGGACGGTGCGCCGAAGAACCGGTCGAGCCGCGACATCGTGATCACGGCCGTGCTGGTCAACATCCTCAATCCGAAGCTGTCGCTGTTCTTCGTCGCCTTCCTGCCGCAATTCGTGGCGACCGGCGAGACGGCGCCGCTCCTGCGCATGCTGGAGCTGTCCGCCGTCTTCATGCTGATGACGTTCGCCGTGTTCGTCGTCTACGGCGTCGCGGCGGCGGCGGTGCGCACCCACGTGATCACGCGGCCGGCCGTGCTCGCCTGGATGCGTCGTGCCTTCGCGGCCGCGTTCGTCGCGCTCGGCGCCAAGCTGGCGCTGGCGGAGCGGTGAGCGGATCGTGTCGCACCGACGCCGAACCTGACGCCGCTCATTCCCGCGACAGCAGGAACCCGGACTCATGTGTCGTGCGGCCCCAGGGCCCCCGCGCGGGTGCTTGCGGTCCGTCGGCGGGTTCTCGAGATCTCGGCCCGGTCCCGGAGGCCCGGATCGCGTCGTCGGGGATTCATGGGAGGTCGACTTGCGGGGAGGTCGGCTTGCGGAGGACCGATCAGGGTCGACACGCGAACGGATCGGGACGGCGCGCGCGGACATCGGCGCGAACCATTTCCGGAGCGGCTGGCCGCAAGGCGCGACGCCGGTCGTGTCCCCGATGCGGGGCGGGACCGATCGGGCCGGGGGACCGTGCGAGCCCCGAGCCGACGGCGGAACGGTTCACGCCGGACGACTGCGACCAGTCGCGCCACCTCGACCGCGTCGTCCCGCCGTTCGCCGGGCCATCGGCGCCCCCGTGCCGCAATCGGTTCGCCGGTGTCCTCGCTGCGAAGGACCATCGTCTCCGCGCCGCCGCACGGGCCGCCGCACAGAACGAAACCGCCGAGATCGTGCCGGCGCCGGCGCGGGGACGCGCGGAGAACGCGGCGGCACCCTCCATGCCTCGGCCCGAAAGAACCTGCTATAACGGGCCACCGCCGCTCGATTCACCGCAGGTCCGCATGAGCGTGTTCCGCCTTTATCTGCGTGCGCTGGCGTTGCTCGCGCCGGTGAAGCGCCTCGCCTGGGCGTTGGCGCTCGCCAATCTGGCGCTCGCCGCCGCCCAGTTCGCCGAGCCGGTGCTGTTCGGCCGCGTCGTCGACACGCTGTCGAAGGCCGCCGCGCCCGGCGCCGGCTTCTCGTGGTCGACGCTGACCGGCCTCTTGGCGGCGTGGGCCGCCTTCGGCCTGTTCAGCATCGTCTGCGGCACGTTGACCGCCCTCTACGCCGATCGGCTCGCCCATCAGCAGCGCCAGGCCGTGCTGGCCGACTATTTCGAGCGCGTGCTGGAGCAGCCGCTCGCCTTCCACGGCTCGACCCATTCGGGCCGGCTGATGAAGGTGATGCTGCAGGGCACCGACGCGCTGTGGGGCCTGTGGCTCGCCTTCTTCCGCGACAATCTCGCGGCCTTCGTGTCGTTCTTCGTGCTGCTGCCGCTCGCTCTCATCCTCAACTGGCGGCTCGCGCTGCTGCTCGTCGTGCTGTGCGTCGTCTTCGCCGTGCTCACCGCCTTCGTGATGCGCAAGACCGAGACGCTGCAGCGCCTCGTCGAGAGCAACTACTCGGAGCTCGCCGAGCGCGCCTCCGACACGCTGGGCAACGTCGCGCTGGTGCATTCCTTCGCCCGCGTCGACGCCGAGGTGACGGGGCTGAAGACCGTCATCGATCGGCTGCTGGCGGCGCAGATCCCGGTGCTGTCCTGGTGGGCCGTTGTGGCGGTGCTGACGCGCGCGTCGACGACGCTCACCATGCTGGCGATCGTGCTGCTCGGCACCTGGCTGAACATCCACGGCCTCGCCTCGGTCGGCGAGATCGTCACCTTCATGGGCTTCGCCACCATGTTGATCGCGCGGCTGCAGGACGCCGTGTGGTTCGTCAACCGGGTGTTCGCCGAGGCGCCGCGGCTGGCCGAGTTCTTCGAGGTGTTCGACGCCGAGCCTTCGATCCGCGACCGTGCGGGCGCGATCGATCCGGGCCGTCTGTCGGGGCTGGTCGAGTTCGACGGCGTGTCGTTCTCCTACGACGGCAAGCGCCCCGCCGTCGCCGATCTCACCGTCACGGCGAAGCCGGGCGAGACCATCGCGTTCGTCGGCACCACGGGCGCCGGCAAGACGACGGCGCTCGCGCTGCTGCATCGCGCCTTCGATCCACAGTCGGGCACGATCCGCATCGACGGCATCGACATCAAGACCATGAAGCTCGCCGGGCTGCGGCGGAACATCGGGGTCGTCTTCCAGGAGGGCCTGATGTTCAACCGCTCGATCGCCGAGAACCTGCGCATCGGCAAGCCGGACGCGACCGAGGCCGAGTTGAAGCTCGCCGCCGAGCGGGCGCAGGCGATGGAGTTCATCGCCCGCACGCCGGAGGGCTTCGACGCCCGCGTCGGCGAGCGCGGGCGCAGCTTGTCGGGCGGCGAGCGCCAGCGCCTCTCGATCGCCCGGGCGCTCCTGAAGGAGCCGCCGATCCTGATCCTCGACGAGCCGACCTCGGCGCTCGATGCGCGCACCGAGACGCGACTGATGGCGGCGCTCGACGAGGTGATGAAGGGCCGCACGACTTTCGTGATCGCGCACCGGCTCGCCACCGTGCGGCGTGCCGACCGGATCCTCATGTTCGAGCACGGTCGGGTGATCGAGCAGGGCACGTTCGACGAGCTGATGGCCAAGGGCGGCCGCTTCGCCGAGCTCGCCCGTGATCAGTTCATCGCCGCCGGTCCGGGCGCCGAAGCTCAAGCCGATGCCGCCGCGGCGGCCGCCGGGCTTCCGGGGTGAACGGTCTTCGGCGTCGTTCCGGGGCGCGGATCGAAGGGCCGCGCGCCCGGGCTCCATCGCCCCCGTGCACAGGTCTCACGAGACGGCGTGTCAGCCGGCGCGGCCGGACGCGGCGGCGTGGGCGGCGCGGCCGGCCTTCTCGATCGCGAGCTGCTCGACCTGCCCCAGCGCGTTCGAGAGCGACCGGTCGATCACCAGGATCACGGCGATCCACGACACCACGAAGTTGAGGAAGAACAGGCCGAGGAAGACGATCAGGCTCGCCGTCTCGGACACCTCGCGCTCGACGACCCAGCCGATCAACGCGGCCGCGACGGCGCCGATCACGACGAAGACGCTGTAGAGAATGAGAGCTTTCATGAGGGGCTTTCGGGTCGGCAGGTGGGACGGGCCGACACCGCCCCGAAACCGCCGGAGGATCCGGGGGTGTCGGAGGGCGCCGTCTCCGCTCGGCGGGGGTAGGCGGAGACGCCGCGATCGTAGGCCGGGCGACTTACAGCGACCTTACGGCGACGGTCCCTCGGTGGGCGTCGGCATTGCGCCGGCCGCATGCGTGCCTGCGAAATGATCAGATGCCCCCGGATTCACCGCGCGGCCTGATCCCCGCGGCCGAATCGTACCGCCGAACGCCGAACTCTCGTGCCTGCCGCCGTCGGTACCGTCCTCGTCGGTCGGACGGGCGGCGACCGGCCGGAACCGGAGCGTGAAGCAGGCGCCCCCGGTCGGGCGGTTGGCGACCGTGACGGCACCGCCGTAGAGCTCCATGATCCGCTGGACGATCGACAGGCCGAGGCCGGCGCCGCCGGAGTGCTTGCGGTCGCCGCGCCAGAAGCGGCGGAACAGGAGCTCGCGCTCCGCCTCGTCGATGCCGGGCCCTTCGTCGCAGACATGGGCGACGCCCTCGGGCTCGACCACGACCTCGACCACGGTGCCGGGCGGCGTGTGGCGGATCGCGTTCTCGATCAGGTTGCGCAACGCGCGCGACAGCACCTCGGCGCGGCCCGCGACCCACACGGGCGCCTCCTCGCCGGCGAGCGCGATGCTGCGTCCTTCCGCGATGGCGAGCGGCACCAGGAAGGCGATCACGTCGGCCGCGACGGCGCGCAGGTCGGCGCGGGCGTCGTCGCCGGGCGCCATGTTCTCGACCTCGGCCATCTCGAGAAGCTGGGTGACGACGCGCGTCATCATCGCGAGGTCGCGGCGCAGCGGCTCGGCGACGCCGGCGTCGGCGAGCGTGTCGATGCGGGTGCGCAGGATGGTGATCGGCGTGCGCAGCTCGTGTGCGGCGTCGGCCGTGAACTCGCGCTGCACCCGGAACCCCTGTTCGAGCCGGTCGAGCGCCTCGTTGACGGCGACGACGAGCGGGGCGACCTCGCTCGGAATCTGGTCGAGCGACAGCCGGATGTCGGTGCGCCGGGGCGAGATCTCGCGGGCACGGCGCGACGCCGCCTCGACCGGCCGGAACACCCGGCGCACCACCTGAGCCTCGATACCGAGCAGCAGAAGCAGGATCGGGATGGTGATCCAGGCGACGCGCGGGATGAAGTTGGAGACGATGTCGTCGATCAGCACGTCGCGGTGGGCGAGGTTCTCGGCGACTTCGATGTAGACGGTTTCGTCGCCGTCCGTCTTGGGAACGCGCGTCCCTGACAGCGTGCCGAAGGCGTGCTGCACCTGCAGGAGCGTCGGCGTCGGGATCGGCGGCACGTCGGGAAACAGCGGCTGGTCGCTGTTGCCGGACGAGAACAGGACGCGCCCTTCGGTATCGACGATCGCGTAGACGTAGCGGTCGACCGCACGGGAATAGACGTCCTGCAGGGCCTCGGGCAGATCGAGCCGCCAGCGGCCGTCCGGCCCGCGCGCCAGATGCTCGGCGATGGCGTCGGCCTGCTGGCGCATCGCGTCGCGATGCAGCTTCGTCGTCTCGGCGACGAGCAGGAGATAGAGGGACAGCGGCACCAGGATCGCGACCAGGCCGAACGCCACCACGTGCACCCAGAGGATGCGCCGGACGATCGAGCGCGAGCCGACGACCGGCGGCTTCACGCCTTCGCCTCGGTGATCATGTAGCCGACGCCGCGCACCGTGTGGATCGTCACGGCGGCGCCGCGCTCGGCGAGCTGCTTGCGCAGGCGATGGACATAGACCTCGACGGCGTTGGAGGAGAGGTCGCCGCCGGCGCCGAACAGCTGGTCCTCGACCAGCTTCTTCGGCACCACCCGGCCCTTGCGGCGCATCAGCATCTCCAGGACGGCGAGCTCGCGGGCCGAGAGCACGTGCGGCACGTCGTCGACGAAGGCCTGCTTGCCGGCCGTGTCGAGGTTGAGATTGGCGACCGTCAGCACGAGGCCCTGCATGGCGCGCGGCCGCCGCGACAGGGCCTCGAGCCGCGCCACCAGCTCCTCGAAGGCGAACGGCTTGACCAGATAGTCGTCGGCGCCGCTGCGCAGCCCCTCGACCCGGTCGTCGACGCCGGCCCGCGCGGTCAGCACCAGGACGGCGGTCGGATCCTGGCGCGAGCGCATCTCGCGCAGCACCGCGAGCCCGTCGGCGTCGGGCAGGCCGAGGTCGAGGACGACGGCGTCGTAGGTGTCGACCGAGAGCATGTGCCGCGCCTCGGCGGCGCTCGCGGCGTGCTCGGCCGGATGCCCCGCCTTGGCGAGACCGCCGACCACCAGCCGGGCCAGCTCCTCGTTGTCCTCGACGATCAACACCCGCATGCGTCCACCCGCATTGTGCAGCCCGCCGCCGCCCGGGCCGGGAGCCGGTCGGTGTGGCGACAATGCGGACATAGCACAACAGGAACATAAACGCAGACGGCCGACACCAGGCGCAGTGCGGTCCTGATCAGGAGACGCGATTTCACTGCGCGGCCGAGGAGGGGGGGCGCGTGTCCCGGGGCGCGGCGCGACGCGCCGCGAACCGGAACCCAGGGCGATTCGGCAAAGCCCCCGTCATGTGGCCCCCTCGGCTCCAGCTCCGGCTCCGGCTCTGCGGCGCCTCGGGCCTGCGGCCTGGTCCGCCTTGTCCGGGACACGGCCGCGTCGTGGTCGGCGCCGCGTCGGAGCAGACGAGCCCTACCGCCCGAAACCGAACAGGCCGCCTTTCGTCTTCGGCGCCGGCGCGTCCGCCGCCGCGGCGTCCGGCCCCGCGGGGACGGTCCCGGCGGTCTCCGTCGCCGCGGCCGAGAGGGCCGCGGGGACGGGCTCGCGGCCGCGCTCGGTGACGCGCTCGGGCACCTTCTCGACCGGCTTCTCGGGCGCCTTTTCGGCCGCGTGCTCGTGCGCCGCGCCGGGTGGGTGCCCACCGCCGCCGTGCGGGCCGTCCGGACCGCCGTGGCCGCCGCCGTGCGGCCTGGTGCCGGTGACGAGGCGGCCGAACACGAAGCCGAAGCCGCGGCCGATGTCGTCCATCACGGTGAACACGGCCGGCACGAACAGCAGCGACAGCATGGTCGAGACGATCAGGCCGCCGATCACCGCGGTCGCCATCGGCGAGCGGAACTCGCCGCCGGCGCCGAGCGCCAGCGCGGCCGGCACCATGCCGGCCACCATGGCGATGGTCGTCATGATGATCGGCCGGGCGCGCTTCTGTCCGGCGTCGATGATGGCGGTGGTGCGGTCCATCCCCTTGGCCATCGACTCGATCGCGAAGTCGACCAGCATGATGGCGTTCTTCGTCACGATGCCCATCAGCATCAGGAGACCGATCGACACCGGCAGATCGAGCTGATTGCCGGTGAGGAGGAGCGCGATGACGGCGCCGCCGATCGACAGCGGCAGCGAGAACAGGATGGTGATCGGCTGCAGGAACGAGTGGAACAGCAGCACCAGCACGGCGTAGACCGTGACCATGCCCTTCGCCATCACGGGCGGGAAGCCGTCGAGCAGCTCCTTCTTGGCCTCCGAGTCGGCGGAGGGCTGCAGGCGCACGCCCTTCGGCAGATGCTGGATCACCGGGAGCGCGTCGATCTCCTTCTCGGCCTTGCTCTGCGGCGTCGAGCCGACCAGATCCGCCTCGATCTTCACCTGACGCTCGCGGTCGTGGCGCGAGATCACGGCGGGGCCTTGCGCGAGCTGGATGTCGGCGACGGCCAGGAGCGGCACGGTGGTGCCGCGCAGGGTCGGCACACGCAGCTGCTCCAGCACCTGGCGGTCGGCCCGCCCGGTGTCGGCGATCATCACCCGGATGGGCACCAGCCGGTCGCCGACGTTGAACTTGGCCAGCCGCGGCCCGACGTCGCCGATGGTCGCCACCCGCACCGTGGCGGCGAGCGTCTCGGTGTTGACGTAGAGGCGCGTGGCCAGCGCCTTGCGCGGGATGATGCGCAGCTCCGGCCGGTCGAGGGCGGCGGTCGAGACGACGTTGGAGATCGAGGTCAGGCGCCGCATCTGGTTGGCGAGCTCGGCCGCCACGTTGGCGACGGTCGCGCCGTCCTGGCCCGTGACGATGCGCGAGATCACCCGCTGGCCGTTCTCGTCGAGGAACCAGTAGCGAACGTCCGGCACCTCGGCGAGGTCGCGGGCGATGTCGCGCTCGAGCTGGCTCTGTTTGACCTTGCGCTCCTTCTTGGGGACGTAGTTGATGATCAGCGCCGCGGTATTGACCTCGGTCACCTTGGGCGGGATGCGGCCGCCGTCGACGAAGACGCTACGCACCTCCGGCCGCTTGCGGATCACGTCGACCATGCGGCCCGTCACGGCCTCGGTCTCGGAGAGCGGCGTGCCGGGCGGCAGCTCGACGGCGAGCAGCGAGCGGGCGACGTCCTGCTGCGGCAGGAAGCCGGACGGCAGCAGCGTCAGCCCGCCGATCGAGGCGGCGAACACGGCGAGCCCGACCAGCAGCGTGAGGTAGCGCATCCGCACCGAGGCCTGAAGCACGCTGGTGTAGGCCCGCATGATCGGGCCGGGGGGCTTCTCGGTGTGCTGCTTCGGCCGCAGGAAATAGGCGGCGAGCATCGGCGTGACGAGGCGCGCGACGACCAGCGAGAACAGCACCTGCACCGAGACGGTGACGCCGAACTGCTTGAAGAACTGCCCGGCGATGCCCGGCATGAAGCTGGCCGGCAGGAACATCGCGACGATGGCGAGGCTGATCGCGATGACGGCGAGCCCGATCTCGTCGGCCGCCTCCATCGAGGCGTCGTAGGGCGACTTGCCCATCTGGATGTGGCGCTCGATGTTCTCGATCTCGACGATCGCGTCGTCGACCAGGATGCCGGTCGACAGCGTGATGGCGAGCAGCGTCACGAGATTGAGCGAGAAGCCCAGCATGTCCATCACCCAGAAGGCCGGGAAGACGGACAGAGGCAGTGCGATGGCGGCGATCGCGGTGGCGCGCCAGTCGCGCAGGAACAGGAACACGACCACGATGGTGAGCAGCGCGCCCTCGATCAGCGTCTGCATCGCGTTGTCGTAGTTGGCGCGGGTGAAGTCGACCGAACTATCGATCAGCTTGATGTCGACGTCCGGGTGCTCCTCCTTGATCTTGGCGATCTCGCGCTCGACCGCGCCGGAGACGCGCACGTCGCTCGCGCCCTTCGCCCGGTACACCGCGAAGGCGACGACCGGGTCGCCGTCCAGGCGCGCGAAGGTGCGCGGCTCGACCACCGTGTCGGTGACGACGCCGAGGTCGTCGAGCCGCACCTCGCCGCCGGCGAGCAGGCTGAACGTGGTGCCGGCGAGCGCCTCGATGGTCGGCGCCCCGGCGATGGTACGGATCGACTGGTCGCGCCCGCCGATCTCGGCCCGGCCGCCGGCGACGTCGACGTTGTTCTTGAGGAGCTGCTCGGAGATGCCGGCCGCCGTGAGGCCGACCGACTGCAGACGGTCGGGATCGAGCGACACCAGGATCTCGCGGTCGGCGCCGCCGATGCGCTCGAACTTGGCGACCCCGCGCAGGCCCTGCAGGTTGCGCTTGATCACGTCGTCGACGAACCAGGAGAGCTGCTCGGGGGTGCGGCCGGGCGCGATCGCCGCATAGGTCATGATCGGGAAGGGGATCACCTCCTGGCGCTGCACCAGCGGCTCGCTGATGCCGCTCGGCAGGCTGGAGCGCACCCGCGTGACGGCGTCCTTGACGTCGTTGAGGGCGCGGTCCGGATCGGCGTCGAGCAGGAACGTGATGGTGGTGACGGAGAGGCCGTCGCTGATGCTAGAGTCGATGTGGTTGACGCCGACGATCGCGGCGACCGCATCCTCGATCGTCTTGGTCACCTGCGCCTCGAGCTCGGCCGGCGAGGCGCCGAACTGCGCCACCGCGACCGAGACGATCGGCACGTCGACGCTCGGCAGCCGCGTGATCGGCAGCTTCACGAAGCTCATCCAGCCGAGCAGCACGATGATGATGGAGAAGACGACCGACGGAAGCGGCGTCCGGATGGACCAGGCCGAGATGTTCACGTCACATCTCCTCGAGCTGACCGGTGGCGTCGTCGCGCACCATCGGGCGGACCTTCTCGCCGTTGCGCAGCGAGCCGCCCGCGTTGGCGATCACCACCTCGCCTTCCTTGATGCCGTCGCGGATCTCGGCGCCGTCGCCGGAGACGAGGCCGACCTGCACCCGGCGGGTCTCGACCGTCTTGTTGCGGACGACCTGGACGACGGCGCCCTCGGCGCGGAACTGGACGGCGGTGCGCGGCACCGAGACGCCGCAGCTGCGCGCCGCGTCGATGGTCGCCCGCGCGAAGGTGCCGATGCGCAGCGACGGGTCGTTCTCGATCGAGACGCGGACCTGGCCGATCTGGCTCACCGGGTTCAGCTCGGACGGCACGAGCCGTACTCGGCCCGGGACGTCGCGGCCTTCCTCCAGCTCGACGCGGGCGGTCTGGCCGGGCTGGAGCTTGGGCAGATAGAGGCTCGGCACCTCGGCCATCAGCTCGATCTCGCCGTCCAGCGCGATGCGGAACAGCGGGTCGGGCGACTTCGCCGAGGCGATCGCGCCGAGCGTCGCGTTGCTCTTGATCACCAGGCCGCTGACCGGCGCCCGCACCGTGACGGCGACGCCGTCGGAGGCGCGGGTGAGGCGGGCGAGCGACTGGCCGGCGCTCACTCGGTCGCCGTCGCGGGCCAGCACTTGGGTCACCTTGAAGCCGGTGTCGACCTCCGGGATCACCATCGCCTCGGACCGCGCCACCAGAATGCCGTTCGCCCGGATGACGCTGGAGAAGCAGGCGGTCTGGGCCTTGGTGACGATCGCGATGACGCCGGGCGGCGGGACGGCCGGGGCCGCCTTGTCGGCGGCGGCGAGCGGCGTCGCCGCGAGCAGCGGGGCGCTCACCAGTGCGACCGCGCGCGCGACGATGCGCCGGCCGGACCGGGCGGCGGGGCGGATCCGCCGTCTGTCGTCGGGAGGAGCCATGCGGATGAGCCCATTCCATCGCGATGTGGGACGCCGCCGGGAGCCGGCGCGGCGGAGCTTCGGGACCGCCGTGACGGTCCGAACCGAAGAACGGACCGGGTCGGTCCGAACCAATAACGGGCACGCGAGATGAAACAGAAATGCCGTGACAATCCTGCTCAACTTACGCTTTCCGTGTGACTGCGGCAAGGCGACCGACATCCACCTGGATGCGGCCGCGGCCGAGCTGGACGATGCCGCCGGCGCGCCATTCCTGGAGCTGACGGTTGACGCTCTCGCGGGTGACGCCGACGAGACCGGCGAGCTCGTCCTGGGTGATCTGCAGGTCGGAGCCGAAATCGGCGGCCAGCGCCTCGAGCCGTCGCGCGAGCCGCACCGGCAGCGGCTGGAACATCATCTCCTCGGTGCGCTCGTTGGTGGATCGGAGCCGGGCGCAGAGAAGCTCGATGATGCGGATCGCCAGCCGTCCCTCGCGCTCCAGCATCGCCATGAACTCGGCGCGCGGCAGCACGAACAGCTCGCAGTCCTCCTGGGCGACGGCGTCGGCGGTGCGCGGCCGGCCGTCCAGCACGGCGATCTCGCCGAACAGGTCGCCCGGACCGAACACCTCGATGGTCATCCGCTCGCCGGTCGCCGTGCCGGTCTCGATGCGGATCTGGCCACGCCGCACGCCGTAGAGCGCGTCTCCCGGCTCGCCCTTCACGAACAGGGTCCGGCCGGCCGGCAGCTTGCGGGTCTGGCACAGCCGCGCGATCGAAGCGATCGCCTCGCGGTCGAGGCCGGAGAACAGCGGGTTCATCCCCAGCAGGGTGGCGAACTCGAGCGGCTTGCCCATTCCGGTCCTCGTCGCGCTCCCCGTCACGGTCGCCGCGACGGCTGGTCCCGTCCGGGATCGTCCCGCAACCTCAATAAGATGGTTCCATCCGGAGCATAGACCGAATAAGAAGGCGGTCAAAGGCGACCGGGCCGAACCCGGCCCCTCCCTTTCGGCCCCGGCGCCGGCCGTCCCGCGGGGCGGAGTCTGGTGTTGGTGGCTCTGCTCCGCAACGGAGTTCATCCTCCCGTGGCCAGGAAGCGCGTGGCCAGAAAACGCTCGACGAAACGCTCGGCCCGCCCGCGCGCCCCGCGGACGCGGGCGTCCGGGCCGGCGGCGTTCGAGCGCCTGCTGGCGTCGCTCGCCCACGAGATCCGCACGCCGCTGACCGGCATCCTCGCGATCAGCGAACTGCTGGCGATGTCGCCGCTCGGCGCCCGCGAGCGCGGCTGGGTCGAGGCGCTGAAGAGCTCGGCCGAGCACCTCACGGCGCTGACCTCGCTGATCGTCGACGGCGCCCGGGCCGGCGAGAAGGGCCTGGTGCTGCGTCACGAGCCGTTCGACCTCCGCCGCACCCTGCAGGATGCGGCGGCCTCGGCGGCCGCGCGGGCCGAGGCCAAGGGCATCGGCTTCACGGCGGCGATCGCCGACGCCGTTCCGGCGACGGTGTCGGGCGACCAGGTCCGGCTGCGCGCCGCGGTCGAGAACCTGCTCGACAACGCCGTGAAGTTCACCCAGGCTGGCGGCGTGCGGCTCGCCGCCGACGCCGCGCCGGCCGGCGACGGCTGGCGCATCACGGTCGACGTGACCGACAGCGGCATCGGCCTCACCGAGGCGGAACAGCGCCGGCTGTTCCGGCCGTTCTCGCAAGGGAGCGACAAGGTGGCCGAGAAGTTCGGCGGCTCCGGGCTCGGCCTCGCCTATGTGCGCCGGCTGGCCCGCGCCATGGGCGGCGACGTGACGGTGGCGAGCACGCCGGGGGAGGGCAGCACGTTCCGCCTCGTCGTCGCGGTGGCCGCCGCCCCGCCGTCGGCGGACGGCGAGGAGCGGGCCGCCGGGGGGACCGACGTCGCCCCGGCGGTGGCATCCGCGCCGCTGCGCATCCTGTGCGTCGAGGACAACCCTTACGGGCGCATCGTCATGCGTACCGTGCTGGGCGAGCTCGGCCACTCGACCGATTTCGTCGACACCGGCGCGGCGGCCGTGGCGGCGCTCGGCCGCACCTCCTACGATCTGGTGCTCATGGACGTGGTGCTGAGCGGCCCCGACGACGGCTTCGAGACGACGCGCCGCATCCGCGCCCTGCCGGGCGAGGCCGGTGCCGTCCCGGTGATCGGCCTCTCCGGCCAGCCGACCCGCAGCCACGAGGCGCAGGCGCGCGCCGCCGGCATGAGCGGCTATCTGCAGAAGCCGATCAGCCCGCGCGCCCTGGCCCGGGCGCTCGCCGGCGTGCCGCGGCGGGGCTGATCGGACGGTCGCTCGCTGCGCGCCTTTTCGGAGACAGGAATGGGCGCCATCCGGCACGCAATGTGCTTGTCGCGCGCGCATCGGAGCAAGGATCACGATGCGACACCGCGACGACGACGAAAACACGGGCCTCGACGACGACCGCCGGCCCGGGACGGCCGAAACGGGCGAAACGTGTCGGGATCGCTACGTCACCTTCAGGAACATCGACACCGACGGCATGACCCGCGCCGTGATGGCCCGCGTGCTCGCCCATGTCGCCGAGGGCGACAGCCCGTTCTGGCCTTATTTCGAGACGCAGCGCGCCCTCGCCCACACCCGCGGCCTCGACGACTTGCGGGTGCTGCACAACTTCCTGCCGACCCTGAAGGAGCTCCTGGAGGATCTCGACGATCCCGAGACGCTGGAGTTGCTGGAGGAGCTGGAGACGCAGTGCATGTGACGGAGGGGGGCAGAAAGGAATCGCCGGCGCCCCCTCACCCGCCGCGCTGCGCGCGGCGACCTCTCCCCGCCGGGGAGAGGTGAAGGAAGCGCCCTGCCTCGCCGAGGCACCTCTTGTTCGACGACGGGCGCCGACCGTCACCTCTCCCCGCCGGGGAGAGGTGAAAGCAAGCGCCGCCCGGTTCCGCTCCGCCAGCGGCAGTCCGTCTCACGCCGCCTTGTCGGACGTGGCGTTCTCCACGATGCGGCAGATGTCGGTCATGATGCGGTTGAGGTCGAAGTCCTTGGGCGTGTAGACGCCGGCGACGCCGGCGGCGAGCAGGGCCTTGGCGTCGTCGGGCGGGATGATGCCGCCGACCACCACGGGCACGTGCGACGCGCCGGCCTCGCGCAGCTTCGCCAGCGTGTCGGCGACCAGCTCCATGTGCGAGCCCGACAGGATCGACAGGCCGACGACATGGACGTCCTTGTCACGCGCCGCGGCGGCGATGTCGGCCGGCGTGAAGCGGATGCCCTCGTAGACGACGTCCATGCCGGCGTCGCGGGCCCGGACCGCGATCTGCTCGGCGCCGTTGGAGTGGCCGTCGAGGCCCGGCTTGCCGACCAGGAACTTCAACCGCCGCCCGAGCTTTCGCGACACCCGGTCGACCTCGGCCTTCAGCGCGTCGATGTTGCGGGCGTCGTTGCGGGCCGCCGCCGAGATGCCGGTCGGGGCGCGATACTCGCCGAAGCCCTCTCTCAGGGCAAAAGCCCATTCGCCCGTGGTGACGCCCGCCTTGGCGCAGGCGATCGACGACGGCATGATGTTGCGGCCCTCGACCGCCGCGCGGCGCAGCTCGGCCAGCGCCTGCGCGACCGCGGCGTTGTCACGGCTCGCGCGCCACGCCTGCAGACGGGCGACCTGCTCGGCCTCCACCTCGGGCGGGATCGTGATGATGGCGCCCTCGCCGGTCGGCAGCGGCGACGGCTCGGTCTCGACGAACTTGTTGACGCCGACGACGATTTGCTCGCCCGCCTCGATCAGCTCGACGCGGCGCGAGTTCGAGACGACCAGCTGCTCCTTCAGATAGCCGGTGTCGATCGCCCCGACGGCGCCGCCCATGTCGAGGATTCGGCGCAGCTCGTCGCGCGCCTCGGCCTTCAGCTCCTCGACCTTGCGGGCGATCTCGGTCGAGCCGGCGAAGATGTCGCCGTAGTCGAGCAGGTCGCTCTCGTAGGCGAGGATCTGCTGGGCGCGCAGCGACCACTGCTGGTCCCACGGGGTCGGCAGGCCCAGCGCCTCGTTCCAGGCCGGAAGCTGCACGGCGCGCGCCCGGGCCGACTTCGACAGCGTCACGGCGAGCATCTGCAGGAAGATGCGGTAGACGTTGTTCTCGGGCTGCTGCTCGGTCAGCCCGAGCGAGTTCACCTGCACGCCGTAGCGGAACAGCCGCTGCTTGGGGTCGGTGACGCCGTAGCGCTCGCGGGTGATCTCGTCCCACAATTCGCAGAACGCCCGCATCTTGCAGATCTCGGTGATGAACCGCATGCCGGCATTGACGAAGAACGAGATGCGTCCGACCACCTCGCCGAAATTCTCGATCTCGCCCGCCTCCTTCACCGAGTCGAGCACCGCCACGGCGGTGGCGAGCGCGTAGGCGAGCTCCTGCACCGGCGTCGCGCCCGCCTCCTGCAGATGGTAGGAGCAGACGTTCATCGGGTTCCACTTCGGCATCTCGCGGGTCGTGAACAGGATCACGTCCTTGATCAGCCGCATCGAGGGACCGGGCGGGAACACGTAGGTGCCGCGCGACAGATACTCCTTGATGATGTCGTTCTGCGTCGTGCCGGTGAGTTTCTCACGCGGCACCCCTTGCTCGTCCGCCACCGCCACATAGAGCGCCAGCAGCCAGGCCGCCGTCGCGTTGATGGTCATCGACGTGTTCATCTCGCCGAGCGGGATGCCGTCGAACAGGGTGCGCATGTCGCCGATATGCGAGATCGCGACGCCCACCTTGCCGACCTCGCCGCGGGCGATCGGATGATCGCTGTCGTAGCCGGTCTGGGTCGGCAGGTCGAAGGCGACCGACAGGCCGGTCTGTCCCTTCGACAGGTTCTTGCGATAGAGGGCGTTGGACTCGCGGGCGCTCGAGTGGCCCGCATAGGTCCGGATGATCCACGGCTTGTCGCGCTTCGGTGTGTCGCGCTTCGGTGTGTCGCGCATCGGCGTGTCGCGCATCGAGGACGCTCCCTGAAAACGAGTTATGACGTTCGAAATTCACGTCGCGGCACCGGCCCGCGGCGGGCCTCGCGCCAGCGACCGGCCGTTCCGCTCTAGCGGCGGATCAGGCCGACCAGGACCAGCAGAATGACGGCGCCGATGACGGCGTGGAAGACCGCGCTCAGGAACCCGCCGCCCCAGAAAATCCCGAGCCGCGGCAGCAGAAAGCCGGCGATGGCGGCGCCCACGATGCCGACCGCCATGTTGCCGACGAGACCGAAGCCGGAGCCGTGCACCAGCTTGCCGGCGATCCAGCCGGCCAGCGCGCCCACGATCAGCCATACCAGCAAGGACAAGCCCATGGTCCGTCCCGGTCCGAAGGCGCGCGGGGTCCGAACAGACGCGGACGCGCGATCCTTGTTGCACTGCGACGAGGAGGATAACGCGGCGCGTGCGGGCTGTCAGCCCGCGACCGCGCCACCGCCCTGCGACTTTAGGCGACAGACCCGCTCGAGGCGACAGACCCGCTGGCCGCCGGCGCCGCCAGCGCCAGCGCGATGCGGCGGCCGACCAGCGCGAGCGTCGCGGCGACGCCGGCGAGACCGACCGGGACGCCCAGCACAGGCAGCACCAGGACGGCGGCCGCGACCAGGGCCAGGGCCGGACGCTCGCCGGAGAGGAACCCGGTCGACAGCGCCTGGCGCAGCAGGAAGGCGACGGCGACGACGAGGACCGTCTGGTCGTAGAGATAGACATAGGGCGTCGCGAGCAGCACGCCGGTGGCCAGCGCCGCGGCCTTCAGGTCGAACGGAATCATCTTGTTCCGCCAAATCAGGCATATGGCTGCGGCGGTGACGATCGCCACGCCGATCTGCACGGTCCAGCCGAGCGACGCGCCTCCGCCGGCCAGGCGGACGAGGGCGAAGACGCTCTGGAACTTGGAGAACTCGCCGTCCGGCAGGTTCAGCAGCGCGTCCGCGGTCAGCGGCAGCCAGTGCAGGAAGGCGGCCCAGGAGGCGGCGCCGCCGGCCGGGCCGAAGACGAGGAGCGTGGCGGCGCCGAGCAGCAGCGTCGTGGCGCTCGCCGCCGCGACGACGGTCCACCGGCCGGTGATCGACAGCACCAGCGGAAACAGCACGCCGTATTGCGGCTTGTAGGTCAGAAGCCCGAGGCAGACGCCGGCCGCGACCGGATGTCGCTGCAAGAGCGCGAGCGTGCCGCCGACCAGCGCCGCGGTGAGGAAGCCGTTCTGGCCCGGCACCAGGTTCGGCACGATCACCGGCGACGCGAAGGCCACGAGCCAGCCGAGCCGGTCGGCGACGATCGCGCGGATCGTCACCGCATAGAGCGGCAGCGTCACCGCCATCCAGGTCGCGAAGGCGGCCCAGTAGGGCAGGGCGGCGAGCGCCGCCGCGACCATCAGGAACGGCGGCGGATAGTGCCAGCCGTAATAGGCGGGCACCGGGCGGCCCGCCACGGCGTCCTCGGCGGCGCGGTGGAGCGTCCAGTCCCAGGCGGCGGCGGGATCGCCGGCGAGCGCCAGCTGGCCGGCCGCGTAGACCATCACGAAATCGGTATGGACCGGCGCGCCCGATGGCGTCACGATCCAGTCGCCGCGCGCGAGCACCAGCACCATATAGGTGAGGGTGACGATCGCGAGCGCGAAGCAGACGAGCCGCACCGGCTCGACGCCGGCCACCGGCGGTGCACCGACGCGCGGGCGCCGGCTGCGGCCAGACGACGCGGACGGTGCGGCGGCGGCGTCGATCGGAGCGGTGACGGGCATCGCCGGCGCGGTCCTGTCCAGATGACGCGGGCGATCCAACGGCGCGCCGAGCCGCGGCGCGGCCCGGCGGAGGATCCCCCCTCCGAATTGACGAAGGCTTAAGTCCTGCGCCGGCGCTTGCGACCGTGGTACTTATTGCGACGCGATATCCGGTGATGCACACTCGCCCGGCTTACGGGCGGACCGACTTCTCGACCGGCGGAGGAAGTGCCATGGCGGCCGTGACCCAGCTTCGATCGACCAACGAACCCAAGGATCTCTACGAGATCGGTGAAATCCCGCCGCTCGGGCATGTGCCGGCCAAGATGTATGCCTGGGCGATCCGCAAGGAGCGCCACGGTCCGCCCCAGGACGCCATGCAGATCGAGGTGGTGCCGACCTGGCAGCTCGGCGACGAGGACGTGCTGGTCCACGTCATGGCCGGCGGCGTCAACTACAACGGCGTCTGGGCGGCGCTCGGCCAGCCGATCTCGCCGCTCGACGGCCACGGCGAGCCCTATCACATCGCCGGGTCCGACGCCTCCGGCATCGTCTGGGCGGTGGGCAGCAAGGTGCATCGCTGGAAGGTCGGCGACGAAGTCATCGTCCACTGTAATCAGGACGACGGCGAGGACGAGGAGTGCAACGGCGGCGACCCGATGTTCTCGCCGTCGCAGCGCATCTGGGGCTACGAGACGCCGGACGGCTCGTTCGCCCAGTTCTGCCGGGTGCAGTCGCGCCAGCTCCTCAAGAAGCCCGCGCATCTCACCTGGGAGGAGGCGGCCTGCTACACGCTGACGCTCGCCACCGCCTATCGCATGCTGTTCGGTCATCCGCCCCACATCCTCAAGCCGGGCGACAACGTGCTGGTGTGGGGCGCCTCGGGCGGGCTCGGCGTCTTCGGCGTGCAGATCTGCGCGGCCGCCGGCGCCAACGCTATCGGCATCATCTCGGACGAGACCAAGCGTGACTACGTGCTGCAGCTCGGCGCCAAGGGCGTGATCAATCGCAAGGACTTCAAGTGCTGGGGCCAGATGCCCCAGGTCAACACGCCCGAATACGCCGTCTGGGTGAAGGAGGCGCGGAAGTTCGGCAAGGCGATCTGGGACATCACCGGCAAGAAGGACGTCGACATCGTGTTCGAGCACCCCGGCGAGGCGACCTTCCCGGTCTCCTGCTTGGTGGTGAAGCGCGGCGGCATGGTGGTGTTCTGCGCCGGCACGTCGGGCTTCAACATCACGTTCGACGCCCGCTATGTTTGGATGCGGCAGAAGCGCATCCAGGGCTCGCACTTCGCCCACCTCAAGCAGGCCTCGGCGGCGAACCAATTCGTGCTCGACCACCGCATCGACCCGTGCATGAGCGAGGTCTTCTCCTGGAACGAGATCCCGCTCGCCCATCACATGATGTGGCAGAACCAGCACAAGCCCGGCAACATGGCCGTGATGGTCAACGCCCCGCAGAAGGGTCTCAAGACCTTCGAGGACGTGCTGGAGGCGGTGGGGCAGTAGACTCGCTCTCGATCAGGCCGCGCGATCGGGCCGACGAGGCCGCGATCTGCACTCGATCGGGCAAGGCGCTCGCGCTCCCCTCCTCCCATTCGCGCAAGCGAATAGGAGGAGGGGTCGGGGGTGGGGGGCAGCGGCGGTGCGGCACACATGAACGTCGAGGTAAAATCGCGGCGCAAGGATCCCCGCGTCGACCGCGCCCGAAACCTCCGTCGTGAGACGATCGATGCCGAGCGAAAGCTCCGGCGACACCCGAGAGCGCTGCCTGCATCCTCGCATTGGCGCCGCCAAGCGACGATCGGGCCGTACTTCGCCGACTTCGCCTGCCACGATGCGCGGCTGGTGATCGAGATCGACGGCGGGCTGCATGGCCTCGAGGATCAAGCCGGCGCGGAGTCGAAACGCACCGCCTACCTCGAAGCGCAGGGCTATCGCGTGCTGCGCTTCTGGAACAACGAGGTGCTCGGCAACATCGACGGGGTTCTGACCGTCATCGCGGAGGCGCTCGCGTCCGGGGCAGGCCCTCACCCCTGACCCCTTTGGCGCGCAATTGCGCGCCCGCCACGCGCTTCGCACGCGGGGGGGGGACGGAGAGGCCGTGCCATCGACAACAGTTCGAACACCAGACTGTCAGCAGACTCGTCGTGCAGTCGCGCGACGCCGCGTCGATATTTTCCAACCGATTTGCCCCGCGACCGCGGCCGGCTGCGTGTCGCATCGGAACATCGCCATGGACCGTCCCGATCCCGATTTCGATCCCGTCCGCGAAGGCTTCGCCAAATGGGCGGCCGACTCGGCCTGGCTGCTCGACGCGTTCTGCGCCGTGGTCGAGGAGTCGCGGCCGGCGACCGGGGTCGCCGAGTTCGTCCGCCGCTGCTTCGCCGACCACGACGAACCGTTGCCGCTCGGGCCCGTCCGCTCGGGCGCGGTCGAGCGTTGCGAGGCGCTGTCGATCGCCTTCCAGCTCCTCAACATCGTCGAGGAGAATACGGCCAACCAGATCCGCCGCCGCGCCGAGGCGCAGCGCCACGAGCGCGAGCGCGGCCTGTGGCGCCACGATCTCGGCGATCTCGTCGCCCGCGGCCACGACGAGGCGACGATCCGCGCGACGATCGCCGACACGGTGTTCGAGCCGGTGCTGACCGCGCATCCGACCGAGGCCAAGCGCTCGACCGTGCTGGAGCATCACCGTGCCGTCTATCTGCTGCTGCTCGAGCGCGAGACCCGCTCGTTCACCGACATCGAGCGCGGCATCCACGCGCAGCGCTTGAAGGCGGCGCTGCAGCGGCTGTGGCGCACCGGCGAGATCCAGCTCGAGCGGCCCGCCCTCGACAACGAGATCCGGACCGTCTTCCATTATCTGGAGCAGGTGTTTCCCGACGTCGTCGAGCTGCTCGACCTGCGCTTCCAGCAGGCTTGGCGCGACGTCTTCGGCGCGACGGCGCTGCCGCCGGCGCTGCCGCGGCTCGGCTTCGGCACCTGGGTCGGGGGTGACCGTGACGGCCATCCCGGCGTGACGCCCGAGGTGACGGTCGCGATGCTGGAGCGGCTGCGCGCCGGGGCGCTGCGCCTCCTGCAGGCGCGACTCGGCCAGCTCGCCCAGAAGATCAGCCTCGCGGCCGACGGCGAGGCGATCCCGGCCGGCCTGCGCGATCGGCTCGCCGCGACCGCCGCCCTGCTCGGTGCGCCGAGCCGGGCCGCCATCGCCCGCAATCCGCGCGAGCCGTGGCGCCAGATGGTGAACCTGATGATCGCGCGGCTGGAGCAGACCAAGCTCGGCCGCGACGCGCCGGGCGCCTACGCGGCGCCGGACGGGCTGATCGACGACCTCGTCGCCCTGGAGGCGGCGCTGACCGAGGCCGACGCACCTTATGTCGCCTCCGCCGACGTGCGGCCCGTCACGGCGCAGGTGCGGGTGTTCGGCTTCCATTTCGCCCGCCTCGACCTGCGCCAGAACAGCTCCTATCACGACCGCGCCATCGCCGGCCTGCTCGCCGCCGCCGGCCTGCCGCGCACCGATTATCCGGAGTGGAGCGAGGCCGAGAAGCTCGCCTTCCTGAACGCCGAGCTGAAGAGCCCGCGCCCGTTCACCGGCGTCCACACGCGCCTCGACGGCGAGGCCGACATGACGGTGCGGATGCTGCACGGGCTGCGCGGCCACATCCTGCGCCACGGCGCCGACGGCATCGGCCCGATGGTGGTCAGCATGACGCGCGGCGTCGCCGACCTGCTCGCCATGTATCTGCTCGCCCGCGAGGGCGGGCTGCTGGTCGACACGGCGCTCGGCCCCGCCTGCATGCTGCCGGTGGTGCCGCTGTTCGAGACCATCGACGACCTTTCCGCCTGCGACAGCATCCTGGACGGCTTCCTGGCGCATCCGGTGACGCGGGCGACGCTGGAGCATATCCGCGTGCGCGACGGCCGGGCGACGCCGGAATGCGGCGTCACGCTCGGCTACAGCGACTCGAACAAGGACGGCGGCATCCTCGCCAGCCACTGGGGCCTGCACCGCGCCGAGGAGCGGCTCGCCGCCGTCGCCCGCGCCCACGGGGTGCGGATCGCGTTCTTCCACGGCCGCGGCGGCACCATCGGGCGCGGCGCCGGCCCGACCCATGCCTTCCTCGACGCGCTGCCGGTCGGCACCCTCCAAGGTCGTTTGCGGGTCACCGAGCAGGGCGAGATGATCGCCCAGCAATACGCCAACCGCGTCACCGCGACGTTCCACCTCGAGCGCTTTCTCGCGGGCGTCACCCGCACCTCGCTCCTGCATCGCGGCGGGCCGGTGCCGCCACATCCGCTGCGCGACGTCTGGCAGGAGGTGGTGGCGCACAGCTACGAGGCCTATCGGGCCCTGGTCGGCGCCGACGGCTTCGTCGACTTCTTCCGGGCCGCCACCCCGATCGACGCGATCGAGCAGGCCCGCATCGGCTCGCGTCCGAGCCGCCGCACCGGTCGCACCGCGATCGCCGATCTGCGCGCCATCCCGTGGGTGTTCTCGTGGAGCCAGGCGCGCTTCCACCTGCCCGGCTGGTACGGCGTCGGCAGTGCCCTCGATCGGTTGCGCCGCGAGCGGCCCGACGACGTCGCGGCGCTGCGCGCCGTGCTGCCGCGCTGGCGCTTCCTCGGCTACGTCCTTCACAACGTCGAGGCGAGCCTGATGATGGCGAGCCCCGAGATCATGGCGCTCTATGCCTCGCTGGTCGAGGACGAGGCGTTGCGCGAGCGCATCATGGCGACGATCGTGGCCGAGCACGCCCGGACCCGCGACGCCGTCGCGGCGCTGTTCGGGGCACCCGTGGAGGAGCGCCGCCCGCGCATCCTGCGGATCACCCGGATGCGGGCGCGCGGGCTCGACTGGCTGCATCGCGAGCAGGTGCGGCTGCTGCGCCGCTATCGCGCCGCGCCGGACCCGGCGGCACCCGATGCGGCGACGCTCGACGCGCTGCTGCTCACCGTCAACGCCATCGCGATGGGGCAGAAGACGACGGGGTGAGACACGAGGCGGGTCAACCGCTGGCACATTGCCTGCATGGAAATTGCGCGGCATAGGACACCGCATCACCCCCGGGCCACGGCCCGCGTCCGCACCGGGCGCGACCGTCGCGCAGACGCCGCATCGCTGCGCAAGCCCTCCGGCCAAAGGCAGTCCCGATGAACGCTCCCGCTCCGCTCCGCGACGAGTTCGCTAAATGGGCGGCCGACTTCGACGCCCTGCTGGACCTGTTCTGCGAGGTCGTCGAGGAGCACCGCCCGGCGGCCGGCGTCGCCGGCTTCGTGCGCGGCTGCTTCGAGGCGGCCGACGCGCCGCCGCCCGATGGCGAGGAGGACGGCGCACTCGCCCGCTGCCAGGCGCTGTCGATCGCCTTCCAGCTCCTCAATATCGTCGAGGAGAACACGGCGAACCAGATGCGCCGCCGCGCCGAGGGCCGTCGCCACGAGCGCGAGCCCGGCCTGTGGCGCCACGACCTCGGTGACCTGGAGGCCCGCGGCTACGGCGAGGCGAGCATCCGCCGCACCATCGCCGACGCCTCGCTGGAGCCGGTGCTGACCGCGCATCCGACCGAGGCGAAGCGCGCCACCGTGCTGGAGCATCACCGTGCCCTCTACCTGATGCTGCTCGAGCGCGAGACCCGCTCGTTCACCGAGATCGAGCTCGGCATCTATCGTCGGCGCCTGCGTGCCGCCCTGCAGCGGCTGTGGCGCACCGGCGAGATCCTCTTGGAACGGCCCGACGTCGAGAGCGAGATCCGCACCGTCCTGCACTACATGGAGACGGTGTTCCCGGACGTCGTCGAGCTTTTGGATCTCCGCTTCCAGGAGGCCTGGACCGACACGTTCGGCAGCCCCCCGCCGACGCTGCCGCGGCTCGGCTTCGCCACCTGGGTGGGCGGCGACCGCGACGGCCATCCGTTCGTCACCACCGAGGTGACGATGGGCATGCTGGCGCGGCTGCGCGCCGGGGCGCTCGCGCTCCTGCACGCCCGACTCTCCGCGCTCGCGGTGCGTATCAGCCTCGCCGGCAACGGCGACGACGTGCCGGCGGCGCTGCGCCGCCGGATCGACGAGACCGCCGCGCTGATCGGCCCGGAGAGCGCCGCCGCGCTCGGGCGCAACCGCGGCGAGCCGTGGCGCCAGATGGTGAACCTGATTCTGATCCGGATCGCGCGCACCCGCGACCGTGCCGCGGGCGGCTACGGTGCCGCGGCCGAGCTGGTCGCCGACCTCGAGATCCTGGAGGCGGCCGTGAGCGAGGCCGGCGCGCCCGACATCGCCACCACGGACGTGCGGCCCGTGACGGCGCAGGCGCGCGTCTTCGGCTTCCATTTCGCGCGTCTCGACGTGCGCCAGAACTCCGCCTTCCACGACCGTGCGGTCGCCGGCCTGCTCGCCGCCGCCGGCCATCGCCGCACCGACTATCCGGATTGGAGCGAGGCCGAGAAGCTCGCCTTCCTGGAGCGCGAGCTGACCAGCCCGCGCCCGTTCACGGGCGACCACACGACGCTCGCCGGCGAGGCGGAGGCGACCGTGTCGCTGCTGCGCGGGCTGCGCCGGCATCTCCTCGCGCACGGGCCGGACGGGCTCGGGCCGCTGGTGATCAGCATGACGCGCAGCGTCTCGGATCTGCTCACGCCCTATCTGCTGGCGCGCGAGGCGGGCCTCCTGATCGAGACGCCGCAGGGGCCGGCCGCGATGATCCCGGTGGTGCCGCTGTTCGAGACCATCGCGGATCTGGCCCGCTGCGACACCATCTTCGACGCCTTCCTGGCGCATCCGATCACCCGCGCGACGCTCACCCATCTGCGCCTGCGCGACGGCAAGGCGGTGCCGGAATGCACCGTGATGCTCGGCTACAGCGACTCCAACAAGGACGGCGGCATCCTGGCGAGCCACTGGGGCCTGCATCTCGCCGAGGAGCGACTCGCCGCGGTCGGGCGCGCCCACGGCGTGCGGGTCGAGTTCTTCCACGGCCGCGGCGGCACCATCGGACGCGGCGCCGGCCCGACCCACGCCTTTCTCGACGCGCTGCCGCCCGGCAGCCTGACCGGGCGGATGCGGGTCACCGAGCAGGGCGAGGTGATCTCGCAGCAATACGCCAACCGCGTCACCGCGACGTTCCATCTCGAACGGCTGCTCGCCGGCGTGGTGCGCACGACGATGCTGCACGCGGCCGGCCCGGTGCCGCCGCATCCCCTGCGCGGCCTGTGGCAGGAGGTGGTGGACGAGAGCTACACGGCGTATCGGCGCCTCGTCGAGACCGACGGCTTCATCGACTTCTTCCGCGCCGCGACCCCCATCGACGCGATCGAGCAGGCCCGCATCGGCTCGCGCCCGAGCCGGCGCACCGGCCGCGCGACGCTCGCGGATCTGCGCGCCATCCCGTGGGTGTTCTCGTGGAGCCAGGCGCGCTTCCATCTGCCCGGCTGGTACGGGGTCGGCAGCGCGATCGCGTGGCTGCAGCGCGAGCGGCCGGAGGGCTTCGAGCGGATCCGGGCCGTGCTGCCGCGCTGGCGCTTCCTCGTCTACGTGCTCCACAATGTCGAGGCGAGCCTCTTGATGGCGAACCCGGCCGTGATGACGCTCTACGCCTCGCTGGTCGAGGACGCGCAGCTGCGCGACACCATGATGGCGCGGATTCTGGAGGAACACGAGCGCACCCGCGCCGCCGTCGCGGCGCTGTTCCCGGCGCCGCCCGAGGAGCGCCGGCCGCGCTTCCTGCGCACCATCGAGTTGCGGGCGCGCGGCCTCACCTGGCTGCATCACGAGCAGGTGCGGCTCCTGCGCCGCTACCGCGCCGCTTCCGACGAGGCGAACCGCGACGAGGCGACGCTCGACGCGCTCCTCCTCACCGTCAACGCCATCGCCATGGGCCAGAAGACCACGGGGTGAGAGGCGGGTTCGAATTTGCGGCATGCTCGGGTCACCTCTCCCCAGCGGGGAGAGGTCGGGGTTCGCGCCGCAGGCGCGAAGTCCGGGTGAGGGGGTGCCGAGGCAAGCCAACCAGCTCCGTAAACCCTCACCCCGGTGCGCGCCTATGGCGCGCCCCGACCCTCTCCCTCAGGGAGAGGGTTTAATCGGCGTCGCCTGATGACTCTAAGGCGGCAGCTTCACGCCTTCGGAAACCCGAAGAACTCGGTCGGGTTGTCGACCAGCATCAGCCGGCGGGCGTGCTCGTCCTCGGCGATCTGCGGGATCAGGTCGACCAGCTCGCCGTCGTTGGGCATGAAGCGCGAGATGTTGGGGTGCGGCCAGTCGGTCCCCCACAGGACGCGCTGCGGGGCGTGGCGGGCGAGCGCGCGGGCCAGCGCCACGGCGTCCGAGAAGGGCGGGCCGGCGCGTGAGATGCGGTCGACGCCCGACAGCTTGACCCAGATGGTGCCGCGATCGAGCAGCCGCTTGAGCGCCCCGAACGCGAAGCCCGACGTGCCCTCGGCGACGTCCACGCGACCGATATGGTCGATCACCACCTTGGCCTTGATCGACGTGATCAGGTCGAGGCTGTCGAGCAGCTCCTTGCCGGTGACGTGGACCTCGACGTGCCAGCCGAACGGCGCGACCTTCTCCATCACGGCCTTCATGCCGTCGATCGACGGCCGGCCGCCGAGATGCGGCAGGAAGTTGAAGCGCACGCCACAGACGCCGGCCGCGTCCAGGCGGGCGATCTCGTCGGCCGGCGTGTCCGGATCGAGCAGCGCGACGCCGCGATAGCGCCCCTCCGTCGTCGCCAGCAGGTCGACGAGCGCCCGGTGGTCGGTGCCGTGACAGGTCGACTGCACGAAGACGCCGCGCTCGAAGCCTAGAAACCGATGCAGCGCCAGCAGCGTCTCCTTCGGCTGGTCGTGCGGCGTGAACGGCCGCTTCGGCGCATAGGGGAACACGTTCCCCGGCCCGAAGACGTGGAAATGCGCGTCGCAGGCGCCGGGCGGCGGGACGTAGGTGGGCTTTCTCGGATGCGGATCGGGCGGCGGGCAGGTCGGCTCGTCGCTCGGCAGCCGGGCTGCAGTGGTCGTCGGGCTCATGCGCGCCTCCCACGGGTGGGCGGCTCGTATCGGCCGCCTCCGGCCGGAAGCATACCCCAGAACCGCCCGCCTCGCGACGGCATCGCGACCTGGCCGGGCGGACTTTCGGTCGCGGCCGGTGCGGCCGGCGCGTGACGGATTTTCACTGGACGGCGATCCGGAGGCGCAGGGACCGGACTCGGCCGTGCCGGTGCAAACGCCGCCCTCATGGCGAGGAGCGCTCCGAAGGAGCCCGTCTCGAACCATGCAGCCCGGGCGGCCCCTTCGACGTCATCGCCGGGCTTCGACCCGGCGATCCGTCTCTCCGCGACAAAGCCCGTCCTCGGCGAAGCTGACAGATGCGCGGGTCGAGCCCGGGCTTGACGACCCTCGGTTCGTGCCGGGCCGCGTCACATCTGCACACCCTTGTCGGCGAAGTACTTGAGTGCGCCGGGGTGCCAGGGAATCGAGGAGTTGGCCTTGAGCTGGTTCTTGTAGTCGATGCTCGCGGCCTCCTTGTGGACGGCGACCAGGTCGGACTTCTTGTCGAAGATCGCCTTGACGATGTCGTAGGCCATCTGGTCCGTCATCTTGTCGCTGGTCACCAGCACGTTCCACACCACAGAGATCGTGTTGTCCTTGTCCTGGCCCGGATAGGTGCCGGCCTTGATGGTGTCGACGGCGTAGAGCTTGCCGTGCTTGGCGTTCATCTTGTCGACCACCTCGGCGTGGTCGATCAGCTTGATCTTGACGCCCGGCGTCGCGCCGAGATCCGTCACGGCCGCGGTCGGCAGGCCACCGACCCAGAAGAAGGCGTCGATCTTGCGGTCCTTGATGGCGTTGACCGACTCGGCGACGCCGAGCCGCTCGCGCTTCATGTCCTTGTCCTTGTCGAGGCCGGCCGCCTCGATGACCCGGAACGCCATCACCTCGGTGGCGCTGCCGGGCGAGCCGGTGGAGACGCGCTTGCCCTTGAGGTCGGCCATCGTCGCGATGCCGGTGCCCTCGATGGTCACGACATGCATGCGGTTGGGGTAGAGCACCAGGAGGGTGCGGACGTCGATCTTGTTGCCCTTGAACTTGTCCTGACCCTGCAGGGCGTCGAGCGCCGCGTCGGCCATCGAGAAGCCGACCTCGCTCTGGCCGGAGCCGATCAGCTTGAGATTGTCGACCGAGCCGCCCGTCACCTCGGCGGTCGCCTGGACGCCGGGCAGCGTCTTCGACAGCACGGCGGCGAGCCCGCCGCCCATCGGATAGTAGACGCCGCCGGTGCCGCCGGTGCCGATCGCGATGGTCTTCTGCTGGGCGACCGCGACGCCGGCCGCGACGAGCGCGAGCGCCGCCGCGCCGGCGACGACGGAGCCGAGTGTCAGGCGGGGGATTCCGAATGTCATGGCGTTCTCCCTTGATGGTCAGGCTTCTTCCGTCGTCTGCCGCGACGGCATGCCGGTGTCACGCGAGCGGTTTCATGCACATGCCTGCGCCCGCGTCCTGATCTGCACGAAGAGTAGCAGAGCCACGAGCGCGAGACCAAGCCAGGCGGGTTGCGGCACGTCGATACCGAGCGCCCACTCGGTCGCCGCCTCGAGCAGGCTCGGGAAGACGAGGAGCAGCCCGGCGAGCGTCCACGCGGCCCGCTCCATGCCGGCGACGCGACGCATGGCGAACCCCTGCGCCGCGACCGCGAGCGCGCCGAGCCCCGCCGCGGTCTTCACCGCGATCAGCACGACGTCGATCCAGCCGCCGCCCTTGGGGACGGTCATCAGGAGCCCGACGCCGAACGGATCGAGAATGAAGACGAACGGCACCAGGAAGGCCGGCAGCGTGTACTTCCACGCCTGCAGCGTGGTGCGGTAGGGATCGCCGCCCGTGATGGCGGCCGCCGCGAACGGCGACAGCGCGGTCGGCGGCGACACCTCGGACAGCACCGCGTAGTAGAAGATGAACATGTGCGCGGCGAAGTCCGGCACGCCGAGCTTGATCAGCGCCGGCGCCGCGATCACGGCGCAGATGATGTAGGAGGCCGTCACCGGCACGGCGAGGCCGACGATCCACACGATCAGGGCCGTGTAGAGGGCGGTCAACAGGAGGCTGTTGCCGGCGTAGGCGAGCACGATCGACGAGAACTTCAGCCCCAGCCCGGTCAGCGTGACGACGCCGACGATGATGCCCGCCGACGCGCAGGTGGTCGCCGCGTTGAGCACGCCGATGGTGCCGTCGGCGAGCGCCTGGACGAGCTTCCTCGGCCACAGCGCCGTCTCGGGCCGCAGGAAGGAGAAGCCGAAGGCGAGCAGCGTCGACCAGAACACCGACAGCATCGGCGAGAAGCCGGCCACCATGAAGCCGATCACGGCGACCAGCGAGACGAAGTGGAAGCCGTAGCGCCGCAGCATCTGCGGAATGGTGAGCGAGGTGTCGTAGGGCACCGTGCGAGCGCCGAACTTCTTCGCGTCGAGCTCCACCATGAACAGGAGCGACAGGTAGTAGAGAATGGTCGGAATGATCGCCATCCAGATCACGTCGAGATAGCTGATCTTCAGGAACTCGGCGATCAGGAAGGCGGCGGCGCCGAGCACGGGCGGCGACAGGATCGCGCCGAGACCGCCCGCCGCGAGAAGCCCGCCGGCGGCGTTCCGCTCGAAGCCGGCGCGCGCCATCATCGGATAGGCGACGGCGCCGATCGTCACCGTGGTGGCGACGCCGGAGCCCGACGGCCCGCCGAGCAGGAAGGAGGACAGCACCACGGTGCGGCCGGCGCTGTTCGGCTTGCCGCCCATCACGGCGAGCGAGAAGTCGATGAAGAACTTGCCGGCGCCGGAATGCTGCAGGAAGGCGCCGTAGATGGTGAACATGATGATCAGGCTGGAGGAGACGTCGACGGCGACGCCGAAGATGCCTTCCAGCGTGATGAACAGGTGGCCGACCAGCCGGGTGAACGTGTAGCCGCGATGCGTCCAGGGCGGCGGCAGCTCCGGCCCGACCAGGGCGTAGACGATGAACAGGATCGCCACCACGGGCATGATCCAGCCGGTGGTGCGACGCGTCGCCTCCAAGAGCAGCACGATGAAGATCACGCCGAGGATCACGTCGAGCCGGTCCGGCACGGCGGCCCGGTCGGTGAAGTCCTCGCCGCAGAGGAAGGCGTAGCCGAGGATGCCGACGCAGGCCGCGGCGGCGACCACGTCCCACCAGCGGATGGCGTTGCGGAAGCGTGCCGCGAGCGGGAACAAGAGGAAGCCCAGCACCAGCACGAAGCCGACATGGACGTAGCGCAGCTCCTGCGTCGGCACGATCGCGTAAGCCGCGTAGAGGTGGAACAGCGTCGAGGCGACCGCGATCGTCGTGACGATCAGGCCGGCGCGGCCGGACAGCCGGTTCGCCGCGCCCTCCTCCTGCTCGATATAGGCCTCGGCCTTGCGCAGCGCCTCGTCCGAGATGGCGCCCTGGGTCGTGAGGCGGACATCGGGCAGGGCCGAGTCGACCGGTGCCGGACGCCCCGAGGAGCCCGGCACGTAGCCGGGCGGCGGCTCCAGCGGCCGGAACGGATGGTCGGCGCCGTAGGCGTGGCTCGCCGCGGCGGCGGGCGTCGAGGCCGACGTCGCGGCCGGGGTCGATGCCGGCGCGGTCGAAGCGGGCACTGTCGAAGCGGGCAGGTCCGACGCAGGAGATGTCGAAGGCGGTGGTGCAGAGGGGGCCGTCTCCGGCGGCGTCGCGGCGGCCGCGGCCGACGTGGCGGGCGCCCCGTCCGGCTCTCGGTCGCGACGAGGCTGCGGCGCGCCCGGCGCGCCGGTCCGCTGGTCCACCATGCGCATGTCCTGCCCTGGGCCGACCGGACGGACGGCCGTGACGACGAGCTCTGCGGCCCGCTTCGATCCGAAGCCTCACAGGCCGGCGCGGGAAAGTCCAGTGGGACGAACGGATGACGGGAGCAGGAGGTGGGCGGCGTTTTCTCCTCGCCCCGCCAGCCGGGAGAGGGGCGCCCCAACGCGGGGAGACGTCGTCAGCGGAAGCGTCCGAGAGTGGCGCCGCGCGCCGCGCCCTCAGATCCGCTCCGGCCGCGCGACCGGACGGCCGTCCTCGGCCGTGACGCGGATGGCGAAGTCGAAGCGGCCGATGTCGAGGCAGATGTCGAGATCGCCGGGATGCATGTGGGCGACCTCGGGATCGCGGAACGCGGCGATCTGGCCGCCGGCGAGGATCAGGTCGCGCACCGCGGCGGGCGCGCCCGGGCGCCCCTCCAGAAGGTTGCGCAGATGGATGGCGCAGATCTCGTCCTCGTCGGTGCGGGTGCGCCCGGCCTGCCCCATGGCGACGAGCGACACCCGCGCCGGCGCGGTGGCGAGCACGGCCCGGGCCGTCGCCGGCGCCGTCACCAGCGCCCCGGCGTAGAGCCGGTCGGCGCCGCCGAGCGCGGCGACGATGCCTTGTGTGCCGGCGCTGGTGCGTTGGACGATGGTGCGGCCGGCGACCTCGCGCTGCGACGCCTCGAAGGGCGAGTTGCCGAGGTCGAAGCCCGGCACCTTGACGCCGTCGATCTCGCCGATGACCAGGCTGCCGACGCCGGCGTCGCGCAGCGCGAAGGCGGTCTCGACCGTCTCGGTCATCACGATCCTCTCGGCGCCGCGGGAGAACAGCACGGCCGCCGTGGTGAAGGCCCGGAACACGTCGATGACGACGACCGTCCCGGTCGCGCGGCGGGCGCCCTCGATCAGGCTGTCGATGACGATCTGCACGCGAAACGCCCCCCGTTCCGTCGGCGGCCGATCCGACCGACCGGCCGTGGCCGGTCGGTCATCCCGTCCCGGACCGCATACGCGGTCGAGGACTTATTTCTTGGCGGGCGCGGCGGCGGGGGCCGGAGCAGGCGCCGGCACAGCCGCCGGGGCCGCGGTCGGAGCCGGGGCGGGCGCCGTCTCGGGCTTGTCGAGGCGCTCGATCTTGGCCTCCTGGCGCAGCTTGTTGAGGAGCTCGATCTGCGCCTTGCGGGTGACGAAGGTCTCGATCTGGTCCTTCACCTGGTCGAACGGCGGGGCGGCGCGCTTGCGCTTGTCCTCGAGCTTGATCAGGTGCCAGCCGAACGCCGTCTTCACCGGCTCGGAGACCTGGCCCTTGTCGAGCTTGAAGGCCGCCTCGGAAAACTCCGGCACCATCTGGTCCTTGGTGAACCAGCCGAGATCGCCGCCGTCGACCTTGCCGGGCGGATCCTCGGTGAGCTCCTTGGCGAGCGTCGCGAAGTCCTCGCCCTTCTTGATCCGGGCGAGCGTCTCCTTGGCCTTCGCCTCGGCCGCCGCGGCGGCCTTCGGGTCGTTCGCGTCGGCGACCCGGAACAGGATGTGGCGCGCATTCGCCTCCTGCTCCTCGCCCATCTGCTTCACGGCCTCCTGATAGACGTGCTGCATCGCGTCCGGCGTGGCGCCGGCCTGGCCGGCGTCGCGCAGCATCGATTCCATCAGCAGCTTGCTGTGACCATAGGCGAGGCGCTTCTTGAAGTCGGCCGTGTCCTGGACCTTCTTGGCCTCGGCCGCCTTGGCGAGCAGCGTCATGTCGGTCAGGTAGTTGATCAGCCAGTCGCGCTTCGCCTCGGCGGTGCCGGCCGGGATGTTGGAGCCGACGTCCTCCTCGGCCAGGGCGAGGTCGCTCTGCCGGATTTCGGTCCCGTCGATCTTCGCCACCACCGGATCCTGCGCCGGCTGACCCTGGGTCTGACCGGCCGGGGCGGGGGCGGGAGCCGGCGCCTGGGCCAGGGCCGGGCCGGCGGTGAGCGCCGCGGTCACGAGGAGAGCCGTCCCGATACGGGCACGGCGGCGCGCCGGGCAGCCCGGACGCGAGGACAAGCGTTGCGTAATCATCGAGAATCCTTGGGAAAGACGGGCGTTCGCGCCCGCCGTGACGGCTCCGCACCCTCGCCGAACGCGCAGCGGTTGGCAACCGCCAGGTCTGCTATCGGCAAACGACGGCATGATTGCGGCACCGCAGATGACACCTTCGTCATGACAAGGCCTTGACGAGCCACGCCGGAGAGGCTTTTCGCGAGGGGCGGCCGGATTGACAAGGCCTGGACCCCCTCCTATCTGTGCACCGCTCGCCGGTGTGACCCGTGGGATGTGCGACGTCGCGCGTCCGCGTCTTTTCCCCCGATGGCGCCGTGAACGCGGGCTGCTCCGGGCCACAGCGGGTCGCCCGGTGCATCCGGACGGGCCCGCATTCTCCTCGGGGCCGGAACCACCCGAGACCTAAAGAAAGGACTCCGGGATGTTCGGCGCTGTCGTCCGCAAGCTGTTCGGTAACGCGAACGACCGGCGCATCCGCGCCTACCGCCCCCGGGTCGACCAGATCAACGCGCTCGAGCCCGAGCTCGCCGCGCTCTCCGACGAGGCGCTGCGCGCCCGCACCGAGGCCTTCCGGGCGGAGCTCGCCGCCGGCAAGACGCTCGACGACATCCTGGTGCCGGCCTTCGCCACGGTGCGCGAGGCGGCCAAGCGCACGCTCGGGCAGCGCCACTTCGACGTCCAGCTCATCGGCGGCATGGTGCTGCACGAGGGCGCCATCTCCGAGATGAAGACCGGCGAAGGCAAGACGCTCGTCGCCACGCTCCCGGTCTATCTCAACGCGCTCTCCGGCCGCGGCGTCCATGTCGTCACGGTCAACGACTACCTGGCCAAGCGCGACTCGGAGTGGATGGGCCAGATCTACAAGTTCCTCGGGCTCACCGTCGGCGTCATCGTGCACGGGCTCGACGACGAGCAGCGCAAGGCGCAGTACGCCTGCGACGTCACCTACGGGACCAACAACGAGCTTGGCTTCGACTACCTGCGCGACAACATGAAGTACCGGCTGGAGGACATGGTCCAGCGCGGTCACGTCTACGCGATCGTCGACGAGGTCGACTCGATCCTGATCGACGAGGCACGCACGCCGCTGATCATCTCCGGCCCGCTCGACGACCGCTCCGAGTTCTACAACACGATCGACACCTTCATCCCGCGGCTCGGCAAGGAGGACGTCGAGGTCGACGAGAAGCAGCGTACCGTCGTCATGACCGAAGCCGGCATGGAGAAGATGGAGCGCATGCTGCGCGAGGCCGACCAGCTCAAGAGCGACTCGCTCTACGACGTCGAGAACGTCTCGGTCGTCCATCACGTCAATCAGGCGCTGCGCGCCCACAAGCTGTTCCAGCGCGACAAGGACTACATCGTCCGCAACGGCGAGGTGGTCATCATCGACGAGTTCACGGGCCGCATGATGCCGGGCCGGCGCTTCTCGGACGGCCTCCACCAGGCGCTCGAGGCCAAGGAGCGCCAGCCGGTCCAGCCCGAGAACCAGACGCTCGCCTCGATCACGTTCCAGAACTACTTCCGCATGTACGAGAAGCTGGCCGGCATGACCGGCACGGCGCAGACCGAGGCGGACGAGTTCCTCGACATCTACAATCTCGAGGTCGTCGAGGTGCCGACCAACCTGCCGATGCAGCGCATCGACGACGACGACGAGGTCTACCGGACCGCCGCCGAGAAGAGCCGGGCGATCCTGACCCTGATCGAGGACTGCAAGTCGCGCGGCCAGCCCGTGCTGGTCGGCACCACCTCGATCGAGAAGTCCGAGCAGCTCGCCGACATGCTGCGCGCCAAGGGCTGGGAGGCGCACGACTTCACCGATCCGAACGCCTTCGCGGCGTTGTATTCGGGCGACGAGGGCGCCACCAAGGCCAAGGTCTTCGCCATCCTGAACGCGCGCTACCACGAGCAGGAAGCCTATATCGTGTCGCAGGCCGGCGTGCCCGGCGCCGTGACGATCGCCACCAACATGGCCGGCCGCGGCACCGACATCCAGCTCGGCGGCAATGCCGACATGCGGATCCGCCAGGAGCTCGCCGACGTCACCGACGAGGCCGAGCGGCACGCCCGCATCGAGGAGATCAAGGCCCAGGTGGCGCGCCTGAAGGAGAAGGCGCTCGCCGCCGGCGGCCTCTACGTGCTCGGCACCGAGCGCCACGAGTCGCGCCGCATCGACAACCAGCTGCGCGGCCGCTCCGGTCGGCAGGGCGACCCCGGCCACTCCAAGTTCTTCCTGTCGCTCGAGGACGACCTGATGCGTATCTTCGGGTCGGACAAGCTCGACGGCATGCTGCAGAAGCTCGGCCTGCGCGAGGACGAGGCGATCGTCCATCCGTGGATCAACAAGGCGCTCGAGAAGGCGCAGCAGAAGGTCGAGGCGCGCAACTTCGACCTGCGCAAGAACCTCCTCAAGTTCGACAACGTGATGAACGACCAGCGCAAGGTCATCTTCGAGCAGCGCATCGACTGGATGCGCGACGAGGTGACCAACGAGGTCGTCACCGACATGCGCCACAGCGTCATCGACGACCTGGTCGGCAAGCACGTCCCCGAGAACGCCTATCCGGAGCAGTGGGACACGCCCGGCCTGGAGGAGGAGCTCAAGCGCGTGCTCGGCCTCGATCTGCCGGTGCACGACTGGGCCAAGGAAGAGGGCATCGCCGACGAGGAGCTGATCGCCCGCATCGAGCGCAAGGCGGACGAGCACATGGCCGCCAAGGCGGCCCAGTGGGGCCCCGACGTGCTGCGCTACGTCGAGAAGTCGATCCTGCTGCAGTCGCTCGACCATCTGTGGCGCGAGCACCTGGTGATGCTCGACCACCTGCGCAACGTCATCGGGCTGCGCGGCTACGCCCAGCGCGACCCGCTCAACGAGTACAAGGCCGAGGCCTTCGCCCTGTTCGAGGCGATGAGCCAAAATCTCCGCGAGGCCGTGACGTCGCAGCTGATGCGGGTCGAGATCGTCCAGCAGCAGCCCGAGGAGTCGCAACTCCCTTACATGGAGGCGACCAAGATCGATCCGTCCACCGGCGAGAACGAGTTCGCGCCGGCCGATGTCGGCCTGCTGCTCGGCAGACGCCAGGACGGCGACACGATCGAGGCCGCGGCGCGCGACCCCAAGAACCCCGCCACCTGGGGCAAGGTCGGCCGCAACGAGGTCTGCCCGTGCGGCTCGGGCAAGAAGTACAAGCACTGCCACGGCCGCTACGCCTGAGGCGACGCTGCGGCGGCGCTTCACCTCGCCCCGGGGGGGCGAGGTCGGAGCCTCGCCGCACGGCCGGGGGTCTAACCCGCCCGTTCTAGTGGTAAATTAAAACCCCGTTCACCATTCCGCATTAGAGTCTGGCGATCGTCATCCCGGGAACGCCCCGGGGGGGCGACGCTCGCTGGTCCCGTCCGGGGCCGTCTCCGTCCGTAGCCCGGCGCTTCGCCGTCGTCCCGGGTGTCTCCCCATGCCGGATCGTGCCACGCCCGGTGCCATGACCTGTCGGATGCCACGCCCGGCAGCCTCGGGCGGCACGTCATGACGGCCGTCCCGAACACCCTGCTGGCCGATCTTCCTGCCCTCCTGGACCAGGGCACGCCCGAGACCCGCGGCGAGATCCTGCGCCGGCTCACCGATCTGTTTCTCACCCAGGCCGGCGGCTTCCGGGACGAGCACGTCGCTCTCTTCGACGCCGTGCTCAAGCTGATCGTCGGCTCGGTGGAGCGGCACGCGCTGATCCGGCTCGGACTGCAGCTCGCGCCGCTGCCCAACGCCCCGCTCGACACCATTGCCTGGCTCTGCCGGTCCGACGACATCGCGGTCGCCGGACCGGTGCTGGAACGCTCGACCCGGCTGCCCGATCCCGTGCTGGCCGATATCGCCACGACCAAGCCGCAGACGCATCTCGCCGCCATCGCGGTGCGCCGCGCCCTGTCGGTCGTCGTCACCGATGCCCTGATCGATCGCGCCGATCTCGACGTCACGCGGAAGGTCACGGCCAATCGCGGCGCGCATTTCTCCGAGACCGGCTTCCGCACCATCGCGGGCCGGGCCCATCTCGACGAGTCGCTCGCCGTGCTGGTCGCCAATCGCGGCGACGTGCCGGCCGAGGTGTTCCGCGACCTGGTGAAGAACGCCACCGACGAGGTGCGTCGCAGGCTCGCGCGCTGCGACGAGCCGGGCGTGCGCCAGCGCCTCGACCAGGCGATGGCGGCGTGCGGCAATCATCTCCTGCATGCCCGCCGCAAGGCCGAGGCGCCCGGCACCACGGTCGCGAGCCCGGCGCCCGACAAGCTCAAGGCGCTGTGCGACAAAGCCCGCGCCGGCAAGCGCAGCGACGTGATCGACGCGATCGCGGACATCACCGAGGTTCCCGAGGCCGCGATCAAGAGCCTGATCAAGCAGGGCTCCGAGGAGGGCATGCTGATCCTGTGCAAGGTCGCGGGCCTCGCCTGGCCCGATACCAAGGCCGTGCTGCTCGCCGCCACCGGCGCCGCCGGCGACCCGCGCACCGCCTTCGGCACCTTCTCGGGCCTGACCCCCGAGACGGCCCAGCGTGTCGTCCGGTTCATCCGGCTGCGCAAGGTGGCGACCCCGGCCGAGATCCGGAAGATGATGTGAGCGCGGCCGCGCCGCCGTGCCGCTCGGCGCGTCATCCCCGCGCACGTCGCGCCATCGACGACCTGGATGCCTCCGAGACCGAGAGCGTGGATCGCCGGGACGAGCGTCTTCGGCGGCAATCGGAGGTCTGCAGCCGCGCCTCCGTCGTGTTCGGCGCCGGGCGGCACTAATAGCCGACCCGAAGAACTACACTGTTTGCGGGTGGTGTCCGAAATTCCATACCGATGATTTGTAATCATGTATTCAGGGTTGTGTCGTATCGTCCCGAGGGTCGAAACCGCCGGTCCAGGCGAGACCTTCGCGGGCCGATCACAAACGGACCGTGACGACCGCGGTTGTCCACCATCCCGGCACTTGCGCATTCGAGAACTGGGGTCGACGGCATGTCCTTTTTCGCGTCCTCTTCCTCGTCCGGAACCGTTCGCCGGCAGCGCCGCCACCCGCGCTTTCTCACCCTCGCCACTGGTCGGATCGTGGACCGGGACGACGCGATCGACTGCGCCGTCGTCAACGTCTCGGTCGGCGGCGCCTGTCTTCTGGTGGCGGATGCCGCCGCGGTGCCGGGCGTGTTCGAGCTGGTCGTCGATCCCGGGCGCATCCGGGTGCGCTGCGTCGCCGTCTGGCGCGATCGCCATCACCTCGGCGTCGCCTTCGTCCCGGTCGATCCGGGCGCGTCGCCGCCCCCGCCCGAGGCCTGGCTCGCCTTGGTGCCGACCGCCGTTCGCTGACCCGGAGCCCACCGTCATGCCGGCCTCGGTGCCCCTGATCGAAGAGCTGTCCAGCGTTCTCGCGAGCGGCAGCGCCGACCGACGCAGCGCGGTGCTGCGCCGGGTGACCGACCTGTTCCTGGCGACGTCGACGCAGCTCGGCGACGCGCAGGTCGGCCTGTTCGACGACGTGATGGAGCGCCTCGTCGACACGGTCGAACGTTATGCCCTGGTTCGGCTCGGCCTGCAGCTCGCACCGATCGCCAACGCGCCGCGCGACACCATCGGCCGCCTCGCCCGCCACGACGACATCGACATCGCACGGCCGGTGTTGGAGAAATCCCCGCGCGTCACCGACGCGCTGCTGGTCGAGGTGGCGCGGAGCAAGGGTCAGGGTCACCTCGCCGCCATCGCGGCCCGCGAGCATCTCTCCGAGGTGGTCACCGACATCGTGGTCGAGCGCGGCGACATCGCGGTCACCCGCAAGATCACGGCCAATCCGGGCGCCCGCTTCTCCGACGCGGGGCTGCAGACCATCGCGGTGCGGGCGCGCGGCGACGAGGAGCTCGCCGAGCTGTTCGCCGGACGCAGCGACGTGCCGGCCGACCTGTTCTGCGAGATGGTGCGCGACGCCGGCGAGATCGTGCGCCGCCGGCTGGCGGCCTCGGCGCACCCGGCCGTGCGCACCCGGCTCGATCACGCCATCGCGGCGATCGGCGATCAGCTGGTGCACGCCCGCCTGCACGCCCATCACGGCCCGGCGGTCCGGCTCGATTCCGACGCCATCAAGCGGCGGTTGTGCGAGCAGGCCCGCAACGGCGAGCGCGGCCCCGTCGTCGAGACCCTCGCGGCCGTCGCCGACGTGCCGGCGATCGCGGTGCGCAACCTGATCCGCCAGCGGTCCGACGAGGCCCTCTTGATCCTGTGCAAGGCGGCCGGCCTGGGCTGGTCCGACGCCAAGGCCGTGCTGGCCGTGACGCTCGGCGAGCCCGACGACCCCCGCGCCGCGTTCCAGCACTACATCGAGCTGACCGCCGAGGCGGCCCAGCGCGTCGTCCGCTTCATCAAGCTGCGCAAGTCGGCGAGCCGCACCGAGCTCGACCGGCTGATGTGAGGCCGTCGACGTGGCGTCGACCGAAATCCGGCGCTAGTTGCCGAAGCTCGACGACGACAGCACCGGCTTGGCGCCGGGCATCAAGCTACCGCCCGCGTAGGCGGCGGGGGCCGGTGCGGCACTCGCCTCGACCCGACCGGTCGACGCCGGCTGGGTGGTCGGGCGAATGGCCCCGAGCGCCGCCGGACGCGACGACGACGAGGCGAGCTGGGTCTGGGCGGGCGCCGGCTTGGCGGCCGGCGCGGCGTTCACGGCGGCCGGCTTGGCGGCCGGTGCCGGCGCGGCGGCGGGGCTCGGCGGCGGGGCGCTCTCGCTCTTGCCCATGCCGAACCACTTGCCGAGCGCCCCGATGGCGCCGTCACCGTCGGCCGAGGCGACCCGGGCGCCGACGCCCGAGGTCGTCTCGGTGTCGGCCGACGCCACCGCGGTCGCCGCGGTCGGCGTGTTCGGCAGATAGACCAGCGTGGCCTTGCCGCCCGGGCTCTGCGGCGGCAGGCTGGCGACCTTGCGGCCGTTCGACACGAAGGTCTCGTTGGGGTTGATCTTCGCCAGGAAGGTCGGATGCATGCCGCCGTCGCTGCCGGTGCGCACCGCCGCGGTCTGCACCCCCTGGGCGACGTAGTGGGCGAACTGGCGCTCGTCGGCGTCCTGCTTCTGCCGGACCGCCGCGACGACGTCCTCGGGCACCTGGTAGGCCGGGCAGCGCGCCGCCGGGCTGAAGCCGCCCGCCGTCGGCGTCGCGTTGAAGACATAGCGCTTCTCGCAGACGTCGATCTTCGGCTCCTGGCGGGTCGCCTCGAAGTGGTCGTTGCCCTCCTTGAGCATCCGCCAGAACGCCATGTGCGGGCTGGTGCGGTGGCGGGCCATGTTGAGGGCCGTCATCCGGAACGGATAGGCCTGGACCTGGAAGGACTTCTGGCCGCCCAGGAAGGCCTCGCGGCCGAGCCCGTAGATCTCGGTGATCTGCTCGTCGGTCATCGCGTAGCAGCCCGAGGACGAGCAGTCGCCGTGCACCATCAGGAAGGCGCCGGTGCGCTCGTGGGCGCGGTCGTAGGCGTTGGGGAAGCCGAGATTGAACGCGAGGTGGAAGCTCGAGTTCGGGTTCATCTGGCCGGGCGTGATCGCGTAGAAGCCCTCGGGGGCCTGGCGGTCGCCCTGCTTGACCTTGGGGCCGAGCTCACCCGACCAGCGGCAGATCGGGTAGGTCTTCAGGTGGGCGTACTGGCCGGACGAGTCCTGCTTCCAGACCTCGAGCTCCGATTCCTCCTTGAAGATCCGGATCAGGATCGGGGAATCGACCGGCATGTTCTTCTTTTCGAGCGTCGCCACCATCTCGCGCGACAGCGGCTGCATCGCCTTGCTCGGGATCTGCGAGATCCCGTCGGTCTGGCACCCGGCCAGCGCGATCGCAGCCGCGACCGCCGCCGACGCCAGGAGCGTCCGGACCCACGCCGAATGACGGTTCAAACGGCACTCCCCCTCGTCCCATTCCCTAACGACCGGTTAGCGTCGAGATGTGGTTTTAGCAAGGCAGTGGAACCGGCCCCTCCCCCCGCCGCGACGGCATGGTGAATCGGGGGTGTACGGAGGTCTCGCGACGACTGTCCGCCCGGATGGTTGCCGGACCGTTAACGTGGGGCAGATCACCCTGATCTCGCGCGCGAAAATGCGGCCCGTCAGGCCAGCGTGCGACCGATCGCCAGGAACTTGTCGCGGCGGTGCTGGCGGATCGCCTCGGGGCCGAGCTCGCGCAGGCCGTCGAAGGCGGTCGCGATGGCGTCGCCGGTGGCGTTGATGGCGGCCGCCCAGTCGCGGTGCGCCCCGCCCATCGGCTCGCGGATGACGGCGTCGATCACCCCGAACTTGAGGAGGTCGTCGGCCGTGATCTTCATGCCGGTCGCCGCCTCCTGCGCCTTGCCGGCGTCGCGCCACAGGATCGAGGCGGCGCCCTCCGGCGAGATCACGCTGTAGATGGCGTGCTCCAGCATCAGAACCTTGTTGGCCGTGGCGATCGCGATGGCGCCGCCCGAGCCGCCCTCGCCGAGGATCACGGCGACGTTCGGCACCTTCAGGGCCAGGCAGGCGGCCGTGGAGCGGGCGATCGCCTCGGCCTGGCCGCGCTCCTCGGCGCCGATGCCCGGATAGGCGCCGGCGGTGTCGACCAGGGTGATCACCGGGATGTCGAAGTGGTCGGCCATCTCCATCAGGCGCACCGCCTTGCGGTAGCCCTCCGGCATCGCCATGCCGAAATTGCGCTTGAGCCGGCTCTCGGTGGAGGAGCCCTTCTCCTGGCCGATGACGCAGACGCTCTCGCCGCGGAAGCGGCCGAAGCCGCCGACGATCGCCTCGTCCTCGCCGAAGGTGCGGTCGCCCGCGAGCGGCGTGAAGTCGGCGATCAGCCCGCCGATGTAGTCGAGGCAGTGCGGCCGCTGCGGATGGCGCGCCACCTGGGTCTTGTTCCACGGGGTGAGGTTCGCATAGAGCGCCTTGAGCGCCTCGGCGGCCTTGCCCTCCAGCCGCGCGATCTCCTCCCCGATCTCCACCGCGCCGGCCGGCTGCTCCAGCGCGCGCAGCTCCTCGATCTTGGCCTCGAGCTCGGCGACGGGCTTTTCGAAATCGAGATAACTGCGCATCAGGGGACTGACCGGGGGGTGGTGTCCGGGGGTGGAATCCGGGAATGGAATTGGCTCGCGGCGACGGCGAGCGGGCGACAAAAGCCCCCGGTCTCGGCGGAAGTCAAGCGAGCGGTGGGGTGGTGCAGGGCGCCGGCAGGCTGCACCGAACCTCTCGCCTCGGCCTGCGGCGCCCGGCGAAGCCGGGCCTCGAAGGATGCGGCCCCGGGCCCTCGACTTTATGGGTCGCATGGTTCGAGAGGCGGCCTGCGGCCGGAGTGTGCACTCGGGCCGCGAAGCGGACCCGGGTGGCCGCGCCTTGCCCTCAGGATCGAGGTCGTCGGCGCCGGCCGGCAGAATGCACTTCGCTATTCCGCCTTACGGGCTGTGGCCGCGCCATGGACGCCAGCCGCGCGTCATGGCCGGGCTTCGGCCACGGCTGTCCGGCACGGATTGTGCTTGAAGAGGTGCACGGCATTGATTCTGC